>NZ_CP133261.1:0-324355 GCF_030931715.1 Tissierella sp. MB52-C2
AGGTTTTCAATTCGATAGAAAAGCTCAATGTGACTTTATAGAAGAAAGAACTAAAGAGTTAAGAAAGAAATATGAAAGCGAATTAAAAGGAACAAAGTCAAATAGACCGAGGATACTTATTACTGGCTGCCCTGTAGGAGGGAGTAAGGGAAAAGGTTCTAAAAACCATAGAGGATTCAGGAGCGGATATAGTTGCTTTTGAAAACTTGTAGTGGATTAAGATGAAAAAGCTAGCTTTTTAGTTGATGGAAACCATAGACCCAATAGATGCCCTTAACAGAAAAATATTTAAATGTAAGTTGTTCTGTTATGACGCCAAACCCAAGGAGATTTGAAGCCTTAGAGTAAATGATAGATGAATATGAAATTGATGGAGTAATAGAAGTAGTCCTTCAAGCCTGTCATACAGTAATGTAGAGTCATATAATATAAAAAGGTTTGTAACAGAGAAGAAGGATAAACCATATCTATATATTGAAACAGATTATTCAAAGTTAGATGTGGGGCAAGATAAACACCAGAATAAATGCATTTTTGGAGATGATATAATAAATCCGATTTTTGAAGCCTTGGCTCCAAAAAATCAAAAGTACAGCTAAAGAGTTATTGACAATGATATTGTAAAAAAGCATCCTCGCAGTTGACAGTTTTAAATTTATTGCCAAATGATATAAAAACTATTAGCATTTCAGCTGAAATTGCTAATAGTTTTATTATTTTAAATGAGGATATGAAAAAAATCGGATTAATACCTGTGATTAAAGAGGGGTGAAAAATTGACTAACAAAAATATACTTAAAAACAATTTCTAAAAAGATTTTTAATATCTATTTAATATATATATTCATATTTCTCCATATTAATATTTGCTATTCATAAACCTAAAGAAAAACAATATAGAGGAATTTACCAACTTAGAAATGAATCATTTATAGAGGACTCAGGACAAGATAGAGTAGCCCTTGTGCGGAAGAAAGAACTGATGCCTATTTAAGTAGGCTAAATATTGTGGGGAAATGCTAAAAAGACCTTGGATATTTCTTCATTATCTTTTATCTGATGGAGTGTCTACAGAAACTTTTTTAGGAGGTATTTTAGACGCAGCAGATCAGAGGAATCGAAGTAAGAATTTTATTAGATGGATTATTTCATAATTTAAGAGGAGATCTTGGTGATACCTATTATATACATTTAAAGAACATCCCAATATTCAATTAAAACTTTATGAACCTTTTAATTTTTTGACACCTTGACATGGAACAATAGACTACATGATAAGTTCCATAATTGCAGACAGTGAAATTGCCATTATAGGAGGTCGAAATATAGGGGGATAAATATTTCTTTACAGGATTCTACATGGAAATTGAATTGGTAGAGGATAGAGATGTACTTATATTTAATGATAATCCTTCTCTAACAATTCTAACAGATGTCATATATAAGATGGAGAAATATTATAACGACTTATGGAATTATGATTATTCAAAGCCAGTAGCAAAGAAAATGACAAATAAACGAAAAATAGAGGACAAGAATTTGGTAAGAAATTAAGAGCCAGATTTAATAGTTTCGAAGATGAAAAAAAGGAAATGTAAAATTTTAAATGGTGTAGATTGGTATAAATGAAACTATACCAACTAAAAATATAGACTTTGTTCATAATCCTATAGGTAGATTGAACAAAGATCCAAATTGTTTAAAAGAACTACTAAGGCCCTAGCTTCAAATACAGAAGATTCAATACTTGTTCAAAAGTCCATATATAATACCTTTCCAAGAAATATGAGTGAATAAGCCCTAAATATGTATGATATAGATTTAGAGAAAGTAAATATATTGACTAATTCCTTTTGCATTAAGTCCAAATCCCTTGGCAGTTTCAGGATACACGCAAATCATAGGAATAGAATAATAGATGCTAAGATAAAGACTCTATGAATTTCAAGGGGAAGAATCTTTGCATACTAAAACTTACTGTATGTTGATAATAATACCTAAGTGTTGTAGGTTCCTTTAATTCTCAGATCATAGAAGCTCTTATATTAATACTGAATTCTATGGTAATTATCCATAGTAAAGATTTTACAGAACAGTTAAAAGATACAATATCTGTAGATATAAAATTGCAGCCTTCAGGTAGAAGCGAGGATTATAACTATATTCATGATGAATATGTTGATGAAAAAATATATATCGTTGATTAAAAAAGCCCTCATAACCATACTATCAAAAGGTGTATTCTTTGTGAATACCTAAAGTAGAATAATAACTCCGATCTTTGAAGCCTGGCTTCAGAAAATCGGGAGTTATTGCATTATTATTTACTTGCTAATTCTATAAATCGATGGATATCTATATCTTTTTCTATTAATCTTAAAGTGAATTTCTGAAAAACTCTGGATCATGTACGTCTATATTCTCATTCTTAGAGCCAATGTCTTTAATATTATTTCTTACCTGTAGCATTTAGTAGTTCATCATATTCTTTTACAAATTCTTCTCCACGTTTTAGATATTCTGCATATAATCCTTTAGAGAATAATAGACCAAAAGCATATGGGAAGTTGTAGAAATTAAGTCCTGCTGAGTAATAATGGGAGGTTTACTTTAGAAGCCACATATATGTGGATGAAGAATATTATGGTCTAATCCATTACCACATAAGCCTCCCTTTTGTGCATCCATCATTACTTTCTCTTAAGCTCATTTACTGAAAGAGCATGGGTCTTTCTTCTTTCAAGCATAGCTCTGATTCAAATAAGAATCTACTATATATATCTACAATAACTTGACCCGCATCAGATATGGATGATTCTAATATACTTAAAGCTTCCTCGTCACTTGCTTCTTTTAAAGCTGCATTAACAACGATGGTTTCGCAGAATATGGGGAAGCTGTTTCTGCTATGGGCATAGGATATCTACTATTTAGTATAGATTCATCTCTCAAATTAAGTCCATGATAAGCATGACCTAATTCATGGGCTAAAGTAGTCATATTTGAGAAGCTGCCGTTGAAATTAGAAAGAATTCTTACTTTCTTTTATAGGATGTAAATTGGAACGAAATGCTCCACCTCTTTTTTTTTTCCTTCTCTAGGCTCTATATCTAACCAATTGTTTTTGTAGGCATTTTTCAACGAAGTCTGCTAATCTATTGGAGAATCGTTCTAAAGTTGCTGATTATATATTCCATGGCTTCGCTATAGGTAAAGGTTCTATTAACTTCTCCCATAGGTGCAAACATTTCATAAAAAAAAAAATGGAAGTCCATCTTTATATCCGAGTAATTCAGCTTTCTTTCTATAGTATTTATGAAATACTGGAAGAAATTCTTTCATTGCTGTAAGCATGGCACCTAAAAGCTTTCTTCATCCATTCTAGATTTCACTAAGGAAGTTTCATCTAAGGGAGATTTATATCCTCTCAATGATGAAGTAGTGATTACCTCACCTTTAATTCCATTTCAATGCAGCCGCCGAAGAGTTCTTCTATTTTTTATATGCTTTTAATTCAGCTTCATATCCTAAGCTTTCCTCTTTAGAGATCCCTTGTCCTCAGGCAAGTTTCTAGCTGCTGGAATCATGCAGTAATTGTTTGTCTTCTCCCGTCTATATTTCTATATCTACCATAAGGGCGGTTGATGATACACCATATTTGAAGATTTGACCATGCAGAAGAACTCAGTATTAGACATCTTTGATATAAGTACTTCTTCTTTCTCACTAAGCATATATTTCTGTTCTCTATCTTTAATTTGTTCTAAGTAAAATTTATGCTCCTTTAATAATTCTGATGAATCTATTATTCCATCTAAATTATTTATATCTTTCATAAAGTCTTTGGAACTTTACATCAGGCTTAGTTAAATCTGAACTTTTACTCTTAATTCATATCAAGATATTTAAGAGCATCTTCATTCTTAGCCTCTACTGCGTTAGTAAAGAGAAGCAAAGGAAAAGAGTTTTGAAGACAAGGAGCTTAACTCCTTAGAGTATTCAATAAATTTTTCCATTTTTCTACTGGATTATCAGTATAGTTTAAGCTTTCATCAGCCCATTTACTATATTCTACTATTCAGATATGTCAAACTTTTCTAAATCCAGAAGTATATTCCAACAGAATCAAAGGGAAGTATATAATTCATCTAAACTCCCAACGCATATTATTCCGCCTTTCAAAATATTTAGTCAATTCTATTATAACACAAATTTCCAAATATTAAAGAAATATTTTGAGAGTCGAAATAAAAACAACTCCGATTTCTGGGTGTATATCACTAAAAATCGGGAGTTATTATATTCATTAAAATATTTTAGTTGTCCAAGTTTCACAGTTCCATATATCTAGTAGCGTACATCTTTGTATAGAAATCAGGTTCGTGAGATATAAGGAGTATGCTTCCTTTGATATGCTTTTAATGCTTCTCTTTAGTTCTTCCTTAGCATCTATATCTAAATGGTTATTGTAGAGCTCATTCTAGGGATTAGTAAATTGGTTTCTGCTTTAGTTGATGAGTTTGCAAAGTCTCACACTTATTTGCCTGTTCTCCTCCACTTAGTACCATTACTTTTGATTCTATATGTTTAGTAGTTAATCCACATTTAGCTAAGGCTGCCCTGACTTCATATTGAGTAAATCACTGAAACACTTGCCAAATTTCATCTATACAGGAGTTGTTGTTTTTATCTTTGATTTCCTGTTCAAAATATCCTATTTCTCTCAAGATTATCTCCTAATTCTACTTCTCCAGATACAGATTTAATTTCTTCCTAATATACTTCTTAGCAAAGTAGTTTTACCACAGACCATTGGGCACCAATTAATGCTATTTTTTGTCCTCTTTCCATTGTCAGATTACAGAGAACGTTTTGATAATAATAAGCTCATCATATCCTATGACTAAATCTTTGAGTTTGAAGAATGATAACTTACCAGCAGTTCTTCCTTCTTTAAAATTAAACTCTGGCTTTGGTTTTTCACGAAAGCCAGATGGTCCTGAATTAATTCCATTTTTATCTAGTTTCTTTTGTCTAGACATGGCCATGTTTCTTGTTGAAACTCTGTAGCCATTTGTTTCTTGCGACAAAGTCTTCTAAAATCTGCTATTTCCTGTTGTTGCTTTTTTATATAGGCCTGCTTCTAATTGTCTGAGTCCTTTTAGCTTCATATATTTTTTGGAAATTGTCATAATCTCCTACATACCTGAGTTTTAATTCCTTATCTTCCATATGGTATATTAAAGTTAATAACAGAGTTTTAAGAAGGGGATGTCATGGGATATAAGGATAAATGCATTTTTCATATTCCTGTAAATACCTTCTTAACCAAATAATATGAGGGCTCATCTAGATTAGTTAGTAGGCTCATCAAGAAGTAAAATATCTGGCTTTTCTAAAAAGAAGTTTAGCCATGTAGTATTTTCGTTCTTCTGTCCTCCTGATAAATCATTTACATCCCTATCTAAGCCTATATCATCAGAGACCAAAGTCCCCTTGCTATGTATCTTCAACCTTAGCATCTATTATATAAAAATCATTGTGGTCTAATATATCCACTGTATAGTTCCTACTTCTTCAAGTAAAGCTGTAAAGCTCATCTTCTGATACTTCACCCATTTTGTAAATACATTTCCTGCATTTCCCCATGTTCTAAATCAAATAGGTATTTAAGGGCACCCTTTACAGTGCATCCCTGATGGTCTGCCCTTTTTCCAATGATGTATGCTGAGTCTAAATATCCAACTCATGACTCTCTTTGCCCACATTCTATTTGACCTTTCATCTGGTTCTAATTTTCCCGTTATTATATTTCATAAAAGAAGATTTTCCTTTCTCCATTGGCAACCAATTAATCCTACGTGCTTCACCCTTTAATAATCTAAAGGACACGTTTTTTAATATTTCTCTATCACCAAAGCCATGACTTAAGTTTGTTACTGTTAAAATACTCATTAGTATCCTCCCTTCATTAAATAAAATCATCTCTGTAATTATACAAAAACTAGATTATAGTCTAGTTTTTTATTTAACCATTAGTTTATCCAATATTTCAGCAGCCTTTAAGACTATATCAAAACAGCCTATATCCTCTTTCCTATGAGTTAATTTAAGATGGGTACATTTAATACTATCCATCTCTGCTATAAATTCCCTAAAAAATCTTTGATTTATTTCTTTGATTTTATTATTTTGATGTCCTGCACCTTCCACGTATCTATGGCTCAATACCATAATCCCAGCAGTAAGTGCACCACATACAGATTCTATTGCCATACCTCCACCAAATCCAGTAGATAATTTTAAGGCTTCAGGACTTAAATTCAGATTATAAGAAATATTAGCTCCATATAATATTTTTTCAGCACAATTAAAATCTTCCTTTTCTCCAAATCCATCTTGGATTAAATCCCTTAACATTTCATTCCTCCCAAATAGTTTACTATAATTAGTATAACATTTGATATACTAATTATATAGAATAAAATTCACGTTTTAATTAGATAAATAATCAAATATTGTTAATGTAAATAAAATAGGAAAAATATTTAATTAGGGTATACTAATCTATGTAAATAAGTGGACATAATTAAATATTTTTCTTGCAATTAGACAACATTATATGTATACTTAATAGGTTATAGATTAAGGAGGACGAAAATATATATATGGAAAAATTAAGATTTGAAGAGATTAATTTATCAGAGGAAATACAAAGGGAATTAGAGATATGGGATTTGAAGAAATGTCTCCAATTCAATCACAGGCTATTCCAATAGTTTTAGCGGGAAATGATATTATTGGTCAAGCACAGACAGGAACAGGCAAAACGGCAGCCTTTGGTATTCCTATTATTGAAAGATGTAATCCAAACGAAAAATATGTTCAAGCATTGGTTCTATGCCCAACTAGAGAACTTTCAATACAAGTAGCAGAAGAAATCGGAAAACTTGCAAAGCATAAAAAGGCATAACTGTAGTACCTATTTATGGTGGGCAGCCTATAGATAGACAAATTAGAGCACTTAAAAAGGAGTTAATATTGTAATTGGTACACCTGGAAGAGTAATAGACCATATTAAGAGAAAGACTTTAAAGGTAGACAATGTAAATATGATGGTCCTAGATGAAGCAGATGAAATGTTTGATATGGGATTTAGAGATGATATAGCTCTTGTAATGAATGAATTAGGAGAAGATAGACAGACAATATTTTTCTCAGCAACTATGCCACCAGAGATCATGAAATTTGCAGGACAGTACCAAACTAATCCTGAAATAATCAAAGTAGTTCATAAGGAACTTACAGTACCAAAGGTAGAACAGGCTTATTTTGAATTAAAGCAACATATGAAAACTGAAATATTATCTAGACTTATAGATATGTATAATCCAAAATTAACCATAGTATTCTGTAATACTAAGAAAAAGGTAGATGAATTAATAGAAGAACTTCAAAGCAGAGGCTATTTTGCAGATGGACTTCATGGAGATTTAAAACAAACTCAAAGAGATACAGTAATGAATAAATTTAGAAAAGGAACCATAGATATTTTAGTGGCTACAGATGTGGCTGCAAGAGGTATAGATGTAGATGACATAGATTTAGTTATCAACTATGATATGCCACAGGATGAAGAATACTATGTTCATAGAATAGGAAGAACAGCTAGAGCAGGTAGAGAAGGAAAGGCTTTTAGTTTTGTAGCTGGAAGAGATATTTACAAACTAAGAGATATTCAGAGATATACTAAGACTAAAATAGCTAGAAAAGATTTACCAACATTGAAAGATATACAAGAGAACTATACATCTATTATGTTGGAGAAAATAAAGGAACAGATAGACAATGAAGATTTAGGTAAATATGAAAAAATCATAGAAACTTTTACTTGAGGAAGATTATACTTCCTTTGATATTGCAGCGGCATTACTAAAGTCATATATGTCTAATAATAAATTAGAAGGTCATGAAGAATTGGATATGGTAGATTTTAGCAGTAAGCCTAAATCTAAAGGAAAGGGTTCTGGTTCTTCTTCTATGGTAAGAATGCATATAAATATTGGAAAGAGAAAAGGTGTAAGTCCAAGACATATCTTATCAGCATTACTAGAAGTAACTGGGCTTCCTAAGAAATCAGTGGGAGATATAGATGTATATGATAAATTTACATTTATAGAAGTGCCAAGAGAATATGAAGACGAAGTATTAGATGGATTAAATGGTTCAAGGATAAAAGGAACAAGAGTAAAAGCTGAAATAGCAAATCCAAAAAGAAAATAAAATATATAGGGTTCCATTAATGGAACCCTATATATTTTGTGCTTTTTTCTTTAATACATCCCGTAATCCTTTTTCTGTCTTATTTAAAATTCGCTGTATATTTGGTATATGAAGATAAATCCCTATAAATAAAATAATCAAAGATATAATTATAGAATTTAGACCCATATTAAGATATATAGCTGATAATACAAGAAGGATATTTAAACCTAAAGTACCTAAGGCTATATAGTTTGCCAAAATTGTTATAATTAAAATAACAAAAAAACCTAATATTCCTAGTTTATAATTTAATCCTATTAAGATTCCCAAGAGAGATGCAGCACCTTTTCCTCCTTTGAAATTCATAAAGAAAGGAAAATCATGTCCTAATATAACAAATAATCCATTTAAATAGAGAAAAAAACTATTTTCTTCTATAAAGGAAATTTTAAATAAATATTTTATAATAAAAATAGAAATAATTGCTTTTAATATATCTAGAATGCCAACTAAGACACCCCATTTCCAACCTAGAGAAATCACTGTATTAGATGCTCCCGCATTACCTGCACCAAGAGTTCTAATATCTACATTTAAAAATGTTTTACTCAATATATAAGACCACTGTAAACATCCAAATAAATATCCTATAATTATAGCAATAAGATAGATTTCAAAATATCACCTCCTATTATATTTAGATTATACCATATAAAGAATATTTATTATATATCCTATAATTGTTTAAATTAATTGTCGAATATATTATAATAATGTTTATAATGGGTAATTACATAATGTGGAATAGATGTAAAAATTGGAGTTTTGCACAGTTTATCTATATAAATAATGTATATGTACAATGAAAAGTAGAATAAAGGAAGAAATAGCGAACTTAAAGGAAGGATAATTATGAATCCGGTTATTAAAGAAAGAAAAATCATAATGCTATTAATATTAACTTTAGTCTTATCTACGGGTATATTTGTAGAGGCTAAGGATATAAATACCATAGAATATACAAGGACCATTAAATTAGCTGGAGACCAGAATCATCCTCCATATCAATATGTAGATAAAGATGGAAATCCTGCAGGGTTTAGTGTTGATGTAATAAATGCAATTGCTGAAGAGATGAATTTAGATATAGAGCTTACTCTTATGGAATGGAGTGAGGCAGTAAAGACTCTTGGAAATGGACAAGTTGACGGTGTAATATATATGGGGCAAAGAGAAGAGTGGCGTAGATCATATAAGTTTATACCTCCAATAGCTGTAGACAGACAAGTAATATTCGTCAATAGAGAAACAGTAAATATAAATAATTTAGAAGATTTAGCAGGATTCTAGAGTAGCTTACCAAGAAAGTGACTATAGTGAACCCTATATAAAGGAGATACCCTATGTAGAAACTTTTCCAATGGTAAACTTGCAAGATGCAATGATAGACCTTAAAATGAAAAACGTAGATGCAGTAGTTGGAAATAAACTAGTAGGTGTGTATTACCTGCAAAAATATAAACTTACAGACCACATTAAGATTGCAGGTGAGCCTGTGCTTACAGTGACTTATGGGACAGCTATATCTAAAGAGAATGAAGAACTTAGCATTGTATTAGAAGAAGGCTTCAATATAATCAAAGAAAACAGGGTTTATGACCAAATATATAAAAAATGGTTTGGAGAAGATGTAGGAAGTATCAAAGTTATTTATATAAAATATAGAAATTCAATAATAATTATTGTGGCATGTATAATTACAACTATTTTTCTTTTATATATATATAATAAAAGACTTCAAAGAGAGGTCAAAAGAAGAACTCAAGAATTAGAGTTAGCCAATCAAGAGTTAATTGAACAACAGAAGGAGATATATAACTTAGCTTATTTTGATTCAGTCACATCTCTTCCCAATAGGACTTATTTTATCAAAACATTAAATAATATGTTTGAAAGTATGAAGCAACAAGAAGTGTTATTTGGAGTATTAATTTTAGATATAGATAGATTTAAGCATATAAACGATACATTGGGACACAACGTAGGAGATTATATATTGAAATTACTTGGAACTAGAATTAGTGGAATACTAAGGGAAGAAGATATAATTGCCAGAGTAGGCGGAGACGAATACTATATATTAATAAATAATGTTAAAGATATAGACCAGATAATAGAAACAAGTAAATTGATTTTGGAAGACTTTAAAAAACCTTATTATATAAGAGACTATGAATTATATTTAACCACTAGTATTGGTATATCAGTATATCCTGAAGATGGTTTAAACCCTAGCTCCCTAATAAAAAAAGCAGACCTTGCATTATATAAAGCTAAGGAATTAGGTGGAAATTCATACTATATATATGGTAATGAAATAAAGTCTCATGGACTAGAAAAGATGATGCTTATAAATCAACTTAGACAAGGTATAGGGAATAATGAATTAGTTCTACATTATCAACCTCAAATAAATATATTGACAGGAGAGCTTGAAGGTTTAGAGGCCTTAGTAAGATGGCAGCATCCAGAACAGGGATTATTATATCCAGATAAATTTATACCTTTGGCAGAGGAGGTAGGATTAGTTGTCCAATTGGGAGAATGGGTGCTAAGGGAAGCCTGTAAACAGGCAAAGTATTGGATTGACTTAGGACAAGATATTAAAATGTCTGTAAATATTTCTGCTAGACAGTTTCAGCGTAAGGATTTTATAAGGGAAGTAGTCAATATCTTAAATGAAGTTGAACTAAATTCTAGGAATTTGACTTTGGAAATTACAGAAACCATAGCCATATCTGATATAAATCATACGTTGAAAATATTAAACAGATTAAATTCTCTTGGAATAGCTGTTGCTATAGATGATTTTGGCACAGGATATTCTAGTCTTAACTATTTAAATCAAATGAGTGTAAACGAGTTGAAAATTGACCAATCCTTTATCTGGGATATTGAAAAAAATAATAAAAATAAAATGATTGCAAATACAATAATAATTTTAGCCAAACAACTTGGACTAAAGGTGACTGCTGAAGGAGTAGAAAATGAAGAGCAGCTAAACTTATTAAGAGAAATGAAATGTGATACAGCACAGGGATATTATTTCAGTAAGCCAGTTCCAAAAGAAATAATAGATGAAATCATAACTAAAAAAAGCCCCATATAGGGCTTTTTAGTATTTAAGGGGTGCTTGATGAATCATATTTACATTACCAGTAGTAACAAATCTCACTGTACCTATGAATTCATCCTTTTCCTTATCAAATCTATATTCAGTAAGCTTTAAGTTTGCAGTACCTGATTGAACCGTAGTCACTACAAAATCTTCATCTTCAAAATATGCGTAGAAATGTAAGCTGCCTAATTGTATATAATCATCAAATAATACATAATCCTTATCAGAACCCTGAATAACTAGAGTCCAATTTTGACCATCATCCCATGCTATTTGTCCATCAGGTCCTTTTCCTGCTACTGTATAAAGGGATATAGTTTCTTCAGATCCATCATTGTTATAGTCTATTTTAGATGAATCAAGTAAAGTTAAGTCATCAAACTTTCCAGGCTCACTTGAAGATATAGTGAATGTATCTCCAGTAGTAGGGGTCTCTGTCATTGAATTTACTACTAAGTCTTTTATAAACTCATTTACATCTATAGATTTTAAAATATTATCTTCATCATATCCTACAATATAATATTGCTTTTCTTCTAATCCATTAAATATATCATCATCTTTAACTTCTAATTTAATATTTTCCCCATTTGCACCAATAGTAATATAATTTTTATTATCCTCTGTTGATTTTTCATCCAAGAATCCTAAGTTAGTGTAGAATTTTTTCTGAGATTCTTCTTTAGGAGTACATCCAAAGGAAGCAGCTAAGACTAATACAACTAATAATAATAGAGTAACTTTTTAATTGAGTTTTTCAAACTATCACCATCCTTTATATTAAAATATCATAACTATATGGGTTTTTCAAGGAACAGCAGATTACAAATTAATTACAATAAGATATTATAAATACTATAGAAATAGGGTATGAATACTTATACTCCTTGTGAATAAAAAAGATTATAAATTTTGACCTAGGTCAAAGTAAAAAGGCAATAGATAGCCTATAATAAAATCATAAAGAATAAGAACTAGGAGGAATTAAAAATGATAGCAAAAACATATCAATTAGAAACATTAACTTGTCCAAATTGTGTAGCTAAAATCGAAGGTATGATGAAAAAAACTAAAGGTATTTCTGAAGGTGAAGTATTATTTAATACTTCTAGAGTTAAAGTAAACTTTGATGAATCTATATTAAGTTCTGAAGAGATTATAGCTAAAATTGAAAAACTAGGTTTCGATGTTTTAGGAGAGAAATAAGAAAGTTTCTATGGAAATATTTTAAGATAACTTTTTTGAAACTCATTAACGGGAAAGTTTCTAAATTAAAAAAGAGAAATAGAAGAACTTTCCCGTTCTTTCTAAAAAGTAAAATTATATGGAGGGAGTATTATGAAACTAAGCAAAGTACAAAGAGTCTGGATATCGGGAATATTAGTATTAATAGCTTTTATTTTAAAAAATACCATAGGTCAGAAATTGATTACTTCTATAATTATGATCTCTGCAGCGATAATTGCAGGTACTCCAATCCTTCGAAATGCAATTTCTGCTGCAAGATACTGGATAATAGGAATAGATGCCCTAGTGACTATTGCAGTAATAGGTGCTATGTTTATAGGTGAGTATTGGGAAGCGGCTGCTGTAACATTTTTATTTATGTTAGGTGATTATCTGGAATCCAGAACTATAGAAAAGACTAGATCTTCCATTAAAGCATTACTAGACTTAGCTCCAGATACAGCTAGAGTCATGAGAAATGGAGCTGAAGTGGTAATTTCTCCTGACGAAGTGGTTAAAGGAGATAAAGTAGTTGTAAAACCAGGAGAGAAAATTTCTGTAGATGGTACAGTTATAGAAGGATCTGCTTATGTAAATCAGGCAGCTATTACAGGAGAATCTATACCTATAAATAGGAATATAGACGATGGAGTTTTCTCAGGAACCATAATTGAATCAGGATATTTGGTGATTGAAGCAACTAAAGTAGGAGATGATACTACCTTTGCAAGAATACTTCAAATGGTAGAAGAGGCTCAAGATAAGAAAGCTAAGACGCAAAAATTCTTAGAGAGGTTTTCTAGGTATTATACTCCGGCAATTATTGTGTTAGCATTAGGACTATATTTATTTACAAAAGACTTAGTATTGGCACTTACTCTATTAGTCATAGCTTGTCCAGGAGCTTTAGTTATATCCACACCTGTATCAATTGTAGCAGGAATTGGTAATGGGGCTAAACATGGGGTATTAGTAAAAGGTGGAGAAATAATGGAAAACCTAGGCAAAATTAAAGTTTTAGCTTTTGATAAAACTGGAACTTTAACTATTGGAAAGCCAATGGTAACTCATATAAAATCCTATGGTATAGATGAAAAGGAACTTTTAAGAATTTCGGCAATAGGAGAAGGATATTCAGAACATCCCTTAGGAAGGGCTATTGTAGCTAAGGCAGAGAAAGACTTAGGAAAGATAAGTGAAATGCCAGAGGAATCAGAGATCATAACTGGTCAAGGACTTAAAGTGAAAATAGATGGTGAAATAATTTTAATAGGCAATAGAAAGCTAATGTTGGAAAATAATATTTCTCTTGGAGAAGACATAGAGAAACACTTGCAGACAGAAGAAGAAAAAGGGCAAACAGCAGTTATAGTAGGAAACACTGAAAAAGTTCTAGGGATCATATCTATTGCAGATATTGTAAGAGAAGATGCTAAAAAATTAGTATCTAATTTAAAGAAACTAGGCGTACAAAAAATAGTAATGTTGACTGGAGATAATAAAAGGGCAGCCAAGGCAATAGCAGAAGAAATAGGATTAGATGCTTTTTATGCAGAGCTATTACCAGAAGATAAGGTAAAGGTTTTAAATGAATTACAAGAGAAATACGGTATGGCTGCCATGGTAGGAGATGGAGTAAATGATGCACCAGCCTTAGCTTCAGCAGATTTAGGTATAGCCATAGGCGGAGCAGGTACAGATGTAGCCATGGAAACAGCAGATGTGGTTTTAATGTCTGATGAAATAAGAAAACTATCCCATGCCATAGGTCTTAGTCGTGCAACTGTAAATAATATGAGACAAAATATTTACTTTGCCATAGCAGTTGCAGTACTTTTATTGGCAGGAGTATTAGTAAAAACCGTTAACTTATCCTTTGGAATGTTGGTTCACGAACTATCAGTTTTATTAGTAGTAGTCAATGCAGTTAGACTTCTTAGATATGGAGATAAAAATAATCATAAAAAAATCTTGGAGGCTTAAGGAGTTGTTTGAATGGATTGTAATTGTTTTAAAAAAGAGGGAAAAAACTGTATAGAAATAGTTCCTATCTTTAGCAATTTGAATTATGAAGAAATGATGGAAGTTGCTAGAATAACGAGAGAAGAAATATTTGAAAAGGGCGAAATGATATATATGGCTGGAGACAAGGGAGAAAAACTCTATGTAATCCATTCTGGAAAGGTAAAGATAACTCGGCTTACAAGCTCTGGAAAAGAGCAGGTAATTAGAGTATTAGGACCTGGAGAGTTTATGGGAGAGTTGTCTCTCTTTAGTTCTTTACCTCTAACAGATAATGGTGAAGCACTATCAAAGACTACAGTATGTATGATAGATGGAGAAAAATTAAAAGAGTTGATGAAGAAATATCCAACAATAGCCTTAAAGGCAATGGAAGAATTGAGCCGAAGACTTGAAAATGTAGAAAACTTAATAGAAAATATAAGTTTGCAGGGAGTAGAAAAAAGACTTGCCACTAGTTTAATGACTATGGCAAATGACAAGGGAGAAATATCTCTAAAAATGAGTAAGAGAGACTTGGCTTCTCATCTAGGCATGAGTCAAGAAACTCTCAGTAGAAAACTAACAGCTTTTCAAGATATGGGAATCATAAAATTAATTGGTCATAGAAGAATTTTGTTATTAGATATAGAAGCTTTAGAGGATATAAAATGACCTCTGATTTTGCGAAATCAGAGGTCATTCTTATAAATACTATTTTATTAAACTTTTTATACTATTAAAGGAATCTTTATTGTCTTTTATTACTTTTTCATTTCCAACAGTCACAATATTATTATCCTTTAATCCCTTTTCCATCATTTCAGCAAATTTTTTCATATCTTGAGGCTTTGTATTTAATATTTCTTTAAGTTCTCTATTTAGATCCTCAGTATTAATTCCCATGAGATAATAATAATCCGCATCATTTCCTTTTTGTATGCTAGATACTGGAACATAGTATTCTGCTAAAGAAGAAATAATAAATTTCTCAAATGCTTTCTCATCTAAATCAAAGTTTTTAAGGAAATCTACGGTGCTGTTATAAGCATTATAAGTTTCTTTTAATTTTGGATCTCTATAACTCATAAGGATAATATTAGATTCGTTGATTATATCAAACATAGCACCATATGCTCCACCTTTGACACGAATTTCATTAAACAAATAGTCAGATAGAACATTGTTTAAAACCTTCATACTACCGCTATATTTATATCCACCCTTTGTAAAGTCAAAAGCCGCAAAGTTATATAAAATATCTATTGGAGATGTAAAGGCTTCGTTAGTATCTTCAGTTTTAAATTCATATTTCTGTGAAGGTAGTTTTTTAGTTTCTAATACTTGAACCAATGTATTAAGATTTTCCTTAAATACTTTGTATTCAGCATTTTCGCCAGTAATACTTATTATTAAATTATTTCTATTAAAAATAGTATTTTTAACTTCTTCAAGATTCTTGACTATTTCTTCATACTTAGAGTCATAATTTAAATCAAGTTCTGATATAAAATCATAATAACTAAAGCCAATTAAAATATCGTTATACTTGAAAATCGGTGAGAGATAAGAGAGATTTCTTATTGAAGCCGCATTCAAAGGCATATTATTCAATTGATTTTCAATATTAAACTTTGACATTGAGATAAGCTGTTTTAGCCTTTCTTTATCGTCGAATTTAGTCTTTTTTATTTCTTCTGAAATTAACTTAAACATCTGACCTATATTCTCATTAGTAGCAGTAGATGAAACGACTAATTTAGGGTTATAATCTGTATTACTTCCTCTTTTAGTTAGTACATTAGGAGAATAGTTAATACCTCCTGTATACATAGCTTCCTGTACAGGCAGCTGAGAATAGTGATATTTTTCTGTACTCATTTTTCCTAAGACTTCAGATAATAGATTTATATAAGGAATTTGTTCCTGCTTTACAGAAGATGTATCGAAATATAAATTAACACTACCAATACCATTAGTAAATAGAGGATGGTGTAAAGTAGTTATATCCCCAGTTTTACTAACATTAGTAGGAGTCTCTTCTATATTAGGTTTTAAGTCTTTCAAAGATAAAGCAGGCATAGTATCTAATACTTCTTTAGAATTAGGAGTATCATTCCATTCTTGAAGATCCTTATATTCTTTTATAATCTTTTCTATTTCCTTATCTGAAAGAGAGTCTTTATAGGCTTTAAGCTTTTCTGTTGCAGCAGCCTCTTTTTCCTCCATTAGCCCTTTTTTCGGCTGAAGAAGAACTGAAGAACTATGATTATTGTTTAAAATATGCTTTTTAATTAACTTTTCAAAATAAGGTTCATCTAATGCAACTTTTAGTTTTCTAAAGCTATCTGCTATATTGATACCTTCAAATGGATCTTCATCATATAGCCAGCTAAACATTGCTAAATTACTGTACATAAGCCCAGTATTAATATCTCTTGAATATTGCTGTTTTAAATCCAATTCTATAACATTTAAAGTGGATTTAATAAGGTCCTTGTCTATACCTTTTTCTACTATATCCTCTAAAGAAGAAAATAGGGTATTTTCAAAATTGTCCTTCATATCAGAATTGATATTTTGGGCAGTTATTGTTACAAAAGGCTGTAGAAAGTTAGGAGACATCTGTGCACTAATATTGTAAAAACCAGCTTTGTTTAGTTCTTGAACCACTGGAGAAGCTTGGTTATTAAATAGCATATAAGTTAGCACATTGAAGGAAGTCATCGTATCGACTCTAGAATCACCTTTAATAGAAAAGCTTAGAGCAACAGATGATTTACCTTCTTCAGAGTCATCAAGTGAAATAGGATACTCAACTATTGAATCTTTTCTCTTGTCAAATGGTTTTTGAACAATAGGTTTAGAATCTATTTCTTTTTTATCGAAATCTTTTAAATAATTATCATCTATAAATTTAAGTTTCTCCAATATATCGATTTTACCATAAAGATAAATATAACTATTTGAAGGATGATAATATTTGTCATAGAAATCTTTTACCTCTTGGAAAGTTAAGCTTGGTATATCAGAAGGATTTCCTCCAGATAAGTAAGCATAATTAGTTTCTGGATATAAGCTTTGCATTATAGAATAATAAAGCTGAGAATCAGGAGATGACAAAGCACCTTTCATTTCATTGTATACAACACCATTATATTGAAGAGGTGCATCTTTATCTTCAATACTATAATGCCATCCATCTACTTTAAAGAAGTTTTCATCCTTATAAAAAGAAGGTTTAAAAACCACGCTTAAATAAACATCCATTAGATCATTGAATTCTTTATCATTCATACTGGAAAATGGATAAGTAGTTCTATCTGGATAAGTAAGTCCATTTAGATTTTTAGTTAGAGTTCCCTTTACAATTTCAAAGAAGAGATTTCTAACTGGATACTTTTCTGAACCTCCATTTAAAAGTACATGCTCTAAAATATGTGGAATTCCTTTATTATTTTCAACTGGTGTTCTAAAGGAAATAGAAAATGCTTTGTTGTCATCATCATTTTCTATTTGAAGCAGCTTAGCACCACTTTTCTCATGTTGAAAAATCCTGCCAACGGAATCTAACTCTTTTAAATTCTTTTGTTCAATTAATTTGAATCCAAAATAAGTTTCTCCAACTTTTAAGTTGTTTGTCTCAGCAAAAGAAATGCTAGAGAATAAAAATGTTGATAATAAAACTACTAGTAGAATTAAAGAAATTGGTTTTTGTTTCACACTAAATTTTTGCATAATATCCCCCTTTTATATTATAATTTACTTGTACTAGTGTATTAATTGAATGGTACACCATAATTTACCATTTGTCAACTGATTTGTTAAATAAAAGACACCATAATTTTAAAAAGTGACCTAGGTAATTTTATTATATTACCTAGGTCATTTTTTATGTTTATTCTATATATATTTGCTTTCCAGCTCTTCTATTAAAGCAATATATTTTTCTTGAAGTCCTATTTCTTTAGCTGAATTTTCTACTTTTTCACATTCACTTTCAATAAAAGTTTTACTGCTATCATTTAACATATTTTCAGCAAATTTGTACATAGCGGTATTTTCCTTCTCTATATGTCTATCCAATAGATCTGTATAGGAAATTGCATTTGCTATGATATCAAGCCTTGCTTCATCGCTACCATTTTTAAATATTTCCAATGCTTTCTCAAGATTAGCCATATAAAGTCTTCCCATATCATGCTCTATATACATTCCAGTAATAGCTCCTGATTTTGCTAATTTTTCAATTTCTTTATCCATTGTTTGAAATAGTATATCTTCTTCTTTTCCATGATGGTGTTTATCTGCATATGTTCTGACAAAATCAATTATTCTTGGTAAATCATCTACATCATATTCAGAGTTAGTCATAACTCTATAGGAAAATTTCCTAATCACCTTGAGCATTTTTCTAATATTTTCGTGTTCTTCCACCATTATATTTATAGATTTCAAATCCTTCACCTCTTAAAATATCTTTATTAGGATTTTACCCTTATTTTCATAATAAATAACAAATTATTAATATTTTATGACATAAATGGGTACATATATCGTAGAATTAAATAATTAATTATGAGGGGGTAGTACAATGAGCTTTAAGATGACTGATAAAGTAACATGGGTAGGTAAGATAGATTGGGAGCTAAGAACTTTCCATGGAGATGAATACTCAACCCATAGAGGATCTTCCTATAATTCATACTTAATTAGGGACAAGAAAACAGTACTTATTGATACAGTTTGGGAGCCATTTGCTGAAGAGTATGTTGAAAAATTAAAGAGAGAAATAGACCTAAATGAGATAGACTATATAATAGCACAACATTCAGAGATAGACCATAGTGGAGCTTTACCATTGTTAATGAAGGAAATACCAAATACTCCAATCTATTGCACACCAAACGGAGCAAAAATATTAAAAGCCCATTTCCATGAAGAATGGAACTTTGTGGAGGTGAAGACAGGAGATACATTAGATATTGGAGAATCAACACTGACATTTGTAGAGGCAAGAATGCTTCATTGGCCAGATAGTATGATGACTTATATGAGTGGAGAAAATATATTATTTAGCAACGACGCCTTTGGACAACATTACGCATCAGATCTAATGTATAATGATTTAGTAGATCAAGGAGAATTATATCAGGAAGCCATTAAATACTATGCAAATATATTAACTCCATTTAGTGCACTAGTTACTAATAAAATTAAAGAGGTTTTAGGATTTAACCTACCGCTTAATATGATAGCCACATCCCATGGAATTATTTGGAGAGATAATCCAGCACAAATAATTGAAAAATATTTAGAATGGGCAGATGCATATCAAGAGAATCAGATTACAATAGTATACGATACTATGTGGAATGGTACGAAAAGAATGGCAGAGGCAATTTCAGATGGTATAAAATCAGTAAATAAAGATGTAACTGTAAAATTATACAATGCAGCAAATTCAGATAAAAATGATATAATAACTGAATTATTTAAATCTAAAGCAATATTATTTGGTTCTTCTACAGTTAATAAGAGTATAATGCACGCAACAGCAGGAATTCTTGAAATGATAAAGGGCATAGGATTTAAGAATAAAAAATCAGCAGCTTTTGGTTCTTATGGTTGGTCAGGTGAATCTGTAGCTGTAATAGAGCAGAAGTTAAAGGATGCAAAGCTTGAGATAGTGCAGGAAGGAATAAAAGAACTTTGGAATCCAGATAAAGAAGCAATATCAAGGTGTATAGAATTTGGAAAGAGTTTTGCAGAAAAGCTATAGAAAAAATCATAAGGAACAGAGGAAATATACCTTTGTTCCTTTAATTATTTACAATATTTTAGTAAATTTCACATATTTGATGGTAGTAATCCTATATAATTAATAGTATAATTATTTCATATTATTATGGCTTCATACAATGGAATATAGAGAGGGGACCAATATGTTTGATCAATTATTTATCGACAAACTTAAGAAAACAGGAATATTTTTTGCAGCCTTTACAGCAATATATGTACTTTTTTTTCTTACATTACCTTATACACTACCATTTGTTTTAGCTTTTGTATTAGCTTTATGGATAAAACCATTAAATAAGTATATTCAAAGAAAAATGAAGATTTCCAATGGGATATCCTCTTTAATAACTACCGTGTTAGTCTTTGCTATAATATTGATAATAATATTAGTCATACTACTTAAGATTACAGATGAAGCGATCTTGCTTATTACAAAGATTCCTAGCATTGAGGTTATAAAAGATTATGCAAAGGAATTGATTGATGAAGCAAGTAAAATGTTTGGGCAATTAGATCCAACTATAGTAGAAAAAACGTATCAATATTTAAGTGCCATGATGACCAATGCATTGAATATATTGATTAAAGTTTTAAATTCAATTTTATCTTTTGTACTTAAGGTACCATCTGTGTTAATGATTGGATTTATTACATTTTTGGCTACTTATTTTTTTTCAAAAGATATGAGCTTTTTCAATAAAAATTTCTATTCTATATTCTCATCACAGGGGAAACGTAGAATGGAGAATATTATAAAACAGGCAATCAGTATGATTACAGGATATATTAAGGCGTTTTCTACAGTAATTCTAATAACGTTTATTGAAACATTAATTGGATTTTCAATACTTGGTATTGAGTATGCCTTAATTCTTAGCTTTATAGCTTCGTTTATGGATGTATTACCTATAGTTGGAGTCAGTATAATCTATATACCACTGGCTATATATTACTTTATTATAGGGAATAAATTTGTAGCTGTAGGTATAATAGTATTATTGGCTGTAGTTACAGTGGTTCGCCAGATAGTGGAGCCGAAGCTAGTATCCACTAGTCTAGATATCCATCCCATAATGATTTTAGCCGCAATATTTATAGGTCTTAAAGTTTATGGATTCATTGGAATGATTTATTTGATTGCTTTAATCATATTTTACAAGATTTTAGTAAAAGTAAAGGCTATATAGATAAGTAAGTATAAGTCGATGAAAAAGTTAAATTCATCGACTTATTATATTTGTCTAAAGTCAATCAATAGTCCTAAAAAGAGGAAAATGGTACTAAAATTAGGAAAAAAACTATCAAAATTAAGATTAAATTTGAATAAAATCCAAAACTTATCCCTTTTTTAAATTGGCACATTTCTTGCTTATAATTAATGTAGAAATTATTTTATAGGAGTTGGATTAAATGAAAAATCTTATATTTGCAGGATGCGATACAGTAAAATTAGCAGAAAAATATAAAACACCTCTTTATATAATGTCTGAGGATTATATTGTAGAGAGGCTAAGGGAAATAAAAAATGATTTTTTAAATAAATATGAAAAGACAAAGGCAGTATATGCCAGTAAAGCTTTTTTAACTAAGGAAATGGCAAGGATAGTCAATAAAGAAGGTATTGGAATGGATGTAGTTTCTGGTGGTGAACTTTATACTGCCATAAAAGCAGGGTTTCCCATGGAAAATATAATATTTCATGGCAATAACAAGACTATAGATGAACTAGAATTGGCCATAGAAAATAATGTAGGAAGAATAGTAGTAGATCATATAGAAGAAATGGATTTAATTGAAGCAATAGCTAGAGAAAAAGGTAAAAAGGTTAGTATATTATTTAGAATAAGTCCTGGGCTAGAGAGTGATACCCATAAGTATATCCAAACTGGACAAGTTGACTCTAAATTTGGGATTCCATTAACTGAAGAAACTATAAGTTCCGCAATGGAAAAAGCATTGAGCTTAGAGTTTACTGAGTTACTAGGATTCCATTTCCATATTGGCTCCCAGCTTTCCGATAATGAAAATCATATTAAGGCAATAGATATAATGACAAATCTAATGAAAAAAGTTAAAGGTGAATATGGATTTATAACAAAGGAATTAAATACCGGCGGTGGATATGGTATTCATTATTCTGAAGAGGAAGAAAGAAAACCTTTATCATATTTCACGGATTCCATAATGAAAGAAATAGAAAGCCAATGTAAGGAATATAATTTAGAAAGACCTACAATAATAATCGAACCTGGCAGATGGGTAGTAGGAGAAGCAGGAATGACGATTTACTCCATAGGTGCTATTAAAGAAATTCCAGGAGTTAGGACATATGTATCTATTGATGGCGGAATGCCTGATAATCCAAGACCAAGTCTTTATGAGGCTAAATATGAAGGTGTAATTATAAATAAAATTGATGAAGAACCAACAGATATAGTTACCATAGCAGGAAAGTGCTGCGAATCTGGAGATATTTTAATCTGGGATTTAAAAGTGCCGCAAGTTGAAAGAGGAGATATGCTAGGGGTTCTATCTACTGGTGCATATAATTACTCCATGTCAAGTAATTATAATAGAATACCAAGGCCTGCCGTAGTTATGATAAGCCAAGGACAGGATAGATTAATAGTTCAAAGAGAAACCTATGATGATATATTAAGAAATGATTTATAATTAATATATATGTAACCAACATGAAACCATAATAAAAAATACACGTTTCTGCTGTTTCGAATCTGGATAACTCCTACAATTCATTCAGCTACAAAATCCTAAAATTTATGAACTCGCTTCGCTCAAACACATAAATTTCTTAACGGATTTTATAGCTTCATTCATTGGGAGTCATTCCATATTCTGCAAATGCAATCACTTAGTATTTTTTATTATGATGTTGGTTACATATGGTCGAATAAATAGGAGGATATAAATGAAGCTTTTAAGGGATACATTTCTCGAAATAAATTTAGACAATTTAATATATAACATAAAAAGCATAAGAAATATGGTAGGAGAAGATGTGGGAATAGCTGCAGTAGTAAAGGCTAATGGATATGGACATGGAGCCAATGGTATAGCCAAGGATTTAATGGAAAATGGGGCAGATTATTTAGCAGTGGCGACTTTAACTGAGGCATTAGATCTAAGAAGGAATTTTCAGGAATATCCAATATTGATTATGGGATTTACTCCTGATAGATTTTTAGAATATATAGTGAAGGAGGATCTAACTCAGACTATATTCTCCTATAACCAAGCCAAAATACTAAATGATTATGGAATCGAATATAATAAGAAGCCTGTGGTTCACATAAAGTATGATACTGGATTTAATAGACTGGGATTTAGAGACTTCGATGAAAGTATAAATCAAATAGAAAAAATATGTAAATTGTCCAATCTAAATGTAGAAGGAATATTTTCTCACCTTGCCCTTACAAATAAGGAAGAAGATGAAAAACAGTATAATAAACTTAAAAGAGTAATATCAGAGCTAGAAAAAAGAGGAATAACCTTTAAGTATGAACATATTGAGGACAGTATATCTGCAGTAGACTATCCTGAATTTAGAATGAATATGATTAGACCAGGGGCCATAATCTATGGCATAAAGGGTTTTCATTATGGTTCTTTAGACATAAAACAAGTATTAAAATTTAAAACGAAGATATATAATATAAGAAAAATCAATAAAGGAGAAGGGGTAAGCTACGATTATTTATGGAAAGCAGAAAGAGATAGTATAATTGGAACAATGCCCTTTGGATACGCTGATGGTTATCCTAGAAATCTAAGGAATAAGGGATATGTCGTGGTAAGGGGACAAAAAGCACCTATAATCGGAATAATATGCATGGATCAATGTATGGTTGATTTAACAGATATAGAGGAAGTTTCAGAAGGAGATGAAGCTATTATTTATGATGATGGAACCAACGGTTCTTTAGATATTCATAATGCAGCACTATTAGCAGAAACAAATAAAAATGAAATAATCAGTAGAATTGGTATGAGAGTGCCAAGAGTTTATATTAGAGATGGAGAAATAGTAGATATAATTGATTATATTGGTTAAGGAGAATGATATGGATATAAAAAAAAGAGTAGATGATTTATTCGGGGAATTAGTAGATATAAGAAGAGATTTCCATAAATATCCTGAATTAAGTGAAGAAGAATATAGAACCCATGAGAAGATATGCGAATATCTTCAAAATTGGGGGATAGAATATACAAAAAATGTGGCTAAAACAGGAGTAGTAGCCATAATCAGAGGGAAAAAACCTGGTAATACTGTAGGGGCTAGGGCAGATATAGATGCATTACCAATTGAAGAACTAAATAAGCTGGAGTTCAAATCTGTAAATAAAGGTGTAATGCATGCCTGTGGTCATGATATTCATACAACCATTCATCTTGGAGTAGCTAAGATTTTAAAGGAAATGGAAGAAGATATATCTGGAAATATAAAAATATTTTTCCAGCCAGCAGAAGAGACCATAGGTGGAGCAAAGACAATGATAGAAGAGGGATGTTTAAAGAACCCAGATCTTGACTATATATTATCTCTCCATGTGATGCCTTATTTAGATGTAGGTGAAATCGAATTAAAACAGGGGAAGATGAATGCAGCTACTAATGAATTTACCATAAAAGTAAGAGGAAAATCTAGTCATGCGGCTTATCCAGAACAATCAGTAGATACAATAGTTATGGCAGGATATATAATTACAGCTTTGCAATCCATAGTAAGTAGAAATGTATCTCCACTTAACTCTGTAGTTTTAACTTTAGGAAAAATCAATGGAGGAACAAAAAATAATATCATAACAGATGAAGTTATTATGTCTGGTACTTTAAGAACATTAGACGAAAACACAAGAGAATTTGCAAAAAGTAGAATAAGAGAAATAGTAGAAAATACAGCAAAGGCTTATGGTGGTGAAGGAGAGGTATACTTTGAAGAAGGTTATCCTGCCCTTATAAATAATGATGAGATAGTAGATGTTTTAAAAGATATGGCTGAGGACTTACTAGGTGAAGACAATGTAAAATTTAAAGAGTTTCCAAGTATGGGAGCAGACGATTTTTCCTATTTTTTAAAAGATGTCAAAGGAGCATATTATAACTTAGGATGTGGAAATAAGCTTGAGGGATGGACATCTCCAATTCATAATGGGAATTTCATGGCAGATGAAGAATGTATAAAGGTAGGCGTTCTTTTGCAGACAAAGACTTTACTTAAATTATTAAATATATAATGGGGGAATGAAGAAATGAAGGTTTATATTAGCGTAGATATAGAAGGAATAACAGGGGTGACTAATTGGAATGAAACAGAGCTAGGTCATGGAGAATGGCAGTGGGCAGTTGAACAAATGACAAGGGAAACCATAGCAGCCTGTGAAGGGGCTTATGATGCTGGTGCCACAGAAATAATCGTAAAGGATGCCCATGATTCAGCAAGAAATATGAATATATCTAGACTTCCAAAAGGGGTAAAGGTCATAAGAGGATGGGACTCATCTCCTGAATCAATGATGGCAGGTATAGACGATAGCTTTGATGCCACCATTTTTATAGGGTATCATTCAGCAGCAGGAGAAGATGGAAATCCATTGGCTCATACAATGAACTCTCAAAAAGCAACATGGATAAAAATCAATGAAGAAATAGCATCTGAGTTTACAATTAATACATTGATATCGGAATATTATAATGTCCCAGTAGTGTTTTTATCAGGAGATAAAATGTTATGTGAAAGTGCAAAAAAACTAGTTCCCAATATAGAAACAGTAGATGTAAAGATGGGAAAAGGCGGTGCCACCTTTAACATTCATCCAGATACTTCTTGTGAACTGATAAAAGAAGGAGTAAAGAAGGGGTTAAAGAAAATCCATGAATGCAAAATAGAATCTCCAAAAGAGTTTAAAATGGAAATAAGATTTAGGGAACATAAAGATGCTAGAAGGGCTAGTTATTACCCAGATGCTAATCTTATAGACCCTCATACAGTGGAATATATAGCTAAAGATATTCAAGAAATGATAGTAGCAAGAATGTTTATATTATAAATTTTAATGGAGTACTACAATAAATCGCCAAAAAGTGATATAATTGAATAAATAATATCTCTAAAGGGTGATAAAATGGCTTTAAATTCCGAATCCTATACAAAAATGTTTACTGATATGATGTCTGAAGGATTTATAGTAATAGATAATAAAGGGATAATTCAGATATACAATGAAAAGGCCAAGGAAATTTTTGGTATAAGGCAAGAGGGGCAGAAACATCACAGGGAAGGAAGAATAAATCCTGGTGACATAGTTATTATCGCTAATAACTCCATAGGGCAAGATGATGGAAAGATGGATTCCACGTCATTAAAATTTCTAGGGATAAATGATAATAGCATAGGTACAGGAGATTGTCTTATTGTAATTGGAGTTTTTGATAAAAAGGGAATGATAAATCCAGTATTTAAGACTCTAAAAAATTATCATAAGGAGGATTTCCTAAAATTAAAAACAGAATATTTAGAAATCCCTATGGAGATAGAAATAGATTTTGTAAATAAATTAATATCCATCAAAGTAAGAGATGAAGAGTTTATGATAAATTATATAAATGCTATTGGTCATATGGTAGTTTTAGATGGAATAACTAGAGAAATGAAATTTTATCAATCCCATGGATATACTGCAAGGGAAGAAAGTATCAATGACTTATTAAAGGGAAAAGTATATAGGTCTAAAGGCGAAAATACCGAGACTTTAGATGTAATAGGAAAAAATATATTTCAAATTCATAAATCAGATTCCATAATTCAAGAATTCTTTAATGTAGCTAAGGGTGAAAACATTAGTTATATTGATAGATTTGAAGATATTAATGGCTATCCTACCATGTGTACACTTTTACCTGTTGAAAATAAAAATAATAGAATAGGTGCAGCCTTAAAAGTTGAAGATATTTCAGAAATAAAAAGGATTATAAGGGAAAGAGATAATGCCATTAATAGGCTGGAAAAGGCAGAGTCTCAATTAAATGAGGAAAAAGCATTAAACAAGGCATTTCCAGACTTTGCAGGGGACAGTGAACAAATTGAATCTGTAAAGAGAATGGCTTTAAAGGCATCAAAAACTAATTCAAATGTATTACTTTTAGGGGAAAGTGGAACAGGAAAGACTATTCTTGCAAAACATATCCATGAAAATAGCAAGCTCAAAGATGAAAGTTTTGTTCATGTAAACTGTGGAGCCATACCTGAAACGTTGTTGGAATCTGAACTATTTGGATATGAGAAGGGAGCCTTTACAGGTGCACTTTCTGAAGGGAAGAAAGGATTCTTTGAAATAGCCAACAGTGGAACCATATTTCTAGATGAAATTGGAGATATATCCATAAATTTGCAAGTCAAACTATTGCAAATTATCCAGGAAAAATGGTTCTATAGAGTAGGTGGTACAGAGAAGATTAGAGTAAATATAAGAATAATTGCTGCCACTAACAAGAACTTAGAGGAAGAAATGTTAAAGGGAAATTTTAGAGAAGATTTATATTATAGAATAAATGTATTTCCTATATGGATACCGCCCTTAAGAGAACGAAAACAAGATATAATTCCATTAATAGACTTGGTACTTCCTAAAATATGTAGAGAAATAGGCTGTAGACCCAAGAGGATTTCTTCAGAGGCTATTAATATATTGCTTAAATATAATTGGCCGGGAAATATAAGGGAATTGGAGAATATCTTAGAAAGGGCTGTCAACTTAGCTGAAGGAGACAATATACTTTCTAAACATATAAACCTAGGTTTAAATAAACAAGATAGTGAAGATAAAAATATAATATCCCTTAAGGGTTCATTAGAGAAATATGAAAAGAAACTTATACAGGAAGCCTTATCTATATATAAGGGAGATAAGAAAAAGGTAATGGAAGCTTTAAAAATAAGTAAGACCAACTTTTATGATAAAGTAAAGAAGTATAATATAGAATAAGATATTATCAAGGAGGGATTAAATGAAAATAAAAGAAATAAAAGTGGGTGAAATAGCTGTACCTCTTAAAAAGTCTTTTAAAACTGCCCTTAGAACAGTTCATAGTATTGAAGATATAGTAGTTAAAGTAATTACTGATACAGGTCATGTAGGATATGGAGAAGCTGCCCCTACAGCAGTAATTACAGGAGATACTAAGGGTTCCATAAGATGTGCCATAGAAGATTATATAGCACCTCAAATAATAGGGTTAGATATAGAAAATATAGAAGAAATAATGACTAGAATAGATAAATCTATAATTAAAAACACAAGTGCTAAAGCAGCAGTTGATATAGCTGTATATGACCTTTTTGGACAACTACATAATTCCCCTTTATATAAACTTTTAGGAGGATATAAAAAGGAAATAATTTCAGACTTGACCATAAGTGTAAATGAGCCTTCTGAAATGGCAGAAGATAGTATTGATGCTGTAAAAAGAGGATATGAAACATTGAAAATAAAAGTAGGTCTCGATTCAAAGATGGATATGGAAAGAATAAAGGCCATAAGAGATGCCGTTGGATATGATATAGATTTAAGATTAGATGCAAATCAAGGCTGGAAACCAAAGGAAGCCGTCATGTTACTTAGAAAAATGGAAGATAAGGGATTTAATATAGAACTTGTAGAACAGCCTGTATTAGCCAATGATATAGAAGGGCTAAAGCTTGTAACAGATAATGTAAATATACCTATATTAGCTGATGAAGCCGTATTTTCACCTGAAGATGCAGTGAAGATAATTCAAAATAGAGCAGCAGATTTAGTTAATATTAAATTAATGAAAACAGGTGGTATTCATAATGCATTAAGGATATGTTCTGTTGCAGAAATATATGGAGTAGAATGTATGATAGGGTGTATGTTAGAAAGTAAATTAAGTGTAAGTGCAGCAGTTCATTTGGCAGCATCTAAAAAGATAATAACAAAAATAGATTTAGATGGACCAGGATTGTGTAAAGAAGACCCAATATTAGGTGGACCGGAGTTTAATGATTATAGAATTATTTTAAATGATGAACCAGGATTAGGATTTAAGGAAATTAGAAATTTAAGCTTCTAAGGTATATGGAGTTGACGATTTGTCAACTTGCGTCAATAATTATCAGACAATTAGGACAATATAAACTTGTCCAAATCTTCGAATAACTTGCTTCTGTAGATTGAACATTCCTATTTTAAAGGCATAATATTTTCATAATCATAATATGTAGTAAGTAAACCTTAAATAAATTGATACTAAAATCATTATCTTAAGGAAGGAGGAAAAGTTAATAATCTTGTATAAACTTTTAAAAAATAAAGGGGGATTACAATGAAAAGGCTAATGGCACTGATGTTAGCGATAATGATGGTTTTAGCAGGTTGTTCTAAGGGAAAAACAGATAAGACTTTAGGAAACGAAGGAGAACTTGTTGAATATTCGGAGGTTTATTCAGGAGAAATCACTACATTAAACTACTTAGTAACTGCAAATTATAATGAGTTTGCTTTAGCTGCAAATATGGTAGATAGTTTAATCGACTATGATAAATATGGAGTCCTAATACCTGGTCTAGCAACTGAATGGGAGAGTTCAGAGGATGGATTAGTTTGGACTTTGAAAATCCGTGAGGGAGTAAAATGGCTTACTTATGATGGTAAGGAGTATGCAGAAACTAAGGCAAAAGATTTTGTAGATGCTGCAAAATACTTACTAGATCCTAACAATGAGTCTCTAACAGCAAATATATTTTATAGTGTAATTAAAAATGCAGAGGAGTATTATAATGGAGAAATAGATGATTTTGAACAAGTAGGAGTAAAAGCAGTAGATGATTATACATTGGAATATACTCTTAAACAAAATACCCCATACTTCTTATCAATGCTTAACTATGTTTGTTTCTTACCTGTTAATGGAGATTTCTTAGAAGAGGTAGGAGATAGATTTGGAACTGATAATACTAATGTTTTATATAATGGTGCTTATATAATGGAAACCTTTGAACCACAGACTAGAAGAATCCTTACAAAAAATGAACAGTATTGGGATAAAGACAATATATTTATAGATAAGATAAAGGAGACCTATAACCAAGAGGCTGCAACACTGGCACCAGAACTATTTTTACGTGGAGAAATTGATTATGCTGAGATACCTGCTTCTTTAATAGAAGAATGGATGAAGGATTCAACTAAGAAGGATTTAGTTAGACCAATTAGAACAACTTTTTATACCTATTTCTATGCGTTAAATTTCGACCCTAAATTTGATGCTGAATATGAACCAGATAACTGGAAGATTGCTGTCAATAATGTGAACTTCCGTAAATCCTTATTCCATGGATTAGATAGAAAAGCTGCCATGACAACAGCTGAGCCTTATGATCCAGAACAAAGGTTAGCAAACACCATTACACCAAAGAGCTTTGTTGACATTGACGGAGTAGATTATACTGAACTAGGTGGATTAAAAGAATTCGCAAATACTGATTCCTTTAATGAAGAATTAGCAAAGGAATATAGAGACAAAGCCATGGCAGAGTTAGAAGGGAAGGCAAAGTTTCCGGTAATAGTATATATGCCATATAACTCTGGTGGAACTGAATTGGCAAATAGAGTGCAGGTTATAGAGCAACAGCTGGAAAATTTACTAGGTAAAGATTATATTGATATTCAAATAGATCCAAAACCACCTACAAACTTCTTATCAGAAGTAAGACGTTCAGGGAAATATGCATTTTTAGAATCTAACTGGGGACCTGATTATGCAGATCCTGAAACATATACTGATCCATTTACTCCTGGTTCAAACTATAACTTCCCAGAATTTGTAGAAGGTTATACTGATGCCAATGGAGACAAAACTTATACTAACTTAACAAATAAAGCTAAAGCAGAAATTCTAGACATTGATAAACGTTATGAATTATTTGCTGAAGCAGAGGCATTTTTAATCAAAGAAGCATTTGTTATTCCTTATGCACTTGGCGGTGGAGGATATGCAGCCGGTAGATTAGATCCTTTTGAATCCCAATATTCACCATTTGGAGTATCATCTCAAAGATACAAAGGGCAGCATTTAATGGAAAAACCTATGAATACAGAAGAATATAAGGCTGCACTTGAAACTTGGAAGAAAGAACGTGCAGAGGCACTTAAAAAACAGTAAATAAAAATCAAAGACCTAAGGATTATAAGCTGATAATCCTTAGGTCTGAAAATTAATATACTGTAGTTTAATGAAAAGCACTTGGTCTAAATACACCTTAGTAAGACATTTGACTTTTCTTAGGGCTTAATATAGTTGATCTACAGAGAAAAGGGGGAAAAAAATGCTAAAATATTCTATTAAAAGATTATTACAATCTTTGTTTACCCTGTTCATCATAGTTACCATAGTCTTTCTTCTTATGCGATTACTTCCTGAAGAAGGATATTTTGGGGCTTCCTATGAAAAATTAGATGAACAACAAAGAGAAGCTATATTGACCAGTATGGGACTTAGGGACCCTATACATAAACAATTAGTTAATTTCTATAAAAATATATTAACTGGTAATCTAGGGCAATCTATTACCTTTAGACCTAAGGTGCCTGTTATAGACATAATAAAAGATAAGGTACCATATTCCTTATACTTTGGATTGGCAGCCATAGGAATGTCCTTATCTGTGGGAGTAACCTTAGGAATAGCCATGGCCAAAAATAAAAATAAGTTTTGGGATAGGTTTGGAACAGGATATGTTGTATTTATAAGGGCAGTGCCTGCTGCTGTATATTTTCTATTCTTACAATTATATATAACAGGGATTTTCAAATTGCCAATGCTATTCGATATAGATAAACCTAAGACTTGGATTTTACCAGTCATATCCATGTCATTAGGTGGAATAGCCAGTTATGCAATGTGGATGAGAAGATATATGGTAGATGAACTTAATAAAGACTATGTTAAATTAGCCAGAGCTAAAGGGCTGAAAAGTAAGTCTATAATGGTAAAACATATATTTCGTAATGCTTTCGTTCCAATGGCACAATATCTGCCGGCATCTATATTGTTTACCATAGCAGGTTCAATTTATATAGAATCCTTATATTCAATTCCAGGTATGGGAGGACTATTGGTAGAGGTTATAAAAAGACAAGATAACACCTTAGTACAGGCTTTAGTACTTATATACTCATCAATAGGTATAGTTGGATTATTTTTAGGAGATTTACTTATGGCCATATTTGATCCTCGGATAAATTTAGACAAAAAAGGGGGCGCTAGATAATGGGAAAAGGTGCAGTAAATAAATTAACAGAGGTCATAAGCAATGACTTATTCCAGTTTGCAGAATATAATGAAGCAGAAGCTAAACGTGGAGGTTATTCAAACTACTCTTATTGGCGTTCCACCTGGCAAGTTTTTATACAGAATAAAGTAGCAGTTTTTCTTTTAACTCTAATGGCTCTTTTATTAATATTTACAATGATTCAGCCTTATTTGCCAAATCAAAAGGTGCCAACTGAGATTCATATAAATCCAGATACGAAATTGCCCCTTTCAAATAATCCGCCTGATTCAGAGTTTTTGTTTGGAACAAATTCCATTGGGCAAGATCTTTGGTCACGTATATGGAGTGGTGCTAGAACATCACTTCTCATTGGATTAATAGTAGGGGTTTGGGAAGCAGTGATAGGAATTACTATAGGTGCCATGTGGGGATATATACCGTGGCTAGATAGACCTATAACAGAAATATATAATGTAATAAACAATATTCCAAAAACTATAATATTAGTCTTAATGACTTATATAATGAAGCCAAGTTTATATACCATGATAATCGCCATGGGGTTAACTAGTTGGATTGATATGGCTCGTTTTGTAAGAAATCTAACTGTCATTATTAGAGATAGAGAGTATAACTTAGCATCAAAGTGTTTAGGTACTCCTACTAAGAGGATTATAACTAAAAACCTATTGCCTTATCTAGTCTCGGTCATAATGTTGAGTATTGCATTATCAATTCCTCAGACCATAGGATATGAAGTGTTTTTAACTTATATAGGTTTAGGACTTCCAGTTAGTATTCCATCCTTAGGAAACCTTATAAATGAAGGAAGGCTCCTTATGATGGCTCCAACACAAAGATACCAATTGATTTTTCCATCAATAATTATTTCAATAATAACAATTTCATTTTATATGATGGGAAATGTTTTTTCTGATGCGGCAGACCCAAAAAACCACGTATAGGAGGTGTACTATGGAAAAGGAAAATATTATATTATCTGTAAAGGATTTAGTAATCAAATTTAAACTAAGAGGTGATATATTAACAGCCATAAGAGAAGCTTCCCTAGATATATATGAAGGAGAAAGTCTAGCCATAGTAGGGGAATCGGGATCTGGAAAGTCGGTTTTTACTAAAAGTTTTATGGGACTGTTAGATGGTAATGGTTGGATAGATTCTGGAAGTATAATATTTGAAGGAGAAGAAATATCAAAATATAATAAGGAAGAAGATTGGATTAAAATTAGAGGAAAGAAAATTGCCATGGTATTCCAAGATCCAATGACATCTCTAAACCCATTAAGAACCATTGGGAAACAAGTTCAAGAATCAGTAGAATTACACCAAGGGTTAAAGAAAGATGAAGCAAAGAAAAAGGTAATAGAAATACTGGAAGATGTGGGAATTTCTGAGCCAGAAAAAAGATATACACAATATCCCCATGAGTTTTCAGGAGGTATGAGACAAAGAGTAGTCATAGCCATGGCAATAGCTTGCAATCCAAAGGTGTTAATATGCGATGAACCTACTACGGCTTTAGACGTAACTATTCAAGCTCAAATCTTAAAATTACTAAAAAGTCTTAAGGAAAAATATCAGTTGACTACTATCTACATTACTCATGACTTAGGAGTTGTTGCCAATGTAGCAGATAGAATAGCAGTTATGTATGCAGGAGATATAGTTGAAATAGGAAAATGTGAGGAAGTATTTTATAATGGACAACATCCATATACCTGGTCACTACTATCTTCCCTCCCTCAACTGGGAATAAAGGGGGAAGATTTATTCACAATTAGAGGTACTCCCCCAAACCTTTTCTATGAAATAAAGGGAGATGCCTTTGCACCTAGAAATCCTAAGGCATTGAAAATTGATTTTATCCATAGACCGCCTTACTTTGAGGTAAGTTCTAGTCATAAGGCAAAGACTTGGCTACTAGACCCTAGGGCACCAAAAGTAGATCCACCAGAATCCATAAAGATACTAAGAGAGAAGTGGGGGGTAGTTAGTAATGGTTAATAAAGAGAAGGAGGCCTTATTAGAGGTAAAAAATTTAAGGGTAGAATTTGGCAGAAAAAAGAAGAATAAATTTGTAGCTGTAAAAAACGTGAATTTTAATATATATAGGGGAGAAACCTTTGGATTAGTTGGAGAATCTGGATCTGGAAAGACAACCATAGGCAGAGCCATAATAAGGCTAAATGAAACAGCAGGCGGAGATATTATATTTGATGGAGAAAAGATTAACGGAAAAATAAATAAGGAATTAGATAAGGAAATAACTAAAAGAATTCAAATGATATTTCAAGACCCTATGGCATCATTAAATGAAAGGGCAAAGGTAGATTATATAGTATCAGAGGGACTTTATAATCTAAAAAACTATAGAGATGAAGAAGAACGGAAGGAAAAGGTAGAAAAGGCATTAATCGACGTTGGATTGTTACCTGAATTTCTAAGTCGTTTTCCCCATGAATTCTCAGGTGGACAGAGGCAAAGAATAGGAATTGCAAGATCTGTAGTAATGGAGCCTGAGTTAATAATAGCAGATGAGCCTATATCGGCACTAGATGTATCTATTCGAGCTCAAGTATTAAACTTAATGAAGGAATTACAGAGAAATAAAGGATTAACTTATTTATTTATAGCCCATGACTTATCCGTAGTAAGATTTATAACAGATAGAGTAGCTGTTATTTATAAAGGTGAAATAGTGGAATTGGCTGAAACTGAAAAGCTTTATAAAAATCCTCTCCATCCATATACCAGATCTTTGTTCTCTGCTATTCCACTACCTGATCCACGGGAGGAAAGAAATAAAGTATTAGAAGTTTATGATCCAGATTGCCATGATTATGAAAACAATCCGCCAAAATGGGTGGAAATAGAGCCTGAACATTTTGTATTAGCAAATGATGAGGAGTTAGCAAAATATATAAAAATGCTAAATAATTAAGATATTAGAGAATCTTAATTATTCCGGGGGGATCAATATGTTTAGGAAAATAATCTTTATATTACTGGGGGTAATATTGTTTATGAGTGGATGTAGTAATTTAACTAAAACAAAAGAAATATTCCATAGTGGAAATTTAATTGTCAATGGAGTGGAAGATTTTAAAGAAGGGGAAAGGGAAAGTATTAGTATCAATAATGAAGACGGAATTGTTTTAGAAGATTCATCTCTTCAAGGAAAATATACATCACCAATAATAGCCACAGAAGATTTTAATGAATTAGTAGCTTCTTGGAATGTAGATACACCGGAGGGAACTGAAATTGAACTGCTTCTTAGGGTAAAGGTTGAAGAACAATGGACTGATTGGTTTACTTACGGAAAATGGACTCAAAATGGTAATAGAGAAAGTGTAAATAATCAGGAAGATAAAATTGCAAAAATGTCAACGGACACACTGGAAGTACTTTGGGGAAAAGATGCAGAAGCTATTACCTATAGTATAGAGTTGAGACGTAAAAATATAGCTGCTCCTGGGCCAAAGGTGAAAAATATATTTTTGGCTTTAAAACTTAGGGAGGAAGTAGAGGATGTTTCTGCTTTAGATGAAGAATATTTAGTTGAACTTAATGTACCTGAAAGGTCACAGATGGTAGTCCCTGAAATAGGAAATGTAATATGTAGCCCTACATCCTTATCTATGGTACTGGAATACTATGGACACAATATAGCTACAGTAGAAGTGGCAGAAAAGGTATTAGATAATGGAGCAAACATTTATGGAAATTGGTCTTTTAATGTTGCATACGCAGGTACTAAAGATATATACTCTTATGTGGCTAGATTTACATCTATTAAAGATATAAAAGAAAAGATTTCAAAGGATATTCCTGTTATAGCATCTATAAAATCACAGTCAGAAAACTCCTTAATTGGAGCACCTCAAGCATATCCATCTGGACATTTACTGGTAGTAAGAGGGTTTACAGTCAAAGATGGAGAGGAGTATGTCATAGTAAATGATCCAGCTGCCCCAGAAGTAGAAACAGTACGCAGGGAATATAAAGTATCTCAATTTGAGAGGGTATGGAACAAAATGGTATATATTCTAGAGAAAAAATAGATTAAAATATAAGGCCTCGAAGGTTTAAAGATCTAGAGGCTTTTTCTACGATATTTTAAATAGAGGGTGATAAAAATGATAAAAGAAAAGGTTATGGAAGAAATAAAAACAATAGATGAAGATATTTCTATTGTCATAAAAGATTTAACTAATAATCAATGGATATTAAAATATAAGGAAGAAGAAGTATTTCCATCAGCTAGTTTAATAAAGATCCCAATAATGATAGAGGCATTATATGCTGTTCAGAATGGAGAATATAAATTAGATGAAAAAATAAAGATTAAAGAAAGTGATAGAGTTGAATATAGCCTTATATCTGAGTTGAAATTAGGTGAATATCCATTAATAGATTTAATAACTTTAATGATAATCCTTAGTGATAATACTGCTACCAACATTTTGATTGAGCTTTTAGGATACCATAGAATAAATGAAGGCATAAAAAAGCTAGATTGTAAAAATACAGTATTAAGAAGGAAAATGATGGACTTTCAGGCAGCAAAAGAAGGCAGAGAAAATATGACTAGCCCTATGGATATGGCAATAGTCATGGAAAAGATCTATAATAAATCTATAATAGATTTAGAAAGCTGCAATATTATGATAGATATTTTGACTAGGCAAAAGCATAGGGATATGCTGCCTAGATATATTTTAGATGAAGTAACCATAGCTCATAAAACCGGTGAGTTATCTGGACTAAACCATGATATAGGTATTTTTTATTTAGAAAATATCCATTATCTAATGGGAATTTTCACTAGAAATGGAAAAGATGATCTAGAAGGAAAAAGGATCATCGGAAAAGTCTCAAAATTAGTATATGATTTATTAAATAACTAAATGAAAATATTATGAGGTGATAAATTTGAATAGTAAATTAGGAATTTTAAATAAAACTGTAGTACCTATAAACCTTTATCCAAAACATCATAGTGAAATGGCTGATGAAGGTCTATATGGTATGGTAGTAAAGATTTTAGAAGATGTAGGTGAGGAGTGGTATTATATTGAGACCCATTATGACTACAAAGGATATGTCCATGGATCCAATATGATTATGGATAATACTAGAGCCGCTGAATGGATGGACAATGCAGATAGGGTAATTATCCATGGGGTGGCAGATGTAATGCCAGAGGCTAGTTATAAAGGTTATGTTAAGAAGATGCTGACTAGAGGAGCCATAATTATAGCTACAGAAAATGAAAAGGATGGCTGGACAGAAATTCAATTATCTGACAATAGTAAAGGATGGGTTAGAACAAATTTTATAGGAAATAGGATAACTAGCTACAATAAAAATAAAGAAATGGAACTAAGGGAAAACATAGTTAAAACTGCCATGTTATATTTAGGTACCCAGTATAGATGGGGTGGAAAGAGCCCTCTAGGCATAGATTGTTCAGGATTATGTTCCATAGCATATATGTTAAATGGGATTATAATATATAGAGATGCTATTAGAAAAGATGAGTATATGAGAAGTATTACTTTAGAGGAGATAAAGTCAGGAGATCTTCTATTTTTTCCAGGTCATGTGGCAATGTATATAGGGAATAATAAATACATACATTCAAGTGCTGGCATAGATGGAGTTAAGATTAATAGCTTGAATTCTCGAGATTCTGACTATAAAGAAGACTTAGCAAAAACTATTACAGATATAGGCAGCATATTTTAATAATAAGTTATGCTTGAAAAAAGCTCTGAAAGATTATAAAATATCTATACAATATTATGTTTTTTCGGACTTTTGATCCGATTATGGTGCTTTGTTGCAAATGACAAAGTACCACGTAAATTTTAAAAGTTGGACAGGCTTGTGGATACATATATTTTAGAAGGAATGTCCACGGGAGTGAGGAAGTTAGCGAGATTTAATTTTACAGAAAAAAGGAGGAAGTTTAATGATTAACTTTATTTGGGCTGGTTTACTTATAATTGGATTTGTAGTTGGAGCCTTAACGGGAAATCTTGAGGCAGTAACTAATGCAGCAATTGACAATGCAAAAACTGGTGTTGACTTAGCCCTAGGACTTATAGGTATCATGACCTTGTGGCTAGGACTTATGAAAATTGCTGAGGATTCAGGTTTAGTAGAAAAACTTGCTAGATTATTGAAGCCATTGATGGTATGGTTATTCCCAGATGTTCCGCCAGAGCATCCTGCCATGGGTGCTATGATAATGAATATAGCTGCAAATATGTTGGGGTTAGGTAATGCAGCTACACCCTTAGGTTTAAAGGCAATGCAAGAGCTGCAAAAACTTAGTGATGACAAGGAAACAGCAACAGATGCCATGGTTACATTCTTAGCCATTAATACTTCGTCAGTAACACTTATTCCTGCATCTACTATTGGAATATTAGTTGCAGCTGGAGCGACAAATCCTACAGAGATAATAGGACCAACACTAGTAGCTACAACAGTGTCAACAATTGTTGCAATTATTGTTTCTAAGATATTTCAGAGGCTACCTAAATATCAAATAAAAAAAGCTGATAATAAATAGAGATAGGGGGAATATAAATGTTTGTAGAAATAATGGAATCAATATCAATTTATGCAATTCCTGTAATAATTGTTGGTTTTATATTGTTTGGAATGGCAAAGAAGGTTAAAGTATATGAGTCCTTTACTGAAGGAGCAAAGGAAGGATTTAATACTGCTGTAAGAATAATACCCTTTCTAGTAGCTATGTTAGTAGCCATAGGAGCTTTTAGAGCATCTGGAGCTATGGAGTTACTTACTAAGGCTTTAAGTCCTATAACTAATTTAATTGGTATGCCAGGAGAAGTATTACCAATGGCATTTATGAGACCACTATCAGGTGGAGGAGCTCAAGGTATAATGACAGATTTAATCACGACTCATGGAACAGAATCTTTAATAGGACGTATGGCATCAGTTATGATGGGTTCTACAGAGACCACATTTTATGTACTAGCAGTATACTTTGGTTCTATAGCTGTGAAAAAGCAAAGACACGCATTGTCAGTTGGACTATTAGCAGATTTAGCAGGACTACTTACAGCAGTATTTGTAACAAGATTATTCTTTGGAATGTAATATATAATGGGAGGACACTTTGATGATTAAACCAAAAGCGTTAAAACAGGGTGATACCATAGGAGTTATTGCACCAGCCAGTCCTACTACAGAAGAAAATGTAAAAACAGCTTACGATAAACTTGCAGAAATGGGTTTTAAAGTAAAGATGGGAAAAAGTCCCTATGAAAGATATGGTTATTTATCAGGAAAAGATAATGTAAGAGCAGAAGATATAAATGAGATGTTTAAGGACAAGGAAATAGACGGAATTATATGCATGAGAGGTGGATATGGAACTCCTCGTATTCTAGATTTAATAGATTACGAGGCCATAAGAGATAATCCAAAGGTGTTTGTAGGATATAGTGATATTACGGCTCTCCATATAGCTTTTACTCAAATATCTAATTTAGTTACTTATCATGGGCCCATGGTATCTTCGGATATAATAGGAAGTTTTTCTGACTTTTCTAGAGATAGTCTTTATAAGGCAATTATGGGAACAGAAGCTATAGGAACTATATCTAATCCATTAGGAGAAGATATAGTTACAATAAATGGTGGTATAGCAGAAGGAACTATAATAGGAGGAAACTTATCCTTAATAGTTGATACAATAGGTACTCCTTATGAGATAGATGTAAAGGATAAAATCCTATTTATTGAAGAAGTAGGAGAAGAACCATATAATATAGATAGAATGCTAAATCAATTAAGATTATCAGGAAAATTACAGGAAGCCAGCGGTATAATACTTGGAGACTTCAATAACTGTGTATCTGATAAACATGATGAAAATCTAACATTAGAACGAGTAATAGAAGATCACATAAAGCCAGTGGGAAAACCTACTATATATAATCTACAGGCAGGACATTGTGAGCCTATGATTACATTACCCTTTGGAGTAAAGGCTCGCCTTGATGCTGATAAAAAGGAACTTATAATATTGGAAACTTGTACAGAGTAAAAGAATTGCTAAATGGATTACCATTTAGCAATTTTTTTATAATGAATAGGAAATAGAAAAGTTTCACAGATGCTTTCTATATAAGATTGTTAATATAAGCTAAAAAGGGGTATTTTAATAAAGGCAGATAAAAATTTACTTAAAAATATACTTGGAATTGACAATAGTGATTTAAATATAAAAAGAGTAGGAGTGGTTTTGTGTCAAAATTAAGACAAATTGAAATGGCATTTGAAGGGCCACCTACCCATTGGGTAGGCAGTGGGTTTAAGGTTAGCAATTATTTTCCATCTGGTAGGAATTTACTTGAGAGATTTAGCCCTTTTATTTTAATGGATTATAATATACCTGTGGAATTTCCACCAAGTAGAACTCCAAGAGGTGTAAGTGCCCATCCTCATAGAGGCTTTGAAACTGTAACATTTGCTTTTGAAGGAGCAGTTGAACATCATGATAATAAAGGAAATCATGGAATTGTATATCCTGGAGATGTGCAGTGGATGACAGCAGGAGAAGGGATATTGCATAAAGAATATCATGAAAAAGAGTTCGGTAAAGCAGGAGGAATTCTCCACATGATTCAGTTATGGGTAAATCTTCCGAAAAAGGATAAGATGACTGAACCAAGATACCAAGCAATAACTAATGAGAATATGGGAAAAGTATCTTTACCTAATGGGAAAGGAAATATTACAATTGTTTCTGGAAATTTCAATGGAGTAAAAGGACCAGCAAAAACATTTACTCCAATGAATATTTATATAATTGATTTGATGAATAATGGCAAAGTCAAATTAGATGAGCCAGGTAACTTCAATATGGGAATGTTGATACTTGATGGTGAAATAAAGGTAAATGACCAATCCTGTAAGGAAAAGGATTTTATTCTCTTTAAAAATGAAGATGGAGATGTAAACATTGAGGCAGTAAGTGAAAATGCTAAGATATTTGTATTAAGCGGTGAACCTATTAATGAACCTATTTTTGCAGCAGGTCCTTTTGTTATGAATACCAGAGAAGAGTTAAGACAGGCAAATGATGATTACAATAATGGGAAGTTTGGGTCATCTGATTTTTAATTCTAGCAAAGTTATTTTGCATTATATTATAAAAATAAAAAAAGGATTAACAATGGGTAAAATGGATAAAAGCAGTACTAAAATTAGAGGATATAGAAAGACTACCGCTGAATTTGTAAAATTTTATTAATATATCATAGCGAATGAGTTAGGTAAAATCCCTAACTCATAAATATATAACCATTTCATCAGGCAATGATTTAATTTCAGAATATAAAATATCTCTAAAATCCATACTTGATTTTTCGTTTGAGCTTTTTGACATGGATAATTTTAAGTTTTTGCCCGTATTAATGAAATCTTTCATATCAGATTCTGTTAAAGCAGAAAAAATAGATTTCAATAAAATTTCTCCCTTAGATATGAAAAATAATTTATATCCAGAGTTAATAGGCATTTTTAGAAGTATATCTTTTGAAAATATGGCTTTATAGCCATAGATTCCAGTTTTTAAATAGTTTAAACCATAGATCATATCTCTATAAACAGAGGCAGCTGCAAATTGAAGTTGAGCAGCCGCTCCTTTCATTTTTTTCTCCAACCCATTGATTAGCAACATCATATTTTCATCATCTGAGAAAATCTCTTGCAATGATTCTTTATTTTTTTCAAAGGCATCTTTATCCATGGAAACAGGCACTAGATTATATTCGAAATTATAATTTTTGTCATCTTTGGTTATAGGAAAAATATTTTTAAGGGAATTAATTAATTCAACTAGTGGGAATTTTCTCCTAAAGGGACCATAGCAATTATCTTCTCTACTATTTACTATGGATAAAGGGTTATAGATATTAAAATCTTCTACTTTTAAATAAACATATTTTTCATCATTTTTAAGCTGTGAATTAAACATAGGTTTTATTTCTTTAATTAGACTGCATTCTAATAGTATTGCTTCTAAATGAGTATCTGTGACTATATATTCAATATCATCAATAAAAGATACCATTTTTTCTACCTTACTCCATTTGGGATTATCTGCAAAATATGAGCGTACTCTATTTTTAAGAGATATGCTCTTCCCAATATAAATAATCCTGCCACTGGAATCAAGCATTTTATAAATTCCAGATTGAGCTGGAATTGAATTTATTTTTTCTATTAAATGATTAGGAATTTTACTCATGGCATCACCTCAAGAAAGTAACTAGGATTAGTCTTATTATACTGTAGAGGACTGTAATTTAAAAGTGATAAGTAAAGATTAGAATATTTTTAATTTATTGCCCTCTATTAATTAATCTGATAAGATTAGACAAAGTAATGGAAATGGTAGGGTATGTTGATTACCTTATTTGTTAAACAAAAGTTTACATTACAAATAAAGGTTAGTGAAAACAGAAAAATTTCAGATTTCACTTATATGAAGTTGAGGGGATATTAAAATGACTGAAATAATCATAGATGATATAGAAATTGAAATAACAAAAAAGAATATAAAAAATATTTATCTATCAGTTAATCCGTCAAATGGTGAAGTAAGGATTTCTGCACCAAGGAAAATGACAGAGGATGCCATTAGATTATTCGTTGTGTCCAAAATATCTTGGATTGAGAAGCAAAAAGAAAAGTTTGATAATCAGGAAAAGATTATGGAAAAGGAATATATTACTGGAGAAAGTCACTACTATTTTGGAGAGAGTTATTTGCTAAATGTAATATATCAAAGTAGTAACAAGGCTAAGGTAGAGATAAGAAATAAAAAATATATAGATTTATATGTAAAAGAAGGAAGTAGCAAAGAAAAAAGAGAATATATAATAAAAGAATGGTATAGAAAAGAACTAAAATCCATTATTCCATCTATGATAGATAAATGGGAAAAGATAATGAATTTAAAGGTGAAAGAGTGGGGAGTTAAACAAATGAAAACTAGATGGGGGACTTGTAATCCCAATGCCGGAAGGATTTGGCTAAATCTTGAACTAGCTAAAACCCCACTCCATTTTCTTGAATATATAATAGTACATGAGATGGCCCATCTCATAGAAAAAGGACATGGAGATAAATTTAAGGCTATTATGGACAAATATTATCCCAACTGGAGAAATGTAAGAAAAGAGTTGAAAATGCTATAACAATAAATAACTTCATGGAAAAGCAGAGATACAATATATAAAAATATAGTATAATAATATAGAGTAAAAGTAGTTATGGAATTTGAAGAGAGGTAATTTATAATGTCAAAAAGATATAATACATTAAATGAAGAATTGAGAAGACAATTTGGCACTAAAGTAATGAAATTATCTTTAGATGGTGGATTCACCTGTCCTAATAGAGATGGTACGGTTGGTATAAGGGGTTGTATATTTTGTGGTGAGGAGGGTTCAGGAGAATTTGCAGGAAGGAGAACTACTTCTATAAAAGAGCAGGCAGAGGATCAAAAAAAACTTTTATCAAAAAAGTGGGATGCCGACAAATACATAGTTTACTTTCAAAACTTTACGAATACCTACGGAAAGATTGAGAGACTTAAATCTTTATATTATGAAGCTATGAATATAGAAGGGGTTGTAGGTATTGCCATAGCCACAAGGCCAGATTGTTTAGATGAACAGGTTATTGATTTATTAGAAGAATTAAATGAAAAAACTTATCTATGGATAGAGTTGGGACTTCAAACTATCCATGAGAGAACATCTAAGTTTATTAGAAGAGGATATACTTTATCTATATATAATGAAGCAATAGAGAAATTGAAAAAACGAAATATTAAAGTAGTGACTCATATAATATTAGGGCTGCCAGATGAGAACAGAGAAGAAATTTTAGATACAGTAAAATTTGTGGCAAATACAAATACTTGGGGGGTTAAACTTCACTCCCTATATATCCAAAAGGATACAGATCTATATAATTGTTTTATAAAAGATCCATTCTATATAATGAGTAGGGAAGAATATATATCTTTAGTAGTAGATGCTTTAGAATTAATTCCTCCCAGTATGGTAATTCATAGAGTAACCGGAGATGGAAAAAGGGAGTTGCTCCATGAGCCTATATGGAGCTTAGATAAGTTGAAAGTACTGTCTTCTATAGATAAAGAGCTAAAATTAAGGGACTCTTATCAGGGTAAAGGAATATAAATATTTTAAAGTACTCATTGTAACCCTTCACTATTCTTTGCATAGTATATTAATGCAAAGAATAATAAAAGAAGGGTGGGTCAATATGAGTAATAATAGAACATGTCCAACAGGAAGCTTTTCCTATACGATAAAATCGGGAGATACATTATATAAGTTGGCAATGACTTATAATACAACAGTGGATGCAATTATGAGGCTAAATCCAGGAATTAATCCTAATAATCTACAAATAGGGCAAAGAATCTGTATACCAGAAAAAACAACACCACCAAGACAATGTCCAACAGGAAGCTTTTCCTATACGATAAAATCAGGAGATACATTATTTAAGTTGGCAATGACTTATAATACAACAGTGGATGCAATTATGAGGCTAAATCCAGGAATTAATCCTAATAATCTACAGATAGGTCAAGTAATCTGTATACCTAGCACAACATCACCAAGACCATGTCCAACAGGAAGCTTTTCCTATACGATAAAATCGGGAGATACATTATATAAGTTGGCAATAACTTATAATACAACAGTAGAGGCAATAATGGCAATAAATCCAGGAATTAATCCTAATAACCTACAGATAGGTCAAGTAATCTGTATACCTAGCACAACACCACCAAAACAATGTCCGACAGGAAGTTTTCCATATACGATAAAATCAGGAGATACATTATATAAGTTGGCAATAACTTACAATACAACAGTAGAGGCAATAATGGCAATAAATCCAGGAATTAATCCTAATAACCTACAGATAGGTCAAGTAATCTGTATACCTAGCACAACACCACCAAAACAATGTCCGACAGGAAGTTTTCCATATACGATAAAATCAGGAGATACATTATATAAGTTGGCAATAACTTACAATACAACAGTAGAAGCAATAATAGCAATAAATCCAGGAATTGATCCTAATAATCTACAGATAGGTCAAGTAATCTGTATCCCTAGCACAACACCACCAAAACAATGTCCGACAGGAAGTTTCCCATATACGATAAAATCAGGAGATACATTATATAAGTTGGCAATAACTTACAATACAACAGTAGAAGCAATAATAGCAATAAACCCAGGAATTGATCCTAATAATCTACAGATAGGTCAAGTAATATGTATCCCTAGCACAACACCACCAAAACAATGTCCGACAGGAAGTTTCCCATATACGATAAAATCAGGAGATACATTATATAAGTTGGCAATAACTTACAATACAACTGTAGAGGCAATAATAGCAATAAATCCAGGAATTGATCCTAATAATCTACAGATAGGTCAAGTGATCTGTATCCCTAGCACAACACCAAGACCATGTCCAACAGGAAGTTTCCCATATACCATAAGACCAGGAGATACATTATTTGATTTAGCAAGGACTTTCAATACAACAGTAGAGGCAATAATAGCAATAAATCCAGGAATTGATCCTAACAATTTACAAATAGGTCAAGTAATCTGTATACCTAATGCATCACCTATGCCTCCATGTCCTCCATGTAATGGGGTATACTATACAGTGAGATCAGGAGATACTCTATATAGCATAGCTATGATGTTCAATGTATCTTTACAAGCATTGATGGCAGCAAATCCGGGAGTTGATCCAAATAACTTAATGGTAGGTCAATTAATCTGTATCCCTAGGGGAGAAGTACTTTGCCCAGGTGGAACAATGCATACAGTTACACCTGGAGAGTCGGCAACAGATATAATGTTAAGATATAATATTTCATGGATGACTTTAACAGATGCCAATCCAAACGTAGACTTCAATAACTTAAGAGTAGGTCAAGAAGTATGTATAATGCCACATAAGGAAATGGGATGTCCTTGTACTCCAGGATATAAACAATATAAAATAGATAAATTTGACATACCATCAACTGGTTCTGTAATAGCAGCATTAGCACGAAAGTTTAATACAACTATTGCAGAATTATTAATGGCAAATCCAACACTATCACCAGGTGATTTCGTAGAAGGAAAAATAATCTGTGTACCAAGAATGTAATAAAGGGTCCCCAATTGGGGACCTTTTAAATTGATAAAATAAGGGAAAGTATTTTTTATGGTGTAACATAGACCATAGGAAATACTTTTTCATTATGATATGGAGTTAATATCAAATATATCATTTGCCTAGGATTTTGGCAGAATGATGACTACCTAAGTTGAAAATATTATTAAAGCACTAAATCCTAAAAATATGAATATTGACAATATCAAATGCAAATTGAAAATTCTTTCATCAGATAACTCTTTATAACTTCTAAAAGGAATATCATTTACTTTAAATAGTAATCTAAATAGTAAAATTAGCAAGGTAAGTCCTATTGCAGCAAATATAAGTAGTCCTATAAATTGTGGCTCTGCAACATATGGTTCATTAGGCACTATAGGATATAAATAATCAATAATCAATGGAAGTCCATTATTAATTATATGAATAAACATACCGGCAAATATTGAGTTTGTAGCAAATACAAGATAAGATGCAATTATTCCAATTAAAAATGTATGAAAAAATTGGAAGGAATTTAGATGTAACATTCCAAACATAAATCCATTCATTATAGATGCAACGAATCTAGATTTATTTCTATATCCATCTAAAATAATTCCTCTCATTAAAACTTCCTCTAAAATAGCTGGTGTTATGGCTATAAGGAAGAAGTTAATAGTTAAAGATTCATGAGAATCTTGAGAAACAATGTCTGCTAAAGTACTTCCAAAAAAGTGAACGTATAGCTCCACCATTAGAAGCATAATAGGTAAAACTGAAAGCCATATCAAAAATATAATTAATATGCTCTTTAAGTTTAATATATTAGGCTTTAATATCCTTTTTATACTAAATCTATTAATAAATAGATAAATACTTATTGGGACTAGAAATGCTATATATTGATAATAATTTGGATTAATAGGCATAAATTGAATAAATACAGACCATAGAATAACATAAAAAAAGAACCTATTTACTTGAGAAATGGATTTTTCTTCTCTTAAAATTTTAATGTCCATAGACTCACCCCTTTAAACTGTCCTTATATAATTATATAACAAAGTTTAAGAAAAAAGTATTACTTTATTTTTCTTAATTTGTAATAGAATTGTAAAGACTTACTATGAAGGCTTATGTATAATATATATAAATTAAACTATAATGAAAGTGGTGATAATATGAAAAAGATAAAAAACATCCTTCTTGTAATTGTGTCTATGGTTTTAGTCTTGAGCCTTGTGAGCTGCAAGAAAAAGGATTCAGATAAGATAAATCCACCTAAAAATCCAACAGGAACTATAGATGATTCAGATAAGACCGAAAAAGATAAAGCAGCAATAATGAAGGACTTCGACAATGTTTTAAAAACAAATGATTTAAGTAAAGTAATAGGATTTATTGATGACAATATAAAAGGTCTTTCACAAATAGAAGGGGACAAGATGGTACTAGATTTAGAAGTAGCCCTTGAAGAATTTTTAAACCCTACAATGGATAGTATATTTAAGGCAGATCCCAATGGAGAACTAATAAATATTGCAGAATCAGATCTTTTCTTTCCAAAGGAAAAGATTAAAGATATAGAAAGTGAAACATTAAAAAACGAAGTTACTAAACTAATGGAAAATAAATATAAGCTTATAAACTTAGAAGGAAGCTTCTATCCAATTATAGACTATGAAAATCTAAAGCAATATAATAATTATGTTTCAGATGAAATAAAGGAATATATAGAAATAAAAGCAATAGATTCAAATAGTCCAGTAGTAATAGATGCAGGTCTTTTAATTTCTTATGATGATTTAGCATCAAGAATACTAAAAGTTGAAAATTATATACAAAGATACTCTCAAGGTCAAAAGCATGAAGAGGTATTAAGACTTTATAGAAGTAAGCTAGCTCTTTATCTAGGTGGAGCAGACAATACCCCTATATTTGTTAACGATACAAAAAAAATAAAGGATGATGTATTGGAAAGCTATAAGAAAACCTTAAATACAAAGGATTCAGTAACAGCTCATATAGTAAATAAATATGTTAATCTTATTGAGAAAAATGATTTTATAATAAATACAGTTGTACAAGATGAAGTAGTGTCTCTTGTAAATGAAGCATTATCAATCCTAGAAGTAAGTAAATAAGGAAATACCCCTGTAATAAGGGGTATTTTTGTATTTGCGAAATATATTGGTATTTAAGGGTATAATATTTTACAAATAGCTTTAAGGAGTGAGAATATGAGTGAACTAATCAATAATAGAGAATATAGACAAGAAAAACTAAAGGAAGTCATAAAGGAATTACATGAAGGTAAAACTGTAGAAGAAGTAAAAGTGAAGTTTGCTGAAGTGATTCAAGGTGTAACTGCCAAGGAAATATCTGAGATGGAAGTACAGCTTGTAAAAGAAGGACTGCCTATAGAGGAAATACAAAGTCTTTGCAATGTCCATGCAGCAGTATTTAAAGGTTCCATAGAGGAGATTCATCATCCTGAAGAAATACCAGGTCACCCAATCTATACTATGAGACAGGAAAATAAAGCAATAGAAGATTTTATAGAAGGCACAATGAAATCTAATCTTAATAAATTTAAAAATGATGACTCGGAAGAAAATAGATTTGCTTTAGTAGCAGATGTGAATTTATTATGGGATATTGATAAACATTACAGTAGAAAAGAAAATTTGATATTTCCATACTTAGAAAAGTATGGAATAACATCTCCGCCAAAGGTTATGTGGGGTGTAGATGACGACATAAGAGCAATGATTAAAGAAGTTAAGCTATCTTTGACTTCATATAAGGGAAACAAAGAAGAAGTAGTAAAGAAAGTAGAAGATGCTTTAAATGAAATAAAGGAAATGATATTTAAAGAAGAAAGTATATTATTTTCAATGTGTTTAGACACATTAACAGAGGATGAATGGATTAATATATATAATGAATCAGATGAAATAGGATATGCTATAATTGCCCCAGAGGAGAAATGGCATAGGGCAAAGCTAGATATGGAAGAAAAGGTAAAGGAAGAGACTAAAGGAGCAAATCTAGATAAAGGTTATATAAAATTTGAAACAGGATTCCTATCAGCTAAGGAAATCAATCATATATTCAATACCATACCAGGAGATATGACTTTTGTAGATAAGGATAATATAGTTAAGTACTTCTCTCAAGGAAAGGAAAGGTTATTTGCTAGAACTAAGGCAGTAATAGGTAGAACGGTAGAAAATTGTCATCCGCCAGCATCGGTAAATGTTGTGGAGAAAATAGTAAACTCTTTTAAATCTGGTGAGAAGGACAGTGAAAGTTTCTGGATTAAAATGGGAGATAAGTTTGTAATGATTAGTTACTATGCTGTAAGAGATGAAAATGGAGAATTTTTAGGTACATTGGAATTTTCTCAAGATATAGCTCCTATTCAAGCTATTACTGGGGAAAAGAGATTATTGTCAGAGTGATAAAAGTATATTATATTTATCTATAATAACCCCTTTATTATTAATAATATTAATTTGTTTAAACCAAAGTTTTGTCATAAAATTAATATGAATAATGATGAGGGGAGATAAATATGAATAAGGAACAATTGATTGAAGAGTTCAAAAAAGAAGCAGAAGGATATTTTGAAAGAGGAGAATTTTTTTGTTCTGAAGCAGTAGCGCAAACTATTAACCATCTATTAGGAAATCCTTATGATGATAATATAGTTAAAATGGCTTCAGGATTTCCAATAGGTATGGGTAAAAGAGGATGTCTATGTGGTGCTGTAAGTGGTGGACAAATGGCTCTTGGTATGGCGTATGGCAGAGTACATGGAGAGCCTATGGATGAAAAGATGTTCCCCGCAGCAGCAGCATTACATGATTTTATAAAAGATGAATATGGTGCAACTTGTTGTAGAGTTATTACTAGACAATGGGCAGGAGATAATTTCCAAAGTCCTGAAAGAAAGAAACATTGCATAGAAATAACTGGAAAAGTTGCAGAATGGGTTGCAAAAAGATTAATAGAAGATGGACAAGTAGAATTAGCTGAAGCTACAGAATAAGAAAAAACCACCAATTGGTGGTTTTTTATGTTCATAGAAGGTTTTCTTATTTTGCAGTTTCAGGTTTTGCAAGTAAAAAGCTTATATATCTTATTAATACATAAAGGACAATAGCCACACCTAAAAATTCCTCAAATTTTACAATATACTTTAGTATAGCTACTGGATTGCCTGAATTAGCTAGAAATCCGTTAGTAAGTTTGATTGAAATTCCACTAATAACCATTGGGAAGGTAAATGCAGAATAAGATGGGTAAAACTTTAATTTAAGCAGTTTTGGTAATTGTAATAATACAAATAAATATGAGGCTTGAGATAAAGCTACTAATAGCCAAACCATAAGCATATTTTTTTCTTGGAATGAACTCATATATCCTGCTAAACAAAGGGCAGCAGGTGCTGTGAATATTGCCATGGTTGGTAGTGCAGGTTCAGGTATTTCTTTAATCTTTATAATTCTTTTAAGAACTACTGGCAGTAGTGCAAAGTAAGATACAAGCCCAAACCAGAATAATATCTTTCCTACATTTCCCATATCAAATGCTGGGGCAGTAACAGAACCTACTACTATACCTACATAAACGATAAACCAAGAAGGGAAAACTTTTTTAATATTGAAGTTAAATAAATAATTCTTTGTAAAAAGAATTATTAAAATAATATGAAGCATCAAACCTATAATCCACATACCAAATGCTATACTAGAAGCAAAGGGTTTAAGATATGTTGATAAAAGCATGATTCCCATGGAAAGTGTAGGGAAAACACTTGCAACTACAGGATTGTCTAAAGCTTCAGATACTCCCTTTGGAAACATAATGATTTTAGCTAATACAAGAAGTAAAATAATTGCAGATAATGCACCAAAGATAGTTCTATAAATTTCGCCATAGGACAATACTAAATTCCCTGCTGCTGCCAACGCTAACATTAGCCCAACAATAGGTACTGGCAATTTTTTAATGATTTGCTTCATTGTAACATCTCCTTTTCTCTAAAATTAAACAACATCTTCCTTCAGTAGACTATCATAAAAATATATTCAAATCCAATAGAAAATATCTATAGGAAAAAAGATACTATAAGGAAATTTATGTATCATATTGTCCTTTAGGTTTTATGCAAATTTGCCAATTATTACATAGGACATTGGATTATCGCTCTAGGACTTGCTTAATAGCGTGGCTTTATTTGTGAAATCATGGTTGTATCCAAATTGTAACGTTTTCCGACATAATTATAATTGTAATTATGTTTCATATGTAGTATTATTTAATGTATAACTTAGAATACTTGAGGTGTGATGATGAAGAAAAAATTTATATTATCATTTATAATATCCTTTGCTTGCTTTGCATTGGTATTTGGTTTTTTTGGTGAAAAGATTTTCTTGAGAGATAATAAAACAGTGGCCACAGGGGAAGATGGTGAAATAGATAATCCCACTGAGGAAAGTGTAATTGAACAAAAAAATAAAGATGAGATATTATTTTTATTGATGGGTGTAGATGCTAAGGATGTTAAAAAATCTAAGGGGACTCGTACTGATACTATGATGCTCTTTAAGGTTGATTTGGAAACTGGTGGAATAAAGTTATTATCCATCCCTAGAGACACTAGAGTAATGGTAAGAGATAAAGAAGACAAAATAAACCATGCCCATGCATTTGGTGGTCCAGAGTTGACTATGCAGACAGTAAGAGATTTTCTTAACTTAGATATTGATTATTATGTAAAGGTTGACTACAAAGCAGTAATGGGAATTGTTGATGCCATAGGTGGAGTAGAGATAGATGTACCAAGGAATATGAAATACTACGATCCAGTTAGTGATCCACCACTAAATATAAACCTAAAGAAGGGTTTACAAGTACTAGACGGAAAGAAATCCCATGATTTCCTAAGATATAGATCAGGATATGCAGAAGGAGATATTGGTAGGATTAAGGCACAGCAAATGTTCATGAAGGAATTAATAAAACAAACCATAAAACCTAAAAATATTTTAAAGTTACCAAAATTAATTAATACTTATTTTGAATATGTAGATACAAATATTCCTTTAAATGTTATATTAAAAGGAGCAAATGTAGCAAGAAAAATAGACATGGAAAATATGGAAACAAATACAATTCCAGGATATGATAAGAAGATTTCCAAAATAGATTATTGGATATATGATAGGGAACAAACAGAAGAAATTGTTAAGAATATGTTTGGGGACTATTTATTAGATCAATAGATAGAGGTGGAAATATGAGAAAAAAGAGGAAAAGAGAACATATAGAAAACTATTTAAGGACAACCTATAAAGGGGATACATTGTTCGAAGACATATTTATAGAGCATAATTCATTGCCAAATCTAAATTTTAGTGATATAGATACAACAACAAATTTTCTGGGAAAAGAGGTAGGCTGTCCTATTATTATAAATGCCATGACAGGTGGATCAGAGTTTGCTCACGAGATTAATCGAGAGTTATCACTTATTGCTAAAGAGTATAATATTCCCATGGCAGTAGGGTCACAGACCATAGCATTATGTGATGATGTGGAATGTAGGGAATCTTTTTCCATAGTTAGGGAAACCATAGGCGATGATGGAATAGTTATAGCAAATCTTAGTGCTCAGTCATCTATAGATGATGTGGAGAAAGCCTTAGATATGATAAAGGCTGATGCAATACAATTACATCTAAATCCAGCCCAAGAAATAGTTATGTTAGAGGGAGATAGAGATTTTAGAGGTATATTGGAAAATATCGAAACAATAGCAAAAACTATAGACAAGCCTGTTATAGTAAAAGAAGTTGGATTTGGAGTATCAAAGGAAGTTGCCACTAAATTATATAATATAGGTATTAGAAATATTGATATATCTGGTTTTGGTGGGACTAACTTTATTGAAATTGAAAATATTAGATATAATAGCATAGATTTTTCAGAGCTTTACTCATGGGGTATACCTACAGCATTATCTCTAATTAAATGTAGAGAATTGCCTAAGGATTTGAATATAATTTCCAGTGGTGGAATAAGAAGTAGTATGGATATTGTAAAGTCTTTAATCCTTGGTGGACAAATGGTAGGTATATCAGGTGAAATTTTATCATATCTTCTACATGGGGGATATGAAAATGTAAGGGATTATATGGAGGCAACTACGCATAAAATGAAGATAATAATGGTATTATTAGGTAAGAAAAATATAGAGGAATTAAAGACTACGGAATATAAAATCATAGGAGATTTAAAAGAATTATTGAATAGTAGATAGTTATAAAAAACAGGTATTTGGATTAATCCAAATACCTGTTTTTTATAACAATTAATAACTATTACTAGGCTAAAAACCTCCTGCACCACCGCCACCGGCACCTCCTCCGCCGCCGCCAGAGAATCCTCCTCCACTACCAACAGAGCTTGAAGTGGTGGTGGTAGAGTTTGGATAGAAGGAAGAGTTAAATCTATCTTCAAAGCTAGAGCCTCCATGGTTATTGCTTATGAAATACCAATATGCCCAATAGGTAGGACTATAGGATTCTTGAAAATTACTCCTAAATCTATCAATGGATTTCATAGGCAACCCTAAAGCTAAGGCGTATATCAATGTTTTATCAGTTGGTATATTGATATTGTAGTCTTTAGATATATTCCAATCCTTAGAAAAGTCCTTTTTAAAAACTTCCCATATTTCCTGTTGAATATATCCTTTATCAGATTTCCTAGAAAACAGCATCATAGCATAGATAAATAGAAATACTGATAATAGAAACAGGATGATTCCATAAAGAGATTCAAAGCTTAAAGTAATCAATGCTATAATAAAAGAAGTTATTCCCAGAAAAAGAAGAATCCATCCCCACTTCTTTCCACTATTATCATAATATTCTCGTGATTTCACATCGGATTTAACCTTATTGTACCAAGCCATAAGCTGTTTATTAAATTTACTATAATTAGATTTTCTATAATCCTCTATATCCTTTGTAGATACTTGTTGTCTATTTCCAATATCATTAAATATCCAATCGAAGAAGTATCTTTCGTGGGAAGATAAATCAGAGTTTGAGCCAATAGTTTTTGTAAATAAGAAGTCTTTTCTCTTCTTTTTAGAATTCTTCTGAGAAGTTTCTATTTCTTTAATGGATAAAAATCCTCTTCTTGCAAAATCAAAGATTGTTATCATCAATGACCTGGCATCTAGAGCGTGGCAAAAAAATAGTCTCAACTCAGCAGGAGTAATGTCATCCAATGAAAAGTCTGCGGAATTATCTATATTTCTTCTAAACTTATTAAATATAAATGCTGCAATTGCCACTCCCAAGGCTAAAACTATAAGGGATATGTTACCAAAAAGGACTTTGTTTTTAGCTTTTGATTCAGCTTTTTTTTCAATTGACTTAATAAAAGCTAATTCCTCATCCATTATATTTTCGAAACTACTATTTCCAATGTTTTCACTAGCACCTATGAAATCAAGAGGAAACAGTATTCTTCCCTCTATAAATGTGTCGGCAGGTACATTAGATACTTCTAATTCTATTAAATTATCCTCTAAGAAATTAATTGTTCCATTGAGAGGACCGTGGGCAAATATTTTAGTTTTTTCTCTATCCACTCCTGGTAAATCGATTATAGCAGAGAAATAATCAATTGGGGTATCATTTTCTTTACCTATGAATTTATAATACAACTCTCCAGTATCTTTATGTTTAATTGCCACATTTTTAATGGTGTAATTAATTCTAAAGGTTTTTTCTTCATTCTTAGACGGGGAAAATATCATTAATTCTAAGGTATCATTATATTCTGCAATAGTGAATACATTTTTTTCACCTTTTTTAGCAGAGTCTACTAAGGTATAAGGAATTTCATCCTCACCCTCTAGCTGAAATAATTCTAGATTTTCAATTCCATCAGTATTTTTTAAGACTATATCCCTATATACTCCATTAAATTTATCCCTAAAATCAAAGGTAATATCTTCCGAAACGATTAAATCCCCATTTTCATTTAGTATAGAATATACCATCCAGCTGCTAATGCTCAGACTATCATCGGCAAAACTTACACTAGATATAGAAAGTATTAGTACAATAAGAATTAGAATAGAAAGTTTTTTGTTTAACAAATTGACCACCTCCGAGCTTTATATATACTATATTATATTATATCCTAATAATCGTGAATACAAGCTAATATTTGGGAATTATTTCATATAATGATAATAGGGATTAATAAGATTGTCTTGAATTCTTAAAAGATATATAATGTATTTAGCAAACATCTAAGGGAGGGTGATAAAATGAGTTTGAATATTGGTATAGTAGGTGCTACAGGTGCTGTAGGACAGAAGATGATAGAGGTAATACTAGAGAGAAACTTAAGTGTTGGAGATTTAAGACTATTTGCATCTAAAAATTCAGCTGGAAAAATAGTAAAATTTAAAGATAAAGATATTACAGTGGAACTATTAACAGAAGAGGTTATGAAAGAAAAGTATGATTATCTATTATTTGCCGCAGGTGGAAGTATATCAGAAAAATTTGCACCTATTGCTGCTAAAGCGGGTAATATAGTAGTAGATAATTCTTCACATTTTAGAATGACAGAAAATATACCCTTAGTAGTACCAGAAGTTAATTCCCATGTATTGAAAGGATATAGGGGAATAATAGCTAATCCAAACTGTTCCACTACACAGATGATAGTAGCCATAGCCCCCATATATAAGAAATATGGAATAAAAAGAATTGTAGTATCCACATATCAAGCTGTATCAGGAAGTGGCTATAAAGCTATTGAAGAACTTGAAAATCAAATTAAAGATAAGGATTATACAAATAAAGTATATACAAGGAAAATTGCAGGAAATTGTATACCTCATATTGATGTCTTTAATGAAAATGGATTTACAAAGGAAGAACTAAAAATGGTATATGAAACTCACAAAATACTTGGAGATGACTCAATAGAGATAAATCCTACAGCTGTTAGAATTCCGGTATTCTATGGTCACAGTGAGTCTATATATCTAGAGCTTGGAGAAGAGGTAAATATTGAGGAGATAAGAAATTTATTGAAGGAATCTGAGGGAATAATATTAGATGACGAACCTAGTGAAAACAGGTACCCTACACCATTGGAAGTGGAGAATACAGACTCTACTTATATAGGAAGAATAAGAAAGGATCTTTATAATCCTAGGGGAATATCCCTTTGGGTAGTGGCAGATAACCTTAGAAAAGGGGCAGCTGCTAACGCTGTTCAGATTATAGAAGCAATGGAAACTATTAAATTGGAGGGATAGGATATGTTTAAAGGAGCAGGTGTTGCAATTGTAACTCCATTTAGAGATGGAAAATTTGACAAGGAAGCTTATGAAGGACTAATTGAATTTCAAATCCAAAACAAAACTCAAGCATTAATAGTACTAGGTACAACTGGAGAAGCTTCAACTCTTGATTACGAAGAAAGGGCAGAAGTTATAAAAACAGCCGTAGAAAAAAATGCAAAGAGAATTCCAATTATAGTAGGTACTGGATCAAACTGTACAGCTACAGCAGTGAAATATACTAAACAAGCAGAAGAATTAGGAGCAGATGGAATCTTACTTGTGACTCCATATTATAATAAATGTACAAATAAAGGCATGATAGAACATTTTACAGAGGTGGCGAAGAACACGAAACTACCAGTTATACTATATAATGTTCCTGGTAGAACAGCAGTAAATATACCACCAGATGTAATTGTAAGTATGTCCAAGGTGGAAAATGTAATAGGAGTTAAGGAAGCCAGTGGAAATGTATCACAAATATTAGAAATAAAAAGATTGGTTCCAGAAGACTTTATGATTTATTCAGGTAATGATGATCAAGTAATACCCATATATGCCTGCGGAGGCCATGGTGTAATTTCTGTAGCATCCAACGTAATTCCTAAGGAAATGCAAGAAATGTGTGAGGCTTTTATGGAAGGAAATCTGGATGAGGCTTTAAGACTTCAACTAGAATATAAGAAGTTTATAGATTTATTATTCTCAGAAGTAAATCCAATTCCAGTTAAGGCAGCTTTAGCAGAAATGAGATACATTGAAGATGAACTAAGATTACCTCTTACACCTATGGAAGAAAGCAATAAAATTAAATTAATCCAAGAGATGAAAAGATTAAATCTAAATTAGGAGGAGATTATGGATTTATTAATCAATGGAATAGAGGGGAAAATGGGAAGGACTATTAAGGAATTGGCAATGGATGATTCTTATTGGTATAATATATATGGTATATGTAGAGAAATTCCTGTACCAAAAGATAATATTAGCTTTGATATATTATTAGACTTTACCCATGAATCTGTTTTAGATAAAGTATTAAGCATTGGTCTAGACAGAAAAATCCCAATTGTAATAGGTACTACTGGATATAATGAGGAACAAATAGAAAAAATACGAAAAGCTTCAACTCTAATCCCCGTTCTTTATGCTACTAATATGTCTATGGGTATGAATCTGCTGTTTGGCTTGGTAGAACAAACAGCAAGGATATTAGGCCATAAATCTGATATTGAAGTAATAGAATCTCATCATAATAGAAAAAAGGATGCTCCTTCTGGAAGTGCAGTTACAATAGTGGAATCCATAGAAACTGGATTAGGAGAAAGAAGAAAACATCAACATGGCAGATATGGTGAATGCCCAAGGGAAAAGGGTGAGATAGGAATCCACTCCCTAAGGGCAGGAAATATAGTAGGGTTCCATGAGGCTAGTTTTATTGGAGAGCTAGAATCCATAAAAATAAGCCATGAGGCTTATGATAGAAAGGTATTTGCCAGTGGAGCATTAGAAGCGGCAAAGTTTCTTCTAGGTAAGGAACCAGGCTTATACAGTATGAGAGATGTGTTGAATTTATAAATAATGAAAAGTGAATGATGAATAGTGAATAGTTTTAAGTGAAAATTTATGGTCTTCTAACTATTCACTATTATCTATTAATTATTCACTATATTTTAGGTGGTGGTAAATTGAAGCAAAGAATTTTAAAAATGTTAAAGAACAGTGAAGACTTTATTTCAGGAGAAGAAATATCTAAGGAGTTTCATATGACCCGTGCAGCAATATGGAAATATATAAATTCCTTAAGAGAAGATGGATATAATATAGAATCTGTGCCTAGCAAGGGTTATAAAATAACATCACTACCAGATATTCTGACTCTAGGAGAAGTTGAACCTTATTTATCTACAAATTTCATAGGAAGAAATATACAATATTTTGATACTATAGATTCTACTAATAAAAGAGCTAAGGAAATAGCCTTTGATGAAAATGAAGGAACAGTCATAATCTCAGAAGAACAAACAGATGGTAAGGGAAGATTAGGTAGACATTGGATATCCCCTAAAGGAAAGGGTATATGGATGAGTATGATTTTAAAACCTAAGGTAGATCCCATGAAAGTATCAAAAATAACTTTACTAGGAGCAGCAGCTGTATATAAGGCATTGGAAGATATGAATATAAAATCTCAAATAAAATGGCCTAACGATATATTAATAGATGGAAAAAAGATCTGCGGCATACTTACTGAAATGAACTGTGAATTAAATATGATTAATTATGTCATAATGGGCATAGGAATAAATGTTAATTTTGATGAAGAGGATATACCTATGGATTTGAAAGATAAGGCTACTTCAATTAAAGTAAGCCAAAATAAAGAAATAAATAGAAAAGAATTATTAGGAAATATTCTAAATCAATTTGAAAACTTATATATAGACTTTAGGGATGAAAAAAGTATTTCCAAGACCATAGAAATATGTAGAGAAAACTCTGCTCTAATAGGTAAAGAAGTTAGAATTATTAAAAGAGAAGAAACAAGGGTAGGTAAAGCCTTAGATATAAATGAAGAAGGAGAACTAGTAGTAGAATTTGAAGATGGAGTAATTGAGAATGTTTATTCGGGAGAAATATCTGTTAGAGGACTGAATGGGTATGTTTAACAACCTTTTTTGATAGAAGCAAAAAAAGGTTGTACTGTTTTCAGATTTGTGTTACAATTTGAATAATTACAAAAATGTAGTGAGGTGTTGTTGTGAAAAAGAAAAATGATGCGCTTATTTTAGGAGCGGCGTTATTCTCCATGTTCTTCGGAGCAGGGAATTTGATATTTCCACCATTTTTAGGACTTTTGGCGGGACAAAAATGGAATTGGTCTATGTTTGGATTTTTTATTACAGGAATTGGGCTGCCACTTTTAGGAATAATTGCTTCAGCTAAAGCTGGAGGAGATGTAGACAAGCTAGGTAGAAGGGTTTCTCCATTGTTTAGTAAATTTTTAGGTATAACAGTGGTTTTAGCCATAGGACCATTATTAGCAATCCCAAGGACAGGGGCAACTGCTTTTGAAATAGGTGTTTTACCATTGATGCCTAATGGAAACCCTATTATATTCTCCATAATATATTTTGGTATAACTTTATTATTGGTTATAAAGCCAAATGATGTAATAGATAAAATAGGAAAAATTTTAACGCCAGCTTTACTGATTCTATTGACTTTAATCATAGTCAAAGGAATATTTGATCCTATGGGCATACCTGTGCCAGAAGATTTTGCAAGACCATTTTCTGAAGGGTTTATTAGTGGGTATCAAACTATGGATGCCTTAGCTTCCATATTATTTGGCGGAATTATAACTACATCCCTTATTCAAAGTGGCTATAATGACGAAAAGGAACAAATGAAGATGACTAAAAAGGCTGGTTTAATAGCAGTATTAGCTCTTACTTTAGTTTATGGCGGATTAGGATATTTAGGAGCCACCGGAGGCTCATTATTTTCAAAGGATATAGAAAAGGTAGATTTAATAATAAATATAGCAAATAACTCTTTAGAGAGCTTTGGGAAAATAGGTTTAGGAATAGCTGTATCCTTAGCCTGTTTAACTACTACCATAGGACTTACTGCTACAGTTGGACAATATTTTAATAAAATAAGTAATGGTAAATTAAAATATGAAACCATAGTAATAGGAACAACTATATTTAGTGCTCTTATGTCCATAAGGGGAGTAGAATCAATAATAGTCTTTTCAGAGCCAATACTTGTATTTATGTATCCAGTTGTAATTGTAATGATATTACTTACTATGATTCTAGGAAAAGAATTCAATAAAAATATTTATAAACACGCAATATATGCAACATTAATAGTCAGCACCTTAGAACTATTAAATAGATTTGAAATATGGAAGATTACAAATATAGTAGAACATTTACCTTTAGCTTCATGGGGGTTAGCGTGGTTAATTCCTGCAATAATAGGAGCTGTTATAGGACAGTTTTTACCAAACAAAACAGATATTCAAGTAAATTAAAAATCTGGGTTATCTTAATTTAAAGATAGCCCAGATTTTTTAAGTATTGATAGAATTTTCATAGAGACTATTGAAACTATAATAAACTTTAAAAAGTCTCCAGGTAAGAAAATAATACAACCTATATTAAGAACTGTACTAAAGGATAAACCTTTTCCCATTACTATATTTAATATATAGTACATATAAGGTAATCCTATTAAATATGTAACTATAGTTCCTATAAATGCTCCAATCCAAATATTCATTTTAGAAAAACCTTTCTTTGAATGAGAAATTAATCCTACAATATAAGACACAAATATAAAAGAAATAATAAATCCAAAACTAGGTGTCATTACAGATTGAGGTCCGCCAGTAAAGTTAGAAAATATAGGCACACCTACTAATCCCAAAAGCATATATACTATCTGTGATAAGGGGCCTAGTTTAGGGCCTAGTATAAGCCCAGATAAGATTACAAATAAGGTCTGTAATGTAATAGGTACCTCTCCTAATGGAATACTAATCATAGCTCCTACAGCAGTAAGTGCTGTAAACATGGCGACTAAAGCCATCTCTCTTACGGATATTTTCATTTCATTCCTCCATTGTCAATTGAAATTAAATTATATGTTTACAATAAGATAATATATCAAATTTCCATGATTGTCAACTGATATATATATTCTGGTTTACAATTGGTGCGGATAATGGGTTCATAGCTAATTTAATGATGTATACCTTTGTATATATGCTAACAACCATGCCCTTTAGTTATGAGATACAAACAAGATCTCATATATTATTGCAATCTTTACCTATTAAGAAAAGGGATGTGGTTGTTAGTAAGTATTTATCCATATTTCTAAATTATATAGTAGGATTTGGTGTTGCTGGAATCTATTTGTGGATAATCAATCTCTTAGGATTTATAAATGTGGATAATGTAAACATTTCTCTAATCAAAGGACATAATTAAGTCTCAAGAAAAGATTATAGACAGAAATAGACAAAAGGTGCCATGAAATATTTAAAGATTCTGGTAATATGAATGTGTTGGAAAATAAGGCTATGGTCTAGTAAATATAGAAATATGAAAATATAATTTTGTTAAACTACGACACTAGACGTCGAAAAATGTAAAAGCAAAATTGTTGACCCTAGTATTATAGTATGGTTTAATAAACTAAGAAGTAAGAATATTCGCTCAGTGTGAAAAAAATGATTTTAATAAATTTTAATTATAAAGTTAAATATTAGATTGATGATTTTTTAAGGGGGCAACAATGAAAAAATACTTATTTAATAGAATAGGAAATAACATTTGCATTTTTTTACTGATTATTATCTTGAATGTAAGTAGAGTTTTTAATTCTATGTTAAATATTAAGATTCTGGAATCGATTTTATCAGGAAATTTGCAGTTATTCTTGAAATTATCAGGTTTGATGATAGGAATGAGGATTTGAATTACTAGATTCATTTAATTTGCTGGATAGATTTTTCATAAAGATCAAAAATGCTAGTCTAGATGTAGAAATGAAAAGATATAAATTATCAAAAACCATTGGTGGAGCAACATCATCACTTATTGTACTTAATGTGTTGTCACAGATGATAAGTACTATTATCAGTGGAATTCTTGTTACAAAACAGATTATTAGTCCAGGAGCTATATTAGCCATAGGAAACTTATCAGGATTGTTTTTTACAGGAGTATTAAGTGGTATGAGTCAAAAAATTGGATTGAGTACAATAAAACCAATATTTGAAAAATTTGAAGCATTGAAAAAGACAGAGTCGTTATCTTTACCTGAACTTGATGAGATATCAAGAAATATAGAATTGGAGGATATTGGATATAGCTATAATGAAAAACAAATTTTACAGGATTTAAATATGGATTTTCAAATAGGAAGAAAATATGCAATTGTTGGAGATAGTGGTAGCGGAAAGACAACAATATTAAGAATTTTAATGGGGCAATTAAAGGATTATGAAGGAAAAATATATATAGATGGAAAAAATATGAGAGAGTTTGACATCAATAGTATAAGGAATCAAATTGCTTATATTGGCCAGAATATCTATATGTTTAATGATACAATTGAATATAATATTACATTGGACAGAAATTTTAAGATAGAAGAAATGGAAGAAGTTATTGAAAAAAGTGCATTAACAGATTTTATTTATAATTTAAAGGAAGGAGTAAAGACAAAGTTAGATGAAGGAGGCAGAAATATTTCAGGAGGGCAAAGGCAAAGAATTGCCATAGCTAGAGCCCTATTAAATGGTAAAAAGATCCTATTTATAGATGAAGGTACTTCTGCACTAGATAAATCAAATGCGTTTGAGATTGAATCTAAATTATTAGATAATCCAGAACTTACCATTATTATGATAAGTCATAATCTAGATAATCGTTTATTAGATAAATTCCACACGATTTATAGACTAGAAGACCTAAAGCTAAAATTTTTGCTTGATGAACGAGCATAGGCTATAATTTTTATCAGCATACATAATTCATTTGATGAGTATGAATATATGCTAAAGGCTTGGGAACTAACAGCTAGATATCCTAAGAGAAAGTTAAATTATAGAATAATAATAAAACTTACCAATAACTATATTGATAGAGGAAAATATCAAGATGCAATAGAATTATATCAAAAAACTCTTTTAAATATTGATAATATACCTGAAGAGTATTTAAGCTATTTATACTATAACTATGCTTTATGCTATTATAGATTAAAGGTGTATTCTCCAAAAAAATAAGTTAAGATTTTGATAGGAATATCAAAATCTTAACTTATTTTTTGTAATTTAGAATAAAACTATTTTAAATTAACTCGTTGTGCTAGTTGAAATTTACAAATAGAAAAACCCCAGCAAGATATGTTAACATATCATTAATAACACCCAAGAAATTAAGATAGGAGGATAACATATTAGGTTAAATTTCCATGATTGTCAACTGATAAATATATTATAGTTTACAATCTTAATATTATTGAAAAAATTCTTGACAGATTTATAAAATAATCATATACTGTACATGTAGCATATATACAGTATATACAAAGATAACAGTCTGTTGTAAGGAGGCATAGTATGAGAATAATAGTGTCTAATTCATCTAATGAGCCTATATATGAGCAAATAGCCGGCCAAGTTAAGGGGATGATAATAAAGGGAGAATTAGAAGAAGGGGAAGCTTTACCATCTATTCGAGGTTTAGCAAAGGATCTCCAAATATCTGTAATCACTACTAAAAGGGCATATGAGGAATTAGAAAAAGAAGGATTTATAGAGACAATGCAGGGAAAAGGCTCATTTGTGGCTATGCAAAATAAGGAGCTAATGAAAGAAAAAAAACTAAAAATTATAGAAGAAAAATTAACTGAAGTAGTAGAGGAATCTAGATTGCTAGGATTAAAGTATGACGAAGTAAAAGAAATGCTTAAAATTTTATTTGAGGAGGAGTAGATATGTTAGACATAAATAATTTATCTAAGGATTTTAAGAAATTTAAACTTGATAATATATCTTTCAAATTAGAACCAGGATATATAATGGGATTTATTGGACCAAATGGAGCAGGTAAAAGCACTACTATAAAACTGATTATGAATTTACTAAAAAAGGACTCTGGGGAAATAAAAGTATTTGGAAAAGACCATATAGAGTTTGAAAAGGAAATAAAAAATAGGGTTGGATTTGTATATGATGAATCTTATTTCTATGAAGATTTAACTATTAAGCAAATGAAAAATATAATAGCCCCTTTTTATAAAGAGTGGGATGAGAAGTTGTTTAATAAATATATAAAGGATTTTGATTTAGACCCAACACAAAAGATAAAAAAACTATCTAAGGGTATGAAGATGAAATTTTCCTTGAGTATAGCGCTATCTCACAATGCTGATTTAATCATAATGGATGAGCCTACTTCAGGACTTGACCCAGTATTTAGAAGGGAAATCTTAGATGTATTGTATAGTATTATACAAGATGAAAAGAAATCTATATTCTTTTCAACTCATATAACTACAGACCTTGAAAAAATAGCAGATTATATAACATTTATTAATAAAGGTAAGATAATATTCTCAAAATCAAAAGATGAAATATTAGAATCATATGGAATAATAAAAGGTGGAAATAATCTATTAGACAGAGATACAAGAAAAGAGTTCTTAGGTCTTAGAGAGACTAAAGTAGGCTTTGAAGGATTAGTAGAAAATCCACAAAGGCTAAAGAAATTATTTGGTAATGAGATATTAATTGAAAAGCCAACACTTGAAGATATAATGGTTTATAGTGTAAGGGGGTAGGAAGATGCTAAATTTGATTAAAAAAGATTTCTTGTTAACCTTTTCTAGCAAACTGCCTTGGATGTTTATAATATTATATGTGCCATTTATTCTATTTACAATAGGTACAGATAATAAATTTATAGGTGGTCTAATGATATATACATTTGTATATATGCTGACAACTATATCTTTTGGTTATGATACACAAGTAAAAACCCATATATTATTGCAATCCTTACCAATTAGAAAAAGAGATATAGTTATTAGCAAATATTTGTCTATATTAATAAATTATACAATTGGATTTGTTGTTACTGGGGGTTATTTGTGGATAATTAATCTCTTGGGGTTTGTAGATGTGGATATTTTCAATCTTTCTATGGTGATATCTACCTTACCTATAATATTACTGTCATTATCCATATCATTGCCTGCACTTTTTAGATTGCCGCCTAAAATAGCCAATGTTATAAATATGTTTATATATATAGGTATTATGAATTTTGTCATTATACCATTCGGTGAATATGGTAATTTATTAAATGGATTAGGATTACCAATTATAGCAGCCATAGTGTATTTTTTATCCATGGGAATATCTTTATGGCTATATGAAACAAGGGACTTTGCATAGGGGGGATAGTAATGAAACAACTTGTAATAAAGGATATACGATTACTAAAAATTATAAATCTAGTTATACTTTGCGGAGGAATATTATTTGGATATATTGGGATGAGTATTGACCATGTATATAAATCTAAACTTGTATATGGATTTGCTATGTTTATAATGGTATATATGGTTTCAATGTTTTCCACTCAATATGATGTAAAAGGAAAAACAGATATGATGTTAAATTCATTTCCAGTAGATAGATATGATATTGTAAAATCAAAATATATATCTATGGGACTATATATTTTGTTTATAACTGGAGTTGTCTTTTTATCTTCTAATATATCTAGAATTATATTTAACACCACAATAGCAGGGAATCCTGCGACTATATGGGATGTGTTATTTATATTTGGATTATCCTTGGTATTTTTCTCTATATACTTACCATTTCACTATTACAATGTAGGAAAAGCCCAAGCATTTAATCAGATTTTTTATATTATACTTATTTTATTACCAAATGTAATACGTAGATTTGGTAAAAAGGTTGAAAATACAGAGATATTTCAAGGTATAATAAACATGGATTGGAAAATTGTTATTCTTATGTTTGTTGGTGTTGGGGTAATAATGTATTTAATATCTTTACAGATTTCAAAGAATATATATAAAGGTAAAGAGTTTTAGAAAATATAAGAGATATTTAGATAAAGTCTATAGTATAGATACAAAAAATCTATACTATAGACTTTTTTATTTAATAGGAAAAGTCTGATTTACAAGGGACATAATTAAGTCTCAAGAAAAGATTATAGATAAAAATAGACAAAAGGTGTCATGAAATATTTAAAGATTTTTGTAATATCAATGTGTTGGAAAATAAGGCTATGGTTTAGTAAATATAGAAATATGAAAATATAATTTCGTTAAACTCCGATACTAGGCGTCGAAAAATGTAAGAACAAAATTGTTGACCCCAGTATTATAGTATGGTTTAATAAACTAAACAATAAAAATATTCATTCAATATATAACCTATGAATATATGATTTTAATAAATTTTAATTATAAAGTTAAATATTAGATAGGGGTGATATGTTTGGACATGGCAATCTCAGAACCGAATCCTGGGGGAATTATAAAGAGAATAAGAGAAATGTTAAATATAATCCAATCAGATACTACAGAAGGAAATAATACTAGTAAATTAATAGATTTGGTAGAGTCTGGTAAAGTTCCCCTAAAGATAGACAATGCAGAGCTAATATGTAAAGACATAAACGATATATTAGAAGAAAGAAATATGGATTTAATCATTGAGCCTGAAGATTTACTTAATCCACAAAGGTATGAGGCAAAGGAAAAGGTAGAAAATTATATCGCTAAATTGGACAAGCATAAGAATCAGGAGGATTATGTCATTGATTTAGATGATTTAGACGATCTCGAATTTCTTTTAAATGAGTATAACCTTATGGATAAAAAGATTAAAGCATACGAGATCATAGGAGATATATATTTTAATTCTAGAGATTATGATAAGGAATATGAATATATGTTAAAGGCTTGGGAGCTAACAGCCAGATATCCTAAGAGAAAGTTTAATTATAGAATAATGATAAAACTCTCCAGTAACTATATTGATAGGGGAAAATATCAAGATGCAATTACATTGTATCAAAAAGCTCTTGTAAATATTAGTGAAATACCTGAAAAATATCTAATCCATTTATATTATAACTATGCTTTAGCTTTCTTTAGATCAAAGATGTATTTTCCTGCTTTAGAAGTAATTTCAGATTTACTATGCCATACTGAGAGAAAAGATTACGATTTATGGAGAAGAGCATATAATCTGCAAGGGTTATGTCACCTTGAAATGGGAGACTATGAATCATCTCTAAATAGTTATAATAATGCACTTCAAGTCTTGACTTTTACGGGATATAGTGATCACAAATATTTAGTATATGGTAATATAGCTGAGGTTTATACAAAGCTAAAGGACGAAAATCGGGCTTATAAATACTTAGATTGGATTTTGAAAGACATGGATGAATTGGACAAAAGTTCAGATAATTATTCTGCAATCTGTAACCAATTAGCCATTTCCTATGAATACTTAGGAGAGTTTGAACAGGCAGAAAAATACTATAAAGAGTCCTTAAAATATGCAAAGAAAAACGTCCAACAGAATTATATATTCAAGAATATCATATCTTTAATAGAATTAAATACAAAAATAAAAATTGATGACATTTGTGAGATAATGGAAGAATACAATGATGATATTATATCTGGAATGAAATTTAATGATGGTAAACTAACTGTATTCAGATGTTTAAAGACATATGTGGATAATCAGGATTATAATAGGTTTGAAAAGTTGATTGATAATATAATAAAATATCAAGGAGGAGAGGGCATATGAAAAGAAAAAAATTAATAAGTGTAGCTGTATTGATGATTTTATTATTTAACTTATCCAGTGGAGCAGTTGCTGGAGTTGATTCAGGTACAACTAGACCTACAATCGCTAGCATTCCAAGTTATGAAGAAGGAGTAGAAGATTCTATAGTTAGCCCTTGTGGAGTTGACTCAGGTACAACTAGACCGCGTTAATAAAGGGTATCACAAATATTAATAATGCTTAAATTTAATTATAACTAAAACAAAAAGCTGTCTCAAGATTTAATATTGAGACAGCTTTTTCTGCAAATAAAAAGAGAAAAAGTTTGAAAACTCTTTCCCTTAAAACTAACCTTTATTGTTTTAATTAATATTTACCCTTCTGCTTCTACATATGAAATCCACCAATGTTACTAATCCAGCTATCAGAACTCTTAGATAATAATCTATAAGTCTCCATAGCATTAAAGCAAAAGCTAGGATTTTTTTAGGGAAAATTATCTTAAATAACATATAAAATCCACCTTCTGCTGCACCAGCAGTTCCAGGAGTAGGCATAAAGGATACTGCCATATAATGTAGAGATTGAATAGCAATAATATCTATAAAATGACCCATTTCAAATCCTAATGCTAAATAGATAAAATAAGTAATAGAAAAACTTATGGTTAATTGGACTACAGATATGAAGATGAGCTGTATAGTAGTCTTTTTATCTTTTTTCATTTCCTCAACACTTGCTTTATAATCTAATAAAGTATTGTTCAACTTTTCCTCAGATTTTTCTATGTTTTTTACTATTTTAAGTTTATAAAGTATTTTAAGGGATTTTCCTAAAAAAGTTTTAACAAATTTTTCATTTAATAGAAATAGAAAAATGCCCATTAAGATTACAATATTTATAAGACCTCCCACAACTATAAAAGGTAATGCAAATGGTGCCTCACTATAAAGTAAATTAAACTTTATTATAAACATAAATAATGCATAGAAGGTCATAACAAATTGATATATTAAGAACCTATTAACAAATAGTGATGATGCGGTACCTATAGGAACACCATCATTTACCATAGAATATATTTGAACAGGTTGTCCTCCAGTGGAAAATGGCGTAATAGCACTATAATATTGTCCAATCATACAAAGTTTAAGGGACGACCCATAGCTAGCATTAATTTTTAAAGTTTTCTTCATTTTATGAAGTATATAAGCTTCAAAAAACCAATATAAAACCATACATAAAAAAGCAATTAACAAAAATAAAATATTGGTGCTTTGGATTAATTCAGAAAAATTATCAAAATCATTATTACTAACAAAAATCCATATAGTAAGCCCAATAAGACCAAATAAAATTACAAAGTTCAATATCTTTTTCATTTTATTTTCACCTTCCTTTACCATAACATACTTTATATCTTCTATATAAAGTATATATTATAAAAGCAAATAATAAAAGAAAAAAATAGGCGAACTTCATCGCCATAATAAATCAAATAAATAGCTGAATATCTGTTTCTAAGGCATCAACTAAATATTCTTCTGCTGTAACTATACTGACTTCTTTAAGTAGTTCTGCCTCTCCAAAACCCATTACTTCACAGGAAAGTTTGCAGGCTTTCATATTTACACCCTTCTTCAATGCTCCATTTAAAAATGCAGTAAGGTTTGGAGTATCATTTTCCTCCATCATACCTACTAACATTTTCTTTCCCATACCGGCGAAATTCATTTTAGATAGAGGGAGATCCTCGATATGTCTTGGAGTCATATTGGCAAACATCTTTTCAGATGTAGTCTTTTCTTCTTCTGGGATAGAATTTGGATCTCTAATAAGCATTAGTCCCCAAAAAGCAAAAAACATAGTGACGTCAATATTTATTTCCTTAGCAGAGTTAGCTAAAATAAGTGCTGCTAAGGCCTTATCATAATCACCACTAAACATTAATATACTCATTTTTTTATTAGTATCTTTACCCATAAAAAAACCTCCTTTCCACTAGGATTAGTAGAAAGGAGAATTTATATACTTGTTTTTATAATAATTTATATTTCTGCTGATTTCATTTAAAAGGTAAGAAAGTAGATATATCTCATCATAATCATTATACAAACCAAAACTTATTCTTACTAACCCAGGGTCAGGTAAATTTTCATCACTCCTATATCTCATCATTTCTTCCTTAGATATTTTAAGCAATCTTTGAACGTAGGGCTGAGCACAGAAGCAGCCGTTTCTAACGGCAATTCCACCTTCACGGGCTAAAATAAGAGCCAATTCATTATGATGTAAGCCTTCCATATTAAAAGATATAATAGATACTTTTTCATCTACATTTTTATCATCATATAAAATAATTCCAGGAATATTTTGAATTAAATCTATGGCATATCTTGTTAGACTTCTTTCGTATTCTTCAATCTTTCTCATATCCAAGTCTTGTAACATTTTTATACTTGTGGAAAGGGCAACGACACCCATTACATTTGGAGTGCCTGCTTCTTCTTTCATAGGCGGGTCTAGCCATACTACATCTTCCATAGATACATATTTAACTATACCTCCCCCTAATTGTTCAGAGAAGCCGTTTTTAAAGATTTCCTTTGGAGCCACCAATGCTCCTGTACCAAATGGGGCATACATTTTATGTCCAGAAAAAGCAATAAAATCAATATGCTCTGGATCATTTATATCTCCCATTTTGAAAGGGCTATGGGGAATAAGTTGTGCTCCATCTACTAAAATTTTAGCTCCATATTTATGACAAATCTTTGCAATTTCATATATAGGATTAATATATCCTGTTACATTGGATGCACCAGTTACTGCAACTAATCCTACTTTTCCTCCATATAATTTTAATTTGAATTCTAAGTCTTCTAAGCATAATCTTCCTGAACTATCCACCTCTACATAATCAGTATTATATCTATACTTCCATGGCAATAGATTAGAATGGTGCTCCATGTATGTAGATAATACTACTTTATCTTTAAGAGTATCCTGTAATCTATAGGAAAGTTTGTTTATGCACTCTGTTGTGTTTTTTAGAAATATTACTGTATGATAGTCTCTATTACCGCCTACGAAATCAAGCACGATTTCTCTACCTTCATCGTAAAGTCTCGAGGATATTATGGACTTATACCCTGTCCCCCTATGAATGGAAGAGTAATTACAAGAAAAAGATGTTATTTCATCTATTACTGATTTAAAAGGTGGGGTTGTAGCAGCATTATCAAAATTTATATAATTAACAGAATTTCCATTTGATAGCCTTACTAAACTATCACTACCTACTACTAATCTTTTTTCCATAAAATCACCCTCATTATTTATTGTTAATATTATCTTATTAATAAAGCCAGTTTTGGTGTATGTTTAGGGAAAGAAACTAAAAACATTTTAGTGGAATAATCCTAATGTGATATAATAGGAGAAAAAGGAGATGATGATTTGGAAAAGAAAAAAACATTATATGCAGATTTATCTTTGCTTTTAGTGGCCATAATTTGGGGTTCAGGATTTGTTGTTACTAAAAATGCTCTAGACCATGTAACTCCTTACTATTTGTTATTCTTTAGATTTATTGCTGCAACTATTATTTTATCTATCGTATTTTTTAAAAAGATAAAAGAAGCTTCGAAACAAGACATTAAAGCTGGAATTATAATTGGATTATTTTTATTTGCAGCATTTGCCACTCAAACTGTTGGGCTTCAATATACTGAGGCTGGCAAACAAGCTTTTATTACAGCTACAAATGTGGTTATGGTACCATTTATTTATTGGATTATATCTAAGAAAAGACCAGATAAATTTGATTTAGCAGCTGCTTTTCTATGCTTAGTAGGTATAGGAATACTTAGTTTGAATGATGATTTAACCATGGGTTATGGAGATATATTGACGCTTTTATGTGCTGTAATGTTTGCTCTGCATATTTCTTCTACAGGATATTTTGCAAAGGAATTAGATCCATATGTAATAACTATAGTACAATTCTTAGTAGCATCAATTTTATCACTTATATTTGCTTTATTATTTGAAGGAACTAATATTGAGTTAGGATCTAATACAATTTTTCCAATATTATATTTAGCCATATTCAGTACAATGACTGCATTTTTAATACAAACTGTTGCACAAAAATATACTAGTTCAACTCATGCAGCCATAATTTTAAGCTTAGAAGCTGTATTTGGCAGTACCTTTTCCATTATATTTTTAAAAGAACCATTGACCATAAGATTTTTCATAGGATGTGTGGCAATCTTAATGTCAGTTATAACAAGTGAGACAAAATGGGAGTTTTTAAAGGCAAAGGAGATAATAGAATAATCTATTGGAGGTATAAGATGAAGATATTTGTCTTAGATAAGAATTCAAAAGATATAAATATCTTGAAAAAGATTATACGTAGTAATAATTTAGGTTTACTAGTGGGGGAATCAAACGATTTTAATGAAGGTTTAGAAGAAATAATTTTTTCTTCTCCAGATCTAGTAGTTTTAGACCATGTAGGAAATAAGACAGATGGATTTTATATTATAGATGAAATAAAGAGAAAAGGTATAAATACTAGATTTATTATGATTTCAGACTTTACATCCAAGAAAAATATAGAAAGGGCATATGAAGAAGGAGTAGAGTATGCTATATATAAACCTATAAATGATTTAGAAGTGAAAACCATAATAGAGAAAGTAAAATATAAAATTGAACTAGAAGAAAAGATAAAGAAGGTTCAAGAAATATTTAAAGATACTGATTCAAATTTGGAAGAGACAGTAGAAACAAATGATTGTGAACGAGATGTCAACCTAATACTCCTAAAGTTAGGAATTATGGGGGAAATAGGAAGCACGGAATTATTAAAGGTTGTTAAATTTTTAATCCAAAACAATATAAAATTAAACGATATATCTATACGAGAAATATGTTCTAAGTTTACATCTAATCCTAAAGTCATGGAACAAAAAATGAGAAGAGCTATAAATACAGCAATGTCCAATGTTGCAGCTTTAGGAATAGAAGACTATATGAATGAAACTTTTATGGAGTATTCAAATACTTTATTTAATTTTGAACAAACAAAACGAGAAATGGACTATTTAAGAGGGAGATCTCAAGAGAGAGGAACCATAAATATGAAGAAATTCCTATCAGGTATATGTCTACTTTGTGAAAATCAAAACAATTAGAAATATTCTGAAATTATTATTGAATATTATTGAGTTTTTTTGAAGCAACTCCTTTATAATTGGATTAATCTAATAAAAGGGGGCAAGGTAATGGATCAGTTAATGAAATTCAACAAAATTCTTAATGATTTTGTATGGGGACCGCCAATGCTTATTCTATTGGTAGGTACAGGTATTTATCTAACATTACGCACTAATTTCTTCTCAATTACTAAATTAGGTTATATTCTGAAAAACACTCTAATGAAAATGTTTTCAAAGGAAAATAAAGGTGAAGGGGAAGTAACGGCCTTTCAAGCAGTTGCTACAGCATTGGCTGCAACCGTAGGTACAGGTAATATAGCAGGTGTTGCTACTGCAATATCTATTGGTGGACCAGGAGCAATATTCTGGATGTGGATTGCAGCATTATTTGGAATGACTACAAAATTTGCAGAGGTAGTTTTAGCAGTTCAGTATAGGGAAAAGACAGAGGATGGAAGATTCGTTGGAGGTCCAATGTATTATATTACAAATGGACTTAATATGAAGTGGTTAGCTTATATATTTGCATTCTTTGGTGCAATCGCAGCTTTTGGTATAGGAAATATGGTTCAGTCAAATTCCATATCAGACTCTCTTTATACTGCATTTGGTTTTAATAAGCTTTGGGTTGGAATTGTGCTAGCCGTATTTGCAGCACTAGTAGTTATAGGTGGAATTAAGAGGATAGGATCTGTAACAGAGAAATTAGTACCTTTTATGGCGGCGTTTTATATTTTAGGTGGATTGGTAATTATAATTATAAATGCTGCTCATATTCCAGAGGCATTTGGTCTAATATTTGGTTCTGCATTTACAGGAACAGCTGCAATAGGAGGATTTGCAGGCTCAGCTCTTAAACAAGCAATGAGATATGGAGTTGCTCGTGGAGTATTTACCAATGAAGCAGGTCTTGGTAGTGCACCCATAGCTCATGCTGCTGCAACTACAGACCATCCTGTTCGTCAAGGACTATGGGGAGTATTTGAAGTATTTGTAGATACAATAATTATCTGTACAATAACTGCACTTGTAATATTAACTACAGGTGTATGGAAAGATGGAGCAACTGGTGCTGCTCTTACTACTGAAGCTTTTAGTCATGGGCTTCCAGGAACTTGGGGTGGAATTATAGTTTCCATAGGTATTTTACTATTTGCATTCTCAACTATTCTAGGATGGGAATACTATGGAGAGCGTTGTGCTGAATATTTATTTGGACCTAAGGTTAATATTATTTATAGAATCCTATGGGTACCTTTCATAGTTATAGGTGCTGTAGGTGGACTTGAACTTCTTTGGAATATAGCAGATACATTAAATGGTTTAATGGCTATTCCAAACTTAATAGGGGTTGCAGCTTTAAGTGGAGTTGTTATTAAGCTTACTAAGGAATTTTTCGCCAAGGAAAAGGCACTTAATAATAAATAATAAAGAATAAAGAATAAAATGAGCATATCGGAAGATATGCTCATTTTATTCTTTTCTCTTGTCTTCTCTATATTTATCCATAACTCCTGAAAATATCTCTGCACTTGTAGGTGGAGTATAGGTTATGGCATTGGCTCCAGCTTCTATAGTTTGAAGGATGGATTCATCTGTAGGGCCACCTGTTGCTATAATAGGAAACTCTTTTCCTAACTCTTCTCTTATTTTATTTACTAAGTAGGTTGTCTTAGCACCACCAGATATATTCAATATACTGGCTCCTGCTTGAATTTTCCCTTTATAATCATCACATTCTGATACTACTGTTGCTATAATAGGTATGTCAATTCTTTCCCTCATTTGTGCGATTACTTCATTGGCAGTAGGAGCATTTACTACTACTCCATAGGCTCCCATTAGCTCTGCTTGAAGAGCAATATTTACAGATCTTTTACCTGTAGTAAGGCCACCGCCTACTCCAACAAAAACAGGAACTGCGGCAACTTCAAGTATTGACTGAGTAATAGATAGTTGGGGAGTAAAGGGATATACTGCTATGATGGAATGGGCATTAGAGTTTTTAATTATAGCTACATCTGTAGTAAATAATAAGGATTTAATCCTTGTTCCCAATATTTTAATACCACTTGCCTTATATATGGAAGGTGGTACTTCTATTATTCTAGATCTAAGTTGTGATTTTACTTCTGGTATATATTTTTCTTTTTCCATATTACACCTCCTAATGAAATTACATAATTATATTATACCCTATAACTCTGGTTTTCCCCATTATTTTCTTTATAAACAAATTTGTTGTGATTAATATGATATAATGGGTATATGTTATAAGTCATAGAAAAAAGGACAAAGGAGTGAATTGTTATGAAGAGTTTACAAGGCCTAGGTGCCTTATGGGAAACTGCTGCTAGCATTATACCCCTGACGGCTATACTTGCCATACTTCAAATATTTGTACTAAAAAAACCATTACATAGTGTAAAAGATTTTACTATTGGGTTTTTACTATCTGTATTAGGTCTGCATTTATTTTTAAAGGGGACAACCATGAGCCTAATACCTTTAGGAGACTCTGTTGGTAGAAATTTTGTAATTATTAATAAGAAATGGATTATACTAATAATAGGGTTTGCAATAGGTTATTGTGCCACATTGGTAGAGCCTGGATTAAAGGCATTGGCATTAGAAGTAGAAGAATTATCAGCTGGAGCTATTCCTCATAAACTGCTAATACAAGGTGTTGCCATAGGATTTGGCGGTGGAATGGCAATAGGTTTACTTAAAATACTATTAAATATGCCATATATAAAAGTTTTAATACCATTATTATTAGTAGTAATATTTCTAGCATTTTTTGCCCCAGAACCTTTTGGTGCCATAGCATTTGATGCTGCATCTGCCACAACCGGACCTGTGAATATACCAATTAATATGGCCTTAGCTGTGGGATTGGCCTCAGTTATAGAAGGAGTGGATCCGTTAATCTCTGGATTTGGAATAGTAGGGCTTACATCTATAGGTTCCATGATTTCTGTAATGATATTAGGAATATTAACTAAGATTTAGGGGGGAGTTATTATGGTAGAAATAAAATGTATAGTTGCTGTTGTTGAAAGAGGAAAAGCTGATAAAATTGTAGAGGCAGCAAAAAAGGCAGGAGCCAATGGAGCTACTATATTTTATGGTAGAGGAACTGGAGAATCTGAAGTAAAGAAGTTTCTAAATATTCATGTTGAAGCATCTAAGGAAATAATATTAATATTAACAGAAATAGAAAAGCATAAAGCTATTATGGGTGCAATGGTAGATGAAGGACAACTAAAGAAACCAGGGACAGGAATTATATTTACAGTTCCAATTACTAACTTAATAGGTCTACACCATAGGGAAGAATTTGAGGAATAAATAAAAATACAGGGGAACTGATATGAGAAAAGAATATGTTGAATATATGAAGGATTTACCTATAAATATTTTTCTAGCAAATATTATGGAATATCCAATTCATTGGCAGGATTCTATTCAAGTTTTATTTGTACTTAGGGGAACCATAGATGTAGGAGTAGAAAATGAGATTTATACCCTAGGAGAAAAAGAAATAGAAATAATAAATTCAAATGAAGTTTATAGTATTAAATCTAAGGATCCCGATAATTTAGTACTAATACTTAATATCGATCCAAACTTTTTTGAAAAATATTATGATGATGCCAAGGAAGTCTTTTTTTATACTGATTCCTCAGGTGAAAAAGGTCAAGAGGATGAGAAATATTATGAACTTAGAAGGTATATCTCCATACTTGTATATGAAGCAGTGATGAAAATAGATGATTATGAAGATAAAATAGAAGAATATCTGTTGGATATGATGTATCATTTGCTTAATAATTTCCACTATCTATTCTATGAAGGAGAAGAAAGTCTTAAAGAAGATGAAGAACAGTTAGAAAGGTATCATAGAATAGTTAAATATTTAAGTAATAACTATATGAATAAAGTCAGTTTACAAGATATTGCAGATAAGGAGTTTTTAACTTCTCAGTATCTATCCTATAAGATAAAGGATATATTTGGACAGGGTTTTAATGAATACCTGAACCAAATTAGAGTAGAAGAATCTACTAAACTATTATTAGATACAGATAAAAATATTTCTGAAGTATCGGAAGAAGTAGGATTTTCACATGTAAGATATTATAATAAGCACTTTAAAAACCACTATAATTGCACACCTATGCAATATCGTAAGAAAAATAAAGTCAGTGAAGAACGTTTGGAAGATATGACTAATATTAATTATTTAGAGATTAAAGAAGCCTTTCCATTCTTAATCCATTACATGGAAGATTATGAAAGATATAATTATGATAATAAGATAATCAAAATTGATATAGACCTTAAAAAGGATACAATAGGATCATATATAAAACCAGATTTAATAGACTTAGGAGATATATATCTTCTTTTAGAAGAAGAAAATAGAAGATTATTAGAAGAAATTCAGAGGGAAATAAGATTTAAATACTGTATAGTAAATCGATTATTTTCCGAAGACATGGACATCTATAGAGATAAAAATCATAAGTTTATTAATTGGACTAGAGTTGAAATCATACTAGATTTTCTAAAGGAGAAAAATTTAATTCCAATAATCAGGACAGAAAATGTAGAAAAATATATAATAGATGATTTCGTAGAACACTTTTCTAACCTTTATGAAGAAGACGTTGGAGAATGGTTAAATATTGAAGTAGATAGTCTAGAACCATATTTTCCAAAGAAGACTATAAGTCCAATCCATGATAAACTGGCGATTGTACCCTATATTCTATATAACTACATTCATTTAAACAATAGAATAGTTTTAAATATGGTAGACGAAATATCTAAGGAAACCATTCTTTATAATGATACTTTCTTTGGAGGTAAGGGAATATTTACATCTAACTCTCTAAAGAAACCTTCATACTATGGATATATGCTATTATCCCTTTTAGGAGATACCATAATAGATAAGGGAGAAGGTTATATAGTAACAAAATCAGAATATGGATATCAGATAATGTTGTTTAATCCTATAGAAGTAGATGAAGAATTAATATATGGGGAAAGCCCCCTTGAAAAGATTAAAGAAAGAAAAATATCTTTAAATATATTAAATATGGAAAGTGATTTCCAAGTCACAAAATATGTTTTAGATAAAAGATATGGTTCAGTATATGATAAATGGATTGGATTAAATAAGCCTGAAAGGTTAGACAGTGATAATTGGGAATTATTAAAGGAATATGTTCATCCCAGTGTATCCTTCTATTATGGCAAAAAATCTAATGTATATAATACTGTAGCCAATGTAAAACCTTATGGAGTAGTATTATTTGTATTAAACAGTGTACTTAATTAATATTTTTTTGGATTATTTTAAGGTTTTGTGAAATCCGAATTTCTTCAAAACCCAAAAATAGTCCAAAATAGATACTAAAGAAGTGAATGAAAAGAAGCCTCCATTTATGTTAACATAATAGGGTAAGATAAATGGAGGTTTTATTATGGGTAAAAACAATAAATTATTTGGAGAAGAAAAGATCGGGAAATTGCTTCTTAAATTTTCTATCCCAATAATAATTTCATTCTTAGTATCGGAATTATATAATATGGTAGATACTTTATTCGTAGGCAGAAATGTAGGGGGATATGGAATAGGTGGATTGGTACTGGTATTTCCTATACAAAGAATAATAATAGCATTGGGATTGATGATAGCAGTAGGTTCATCTACAGCATTTTCTAGAGCTAATGGGGAAAATAACTTTGAAGGGTCTAGGAAGGTTGTTAAAAATGGTTTTTCTTTCTGTTGTTTACTAATGGTATCAATAACAGCTATTGTATTTATTTTCTCGGAAAAGATACTTATTGGGCTTGGTGCCAGTGAGCAGATATTACCTTATGCAAAAGAATATTTAGATATAATAATATTTGGTTCTACATTCTTAACCTTAACGACTTTTATTTCCAATATTATGATAGCCGTAGGTAATAACAAAGTTTCAATAATAAGTACCAGCATAGGAGCTATAGTAAATATAATACTTGACTATATTTTAATTGTAGAATTTAAAATGGGAGTTAAAGGTGCAGCAATTGCTACCGCAGTTTCTCAAGTTATAGGGTTTATCTATGCATACTATAATTATTCAAAGATAAAAAAAGAATATAAGATACCATCAGGTTTTGAAATAGATAAAAAAATTATAGTACCAATTGTACTGGTAGGTCTATCTGCATTTATTGTAGAGTCAGAAGATGGATTCTTAATGGCAGTACGTAATCATTTATTAGTTAGTACAGCAGGAGATACGGGAATTGTAGTATTAGGCGTTATATCTAAGGTTTATATGTTCTTATTTATAACAATGTTTGGAATAGCTTCAGCCATGCAGCCAATAGCAGCATTTAATGTGGGAGCAAAAAACTATAAAAGATTAAAAACAGTAATGCAGAAAACTACTATATATGCTTTTATTACATCTTTAATAATGTGGATAGGCTCAATGATTTTTGCACCACAATTAATATCCATATTTGTAAAAGAACCTGATATAATAGCCGAATCTGTAAAGGCATTTAGGATAGTAGTATCGGTACTTCCTATAGCTAGTATCTATTATGTGTCTATATTTTATTTCCAAGCATTGGGAAAAGCAAAGACATCAATATTTTTATCAATATCTAAACAATTGATATTAACTATACCAGTATCTATTATATTAGTAAAAGTATTTAATTTAGGAGCCATGGGAGTTTGGTTAGGATATCCAATTTCAGACCTTTTAGCAAGCATTGGTTCATATATGCTAATTAGAGAAGAAGGGCATGAATTAAATATGAAGATAGAAAAAGCAAATGCAAATGCAAAAGCAAAGGGAACGGTTCCTTTTGCATCAAATTAGAATAAAAAAGGTAGAAGCATATTAAAGTGTTTCTACCTTTTTCTTTTTCGTTTTAAAACTATATTTAAACTAAATTGATTTCAAAAAGGCCTCCTTGAAATGTTTCGATAGAAACTTTTTTTATTTATAAAAGTATTGAAAAACTGTATCGGAAGTGTTATTATATACACAAGAACACTACATAAGATAAGAAAACAATGTATCGATACAAATAGAAAGGAGAGCAGGAAAATGAAAGATATTAACACTAAAATAATAACTAGAATGGCTGTTTTAATGGCATTAACTACAGTAATGACTATGGTAATCCATATTCCTACAATAGGTACAAATGGATATCTAAACTTAGGAGACATGGTGGTATTTTTAGCAGCTTTAACTCTAGGAAAAAAAGGTGGATTTTTAGTAGGAGGTTTAGGTTCTGGATTAGCAGATATATTGTTGGGATATAGTCACTATGCTCCTATTACCTTCATAGTAAAAGGACTAGAAGGATATATAGCTGGAAAAATACTTGAAACTAAATTAGGTCAAGATAAACCAATCATAGCTACAGTAATAGGTGGAGTATGGATGGCCTTTGGATATTATTTTGCAGAAATATTTATGTATGGAGCAAAGGCGGCATTAGCCTCTATACCAGGAAATCTAATGCAAGGCTTACTTGGAGCTGTTGCAGCAGTAGTCTTATTTGGAGCATTAAAGAAAACAAAAGTAGTAGGTTAATATATAAAATCAAAAAACCACTGATAAAGTGGTTTTTTTGATTATAAAAACTTCTTAGCTAATTTTAAATTACTTTCTTTATATGGTGGATATAATAAATTGCTATCAACTGTCCCCATAGACTTAAATATACTTTTTTCATGGGAAAATGTATCAAAGGTATATTTGGAATGATACCTTCCCATACCACTAAATCCAACTCCACCAAAAGGAAGATTAGTATTAGCAACATGGGTTATTAAATGATTTATACAGCCACCGCCAAACCGAAGATTTTGTAAAATATAATCTTCCATAGATTTATTTTTTGTAAAAAGATATAAGGCTAATGGATAAGGGTTTTCTCTAACAATATCTATAACTTCTGAAATATTTTTATATGTCATTATAGGAAGAATAGGACCAAAGATTTCTTCCCCCATAATTGGATGACTTATATCTATACCGTCTATCAATGTAGGAGATATAAATCTGTTTTCTTTATTATAATCTCCCCCAACTAATATATTAGTTTCCTGTAGTAAACCCACTAGTCTATTAAATCTTTTTTCATTGATTATCTTTCCTAAATCCTTAGATTTTTCAGGACTATCACCGTAATATTTTTTAATATAAAATTTCATTCTTTCGATTAATACGTCTTTTTTAGACTGGTGTATTAGCAAATAATCAGGAGCTACACAGGTTTGACCTGCATTATAAAACTTCGCCCAAGTAATCCTCTTAGCAGCTAAATCTATATCTGCGTCATCGTGAACTATGGTAGGAGATTTTCCACCTAGTTCAAGTGTTACAGGGGTTAAGTGTTTTGCAGATAATTCCAGTATTTTTTTACCTACATTTATACTGCCTGTGAAGAATATATGGTCAAATCTATAATTCTCTATTAAAGGTGTCACCACTTCAGAACCTGCACCTTCTACTACACTAATATAACTATCCTCAAAAGTATTACTAATAATCTTTGAAATCACTTTTTCAGTTTCCCTTGATTGGTTCGATGGTTTTAATATTACGCAGTTACCAGCGGCAATAGCTCCAATTAAAGGTGAAATAGCCAATTGGAATGGATAATTCCATGGGCTAATTATAAGGACTACACCTTTAGGTTCGGGATAAAGAAAACTAGTGGCTGGTTGTAGATATATAGGTGTAGAAACTTTTTTAGATTTCATCCAAGTTTTTAGGTTTTTTATGGCATGATTTAATTCTTGATATACTACTCCAATTTCAGCTGTATAGGATTCAAAAGTAGGTTTACCCAAATCTATAGATAAGGCATTTATTATATCTTCTTCATTTCTCTTTATTTCATCTCTAAGTTTTTTAAGTTGATTTATTCTAAATTCATAGCTTCGAGTCTCACCCTTATGGAAGTATTCTTGTTTAGAATTATATGGATTTTCTATCATAGGATCAATCCTTTCTACGGTTTTCTGATAGTTTTATTGTATCACAAAAATGTAGAAATATAATTGAAACTTATTATTTAAAATTATTTAATAAAACGAAATCAGAAAATTATTGAAATGCTTTTCCCTATAACTTATAATTGAAAGTATAATTATTAATAGAAAGGTTTTTAGAATATGAAAGATCCATCATCTAATATTTCTGCAACTTTAAAAAAGGTGCGGTTTGAAAGAGGTTTAACATTAGAAGATACATCTAATTTAACAGGTGTAAGTAAGGCTATGCTAGGACAGATTGAAAGAGGAGAGTCAAATCCAACTATATCAACACTGTGGAAAATATCCACTGGTTTAAGGGTCTCTTTTTCAGAGTTATTAAGCAGCGAAATAAATGATTATGAGCCAATGAACTTAGAGGAACTAGAACCAGTATATGAATCAAATGGTAAAATGATGTTATATGATGTATTTCCATTTAATCCTATATCAGGATTTGAATATTTTTATATTAAGCTACTTCCTGGAGCAAAACATATATCTACACCTCATGAAAACTCCATAAATGAATATATTATTGTCACAAAAGGAACTCTTAAATTAACTGTAGATAAAAATACATTTGAGCTTAAGGCACCTTCCGCATTATCATTTAAAGCTAATATAGAACATTCATATAGTAATCCATATGATGAAGAAGTTATATTTCAAAATATAGTCAAGTATTGAATTTATTCAGAAGGCTTTGAATTCTTCTGAATAAATTTTTAATATTTAGTATGTTATAACGCATAATAAATGTAAAAACATAAAGGGGGATAAAAATATGATTACAGAAAGAATAGAAGCAGCAAGAAAGAATTATATAAACTCTAAACCAGCTATTTCTTATGAAAGGGCAAGAATTTGGACTGAATCTCATAAAAAAACTGAAGGTGAATCAGTACCCATAAGAAGGGCCAAGGCTTTCAGAGATACCTGTGAGGAAATAGATGTAAATATTTTTGAAGGAGAACTCATAGTAGGAGCCATAGGTGAGTTTAGAAAATGTGGTATTTTAACACCTGAATTTTCTTGGACTTGGGTAGATAGGGAAATGGATAGCTTCCATAAAAGAGTACAGGATCCATATATTATGACAGATGAACAAAGAGAATATGTAAGAAAAGAGATATTTCCTTATTGGAAGGGAAAATCCTTAGAGGAATCATTTTTGGCTCAATTACCTAAGAAAACTGCAAAAGTTGTGGTAGATACAGGTATTGTAGATAATGATTCTAAGTGGAGACAGGCAGTTGGTGAAGTAACTCCAGATTATGAGGATGTTTTATTTAAAAGGGGCTTTAGTGGAATAATTAAAGATGCAGAAGAAAACATATTAAATTTATCAGATACTTCTCCACAAGATTTAAAGAAAAAAGACTTCTATGAATCTATTATCATTACATCAGAGGGAATTGTCACCCTTGCTAAAAGATATTCTAAAAAAGCAAAAGAAATGGCAATGAAGGAAAATAATGACTTGAGGAAAATTGAACTTTTGAATATTAGTGAAATATGCAATAATATACCAGAAAATCCTCCAACAAACTTTTATGAAGCTATCCAGTTTATTTGGTTTACACAAATTGGCGGGATATTATCTGAAAATCCATTGGCACTTAATGTTGGAAGATTTGATCAGTTTATGTATCCTTATTATAAATCTGATATAGACAAGGGAACAATGACTCAAGATGAAATTCAAGAGTTAATTGAAGCTTATTGGATTAAGCTTTCCGAATGGGTTTGGACAATTTCAGCTAATACGGCAGAGTTTTTTGCAGGATATAATCAATTCCAAAACTTAACAGTTGGTGGTAAGACTAGAGAAGGTAGAGATGCCACTAATGATCTATCTTATATGTGTCTGAAGGCAACTGAAAGAGTGAAGACCCATCAGCCTGGACTTAGTGTTAGAATTCATCAAGATCCGCCAAGTGAATTTTTAGAAGCAGTAACTTATTTAGTAAGTAAGGGCACTGGTTTTCCTGCTATTCATAGTGATAGTGCAGGTTATCAAATGCTTATTAATGCCGGTTATGAACCAGAAGATGCAAGGGACTGGAATAACTGTGGATGTGTAGTTCCACATTTTAGAAAAACAGGAGAATGGACATCGGCAGTTAATATTAACTTTACTGCTGCTTTAGAGTTTGCTTTAAATGAAGGTAGAAGTAGAATAACAAATGAAAAGATAGGTTTAGATGAAAAAGATCCAAGAACATTTGAAATCTATGAAGAAGTAGAAAAGGCTTTTTATAGGCAGTTTGATAATTTGATTAAACATTCAATTATTGCAACTATATTGGCACAAAAGCTTCACAAAGAAATGGTTCCAAGACCATTCCTATCATCTTGTATAGAGGAATGTATAATACAAGGAAAGGATTTAGTTGATGCAGGAGCAAAGTATAATTTAGGGCCAGTTCTTACGGGAATAGGTCTTGCAGTTACTTCTAATTCCTTAGCTGTCATAAAGAAACTAGTATTTGAGGATAGGGTCACGACTATGGAAACTATTATAGATGCCATTAATGCTGACTGGGAAGGATACAATGATTTGAGAAATCTAGCTCTAGGAGTTCCTAAGTATGGTAATGATATGGACTATGTAGACGATATAGCTATTAAAATTGCTAATTATTATTATAAAGAAGTGCATAAATATAAAGATATAGATGGTAATCATTTTAACACAGCCTTCATGGGAATTTCAAATTACTTGCCAACAGGAAAGGTAGTTGGAGCAACACCCTGTGGAAGAAAAGCTAAAGAGCCACTATCAGAAGGGGTGTCACCATTTGCGGGAAGCGATGTATCTACTCCCTTAGCAGCTATGCGTTCTGCTGCAAAGCTTAATCAAGATGTTCACTCTGGAGGCACATTACTTAATTTAAGGTTAAATGAAGAGTTAGTAAATACAAAGAGGGGTCAGAGAAATTTAGGTGCAATGATTCAATCCTTCTTCTCTCTTGGAGCATTTCATGTTCAATTTAACACCATATCTACTGAAATGTTGCGTAAAGCTCAAAAAAATCCAGAGGATTATAAGGACTTATTAGTTAGAGTTGCTGGATATAGTACACAATTTGTTAATTTATCAAAATCTATGCAAGATGCAATAATAGCGAGAACTGCTCATGAAAAGTATTAAAGGATACCTCATGGAACCACAGAATTTTTCTGTAAATGATGGAGATGGAATTAGGACGGTGATTTTCTTTGCAGGTTGTCTCCTTAGATGTAAATGGTGTGCTAATCCAGAAAGTCAAATAAATCTAGAGAAAGTTACAAAAGAAGATAATCTAATTTATCATTATAGTAGTGAGGAAATATTAAATATTATAGAAAAACAGAGGATTTTCTATAGATTTTCAGATGGGGGAGTTACCTTTTCTGGGGGAGAAGCAACTTTACAGCAAGATATATTGAGACAACTAGTATATAAACTTTATGATAAGGGCATAGATTTGGCAATTGAAACTTCTGGATATCTTAATTTTTATGAGGTAAAGGATATATTTGAGAAATTAAATTTAATATTTATAGATATTAAACATATGGATAATGAAAAACACAAGTATTTTACGGGAGTGAGTAACGAAGAAATACTTAAAAATATAAAGCTATTAAATACATTAAATATCCCCATAGTAGTACGTATACCTGTAATAGATGGAGTAAACTCCGACCAAAAAAATATAAAAGAGACTGCTAAATTTGTTAAAGAAAATATCAAGAAACCTAAGATAGAACTTCTACCATATCATTCCTTGGGAGATATGAAATACGAAACTCTTGGAAGAGAAAAACCATCAAGAGATTTTAAGACCCCATCAGAGGTATCTTTGATGGAACTGGAAAAGATAATAGAAAATGAAGAAGTTCAAGTAGTTAGTTATAGGTAGAAAATAAGGTAATACCATAATAAGATATTTATAATACTAAAACTCGACACCTATAAGTGTCGAGTTTTAGTATTATAAATCATGAAAGCACTTATCCTTACTTTCCCATATCCAGATAAGCATCTTCCTGTTTTGCATTGCAAGATTCTTAAGTTCCTCTTTTCCATTTAACCAGGCAATAAAAATCATTTGAATGGAATAGATTACATAAGGAATTGCAAGCTTTTCGGCTTCTGTCAATTTACAGATATTATCATATCCGGTAATTATTCCCTTCAGTATTTCATCCCATTTTTCAAACCTATCAGCAATTGTAGTAGCTTCAGCTAAGATTCCTGTTGCACAGTAACAAGGATCAAAGATTCTTACATTTCTCTCGCTGATTTCAAAATCAATAAAGCCACTTACTTCACCATTATGAAATATAATATTTGATGGATTGGGATCACGATGAATTATATGTCTTGGTAATTCATTATAAAGCTTACTAAAGTTTTTAGTAAAGTCCTCATAAAATTCATCAGGTAATGGACATTCCCATTGTTCCATAGTTATCTTTGTTTGGGGTAATGCCCAGCCTAATACAGTTTTTAGGAGATTACTGTCATGGACTTCTAAATTTTTATCTTGTTTTTGAAGAATTTTGTGTAGATTACCAATGGCCTCACCATATTTTTTTCCGGTTCCAATTCTATTGCCTGCATAGCGTTCTTCAAGTGTCAGAAATTTACCTTTGATAGCATTGGTAAGACAGAAGTATCTATCATTCTCAATAACAAAATCCTCATCTTTAATGGTTCTAATAGGAGTTGCTGCAAGGACTCCAGATTTTTCTAGTTCCTTTGAAATGGCCATATGTGTTTTTAAACCTGAGATATTTTTTCCTGTTTTTAAGATATATTTTCCATTAATTAACCATGTATTATCAGATTTAACTGTACCTACAACAAAGGTATCTTCTATTTCTAGATTTGAATCCAAATTCCAATTTGACAATATCTGTTTTATTTCTCTCTGTGTTAGCATAATTTTTGCCTCCCTAATTAAATTTACTGCTATTGGCCTTTTAGCAGTGTTTAGTTTCAAAAACTTTGAAGGAGAGCAGCCAAATTCACGCTTGAATGCTTTGAAAAATCCTGCATAGGTATCAAAGCCATATAGGAGAGCTATATCTACTATTTTTCCGCCATTTTGAATCTCATGGATTCCATGGTAGAGTCTACGCTTAGTAATGAAGGCAGATACAGGCATCCCTACATAGCTGGAAAAAATACGACAGAAATGGTATATTGAAAATCCTGAAATCTCTGCAAGCTCTGATAATGAAAGTTCAGATTTTAAATTTTCTTCAATATAGTCAATTGATTTTTGAAGCAATTGAGTAGTGGTCATGGTTATTCTCCTCCCTGCCCTAGGGTAGTATAAGTTTAACATAGGGATAGAGCAAAAATATTTCCTGTGTTGCCATATTAACTTCCTGCTTTCAATTGTTTTCTTATTTTATAGCCTTTAACCTCTGAAGCTTTTTCTTCTATACTAGATGATCCATGTTTCTTAGTAGTGTTGTTCAATTGCTGATTTTCTTTAGCAACGGATAACATTAATTTAATTCTATTTTCTTGATTAACCTTAGTAGCCCCTGGGTCATAGTCGATAGGAACTATATTTGCATTAGGATAGATATCTCTAATTTTACGTATCATTCCTTTTCCTACTATATGATTAGGTAAGCATCCGAAAGGTTGAGTACATACAATATTTTCATATCCCATTTTAACCAAATCAACCATTTCAGCTGTTAATACCCAGCCTTCTCCCATTTTACAACCTTCATTTATTATATCAGCACCTAAAGATTTTAAATGTTCAAATGAAGAGGGAGGAGTAAAATTACTATGTTTTTTGACTGCTTGGATAATCATATTTTCGTACATTTTAAGGTACTTCATTATTAATGATGCACTTGTTCTTTTAATCTTACTTCCACCATAGATATCAACATCTACCATAGAATTATCTACAGTATACATTGCAAACCCCATAATACCAGGAACCATGATCTCACAATCTTCACTCATGAGAAAATCTTCTAGATGGTTATTGCCTAACTTTGAGTATTTTACGTAAATTTCCCCAACAATCCCTACTTTTATTTTTTTCTCGTTGAAAACTGGAATATTTCCAAAGGATTTCACTATTCTCTCTAAGTTTCTATTTATTTCATTTATTTTATATCCTTTGTCATGTTCAAACTGTTTTCCCAAATGATTAATCCAAAACTCTACCAAATCCTCGCTGCTGCCTTTAGAGATTTCATAGGGTTTAACCTGGTTTTTTAAAAGCATCAACATATCACCATAGGTTAAAGCTACTAATAATTTGTTAATCAAAGGTAAAGTAAGTTTAAATCCACTATTATTTTCAATCCCCTTAACATTGAATGAGATAACGCGGATATTATTATATCCAGCCTTATTCAAAGCTTTTCTAAGTAAATGTATATAATTGGAAGCCCTGCACCCTCCGCCTGTTTGGCTAATAATGAGGGCTACCTTATCTAAATCATATTTACCACTATTTAGGGCATCTATCATTTGACCAATAACAAGTAATGCAGGGTAGCAGATGTCATTATGAACATATTTTAATCCTTCGTTTACTACAGAAGGGCCTTCATTTTTAAGTATTTCTACTTTGTATCCATACTGTTCAAATACATTTTTAAAAAGGGAAAAATGGATTGAAGACATATCTGGAATTAAAATAGTATAATCTTTTTTCATCTCTTTAGTAAATACGACATTTGAATCCTTTATGTTAGTATGATCTGTTGTCATATTACCATGACTCCTTTCATTGGTTGAGAGCTTCCATCAGACTGCGAAGTCTAATTTTTACAGCTCCAAGATTTGTTATTTCGTCTATCTTTATTTGAGTATAAATCTTTCCTTCATTTTCTAATATCTCACTAACTTCATCTGTAGAGACGGCATCTAAACCGCATCCAAAAGAAACTAACTGTACTAAATTCATATTATCTTTATCTCCAATATATTTAGCTGCAGCATATAGTCTAGCATGATAGGTCCATTGATTTAGAACTGAAGTTGGAAATTTGGGTGTATTTCCGCTAATAACATCCTCTGATATAACTACAGCACCTAATTGACATATCAATTTATCTATTCCATTGTTTATTTCAGGATCTACATGGTAAGGACGACCTGCCAGAACTATAATAGGTAGATTATTTTTATTTGCATAATCTATATAATGTTTACCCATGGTTCGAATCTTTTCTAAATAAGAATAGTATTCTTCATAGGCTTTGTTAGAAGCCAGCTTCACCTCTTCTAAAGTAATATCCTTAAAACTTTTGCCTAAAATTCCATGGATTTTCTTTATAAAATCTTTAGGTCTGTGAAGACCAATATAATCATAGATAAAGTCAATATTTTTAATCTGTGGAATATTTGCGGCGATCACTTCAGGATAGTATGCAACTACAGGGCAGTTATAATGGTTATCTCCTAATCCTTCATCTAAATTATAACTCATGCATGGATAGAAAATATTGTTAATCCCATCATCTATTAGAGATTCAATATGTCCATGAACAAGTTTTGCTGGATAACAAATGGTATCAGAAGGAATAGTATGTTGACCTTTTATGTATAAATCCCTATTGGATTTAGGAGAAATAAATACTTCAAATTCTAATTCTGTAAAGAATTTATGCCAAAAAGGTAATAATTCATACATATTTAATACCATGGGTATTCCTATTTTGCCTCGTTTTCCTTTAATCGGCTGATAGTTATTTAAGAGCTTTAATTTATAGTCATATATACTTAATTGTTTTTTTCCTTCTTTCTTAGCTAAAGGTTTCTCACATCGATTGCCGCTAATGAACTTTCTGTCATCATCAAATGTATTAATAGTCAATCTGCAATTATTGCTACAAAGTCCACAGATAGTACCTTGTACTTTATGGGAGAAGGATTTCAGTTTATCTTTTGTTAGAATAGTGGAGGTATCTTTAGTATTGGATTTTGCATAAAGGGCTGCACCATAGGCTCCCATTAAACCTGCAATATTTGGTCGAATAACTTCCTGTCCTAATTCCATTTCAAAAGCACGAAGTACAGCATTGTTCAAGAATGTACCACCTTGAACCACAATATTTTTACCCAAGCCCTCTTTAGATGTAACTCGAATAACTTTATACAATGCATTCTTAACTACTGAAGCCGATAAACCTGCTGATATATCTTCAATGGTAGCTCCATCTTTTTGAGCTTGCTTGACAGAAGAATTCATAAAAACTGTGCAACGTGATCCTAGGTCTACAGGGTTTGAAGCAAAGTTTCCTAGGTTTGCAAAATCTTCAATGCTATAATTCAAGGCTCCGGCAAAGGTTTGCAAAAATGAACCACAGCCAGAGGAACAAGCTTCATTCAAAAATATATTATCAATAACACCACTTTTTATCTTAAAGCATTTAATATCTTGTCCACCTATATCTATTATAAAGTCCACATTAGGCCTAAATTTCTTAGCGCCAGTAAAATGTGCAATAGTTTCTACAATACCATAGTCTATTTGAAAGGCATTTTTTAGTATTTCTTCACCATATCCAGTTACCGTACTAGACTTTATGATGATATTTGGAAATTTGTTATAAAAATCCTGTAGAAAGTCCTTTACAATAGACACGGGGTTTCCTTTGTTGAGAAGATAAACTGAATTTAGGATATTTTCATCATCATCGATAAATACCATCTTTATTGTAGTAGAACCTGCATCGATACCAAGATATGCATTTCCATTGTATTCATTAGGATTTGAATATATTACCTTTTCCTCATTGTGTCTAGAAATAAAATTATTATATTTTTCTACACTATGAAATAATGGAGAAGTGTGAGCGAAATCGGCATCATCATTTTGATTTTCAATCATAGCTATAGTAGATTCTAGATTTACCTTTTGGGATTCAGACATAAAGGCAGCACCTAGGGCAACAAAATATAAGGAGTATTCTGGACAAATACCTTTTGCATCAAGAGTTTTATCAAAACTTTTTCTAAGCTCTGATAAAAAGGTAAGTGGCCCTCCGAGATATACAACATTACCTAATATTTCTCTACCTTGTGCTAATCCTGCTATGGTCTGATTTACAACAGCGTAAAAGATACTGGCAGCAACATCATTTTTCTTAGCTCCTTGATTTAAGAGGGGTTGAACATCTGATTTCGCAAATACACCACATCTTGAGGCAATTGTATACAATTTATCATAAGATTTAGCTAAATCATTCATTTGGCTAGGAGTAATGTTAAGTAAAGTAGCCATTTGGTCAATAAATGCCCCTGTACCACCGGCACAGGAGCCATTCATACGAACTTCTAATCCATTGGTTAAGAATAGTATTTTTGCATCTTCTCCTCCTAATTCAATAACAACATCTGCTTTGGGTATCAATTTTCCCACCGCTATACGTGTTGCATATACTTCTTGAACAAAGGGAATTTTACATCTATCAGCAAACCCCATACCAGCAGAACCAGAGATAGAGAGATTAACATATTCATCACATTGACATTCTTCCATAATTCTTTCAAGCAATTCTTTAGTCTTTTTAGTAATCTGAGAATAATGACGCTCATAGGAACTAAAAACTATATTGTCATATTCATCCAGTACAATACATTTTAATGTTGTAGAACCTACATCAATACCAATTCTCATTTTTATCGTCCCTTCATTTCTATATAATTAACTTTATTATACTATATCACAGTTTTATTATTATTCAATATTCTGATAAAATTTAACAAACACCCCTAAAAGTAAAATTCATCATATTATATTACATTACATCACTATATTTTATTAGATTAGTTAATGATATAATTATAATTCAAAAAATCAATAAATTTAAAGTTAATTAGAAAGCTATTAATATTTTGTTATAATATTAGTAATGAAAGAGGTGTTTATATGATTAAGATACTTTTAGTAGAAGATGATGCTACTTTGGCCATGGGAATAGAATATACTTTAAAAAATGAAGGATATATAGCAGATGTGGCAAATACATTTTCTAAAGGAAAAGAACTAGCAGATAAAATAGACTATGATTTAATAATATTGGATATTGGATTACCAGATGGAAATGGATTTGAACTATGTAAATATATAAGAAAAGATAAAACAACACCAATTATATTTCTGACAGCTCAAGATGAAGAAGTGAATATAGTAATGGGATTAGATATAGGTGGAGATGATTATATAACTAAGCCATTTAGGATAAAGGAGTTGATCTCTAGAATCAAAGCAGTCCTTAGAAGGGTATCTAGTGTTACTCAAAGGGATATTCTAGTATCTGGAGATATTAGGTTGAATTTAATAGAATATAAGGCATATATCAAAGGGGAATTAGTTCAATTAACCCCCTCAGAATATAAGCTGTTAAATATTCTAATGAATAATTCCCATCAAGTATTATCTAGGACAAAGATATTAGAAAATCTGTGGGATGTAGATGGAGAGTTTGTAGATGATAATTCATTATCGGTATATATAAGAAGACTCCGAGAAAAGATAGAGGAAAATTCATCTGAGCCTCTATATATAAAAACCATAAGAGGTGTGGGATATATATGGGATAGAGATGTAAGGGGAGAATAGAATGCTTAGAAATGAAGAGTTCAAATCTATAATATCAAAACTTATATTGCTGCAGATAATATTTGCTATAGTAGGTTATCTAGTTGTAAATAATTCTATAGGTAATATAAATAAAAAGATAATAGAAAGGGATGTGGCTTTAGTTGGAAATATAATAAAGAATCATCCAGAATTAAAGGATGAAATAATTCCCTATATAACTAAGGAAGTTTCTAAAGAAAATATAGTAATTGGACAGGAAATATTAAAATCATACGGCTATTATGAGGAGCTAAATAAATCCTTCCAACCAATATTGAAAGGTAATAAGCTACAAATATTTATATCCTTAATAATTCTCTCTTTTATAATTCCTCTAGGTCTTATGCTTAAGGGAGAATATAAAAAGATATATAAAAAAGTGCAAGATATATATACTGCATCAGAAAAAGTAGTAGAGGGGGATTTTGGAATTTATTTAGCTGAGGAAGGAGAAGGAGATTTTAATATACTAAACCATCAATTTAATCAAATGGCGGGTAGACTAGAAAACAGTTTGAGCGTATTGAAAAGGGAAAAAATATTTCTAAGAAATATGATATCAGATATCTCTCATCAGCTTAAGACACCATTATCTTCTTTAATAGTAATAAATGATCTTCTATTAGAAGATGAAAATATGGATTTAAGTATAAGGCAAAATTTCTTAGAAAAGGAAAAATCTCAATTAGATAGGATGGAATGGCTTACAATCAATTTATTGAAGGTAGCTAGAATAGAAGCAGGAGCAATCGAGTTTAAGAAGGAAAAGGCCCTATTAAAAGATATACTTAATATAGCTTTATCTGCATTGAACCATAGATTAGAAAATCAGGTCTTAGAAATAGAAGAAGATGAAAATGCAATTTTCTATGGAGATAAAGATTGGACAGGAGAAGCTTTAATAAATATAATAAAGAACGCTATAGAGCATAGTAGGGGAAAGGTTAATATTAGTTTAGAAGAGACACCTCTATTTAGTAGCATTATTGTAAGGGATAACGGTGAAGGTATAGATGAGAAACACTTACCACATATTTTTGAGAGATTCTATAAAGTAAGCTCTGAAGTTAAGCCAGAGAGTATAGGTATAGGGCTAAATCTAGCAAAACTAATCGTGGAATCTCAAGATGGAACTATTTCTGTAAAGAGCAAGAAAAATGAAGGAACAGAATTTACAATGACTTTTCTAAAGGGAGTAGTTTAACACGAATAGGAAAGTTCTACTTTTGCTTTCTTACTAAATTGTAATCTTAATATTCACTGAAATGTAAGGTTTACATTATATAATATAGTTAGAAAAATGAATAGGAGGAAAATAGATGGATGTAGTAAAGGTTGTAGACCTATGTAAATCCTATGGTACAGGAAATACTAAAGTAGAGGCTTTAAAAAAAGTTAATCTAACTATAAAACAAGGTGAATTTGTGGCAGTAGTAGGGGCTAGTGGCTCTGGAAAATCTACGTTATTACATTTGCTGGGAGGAGTAGACAGACCAACAAGTGGTAAAGTCTATGTAGATGGTGTAGATATATATAATCTTTCAGAAAAGAAATTAGCCATATTTAGAAGAAGAAAGGTAGGATTTATTTTTCAATTCTATAATCTAGTGCCAGTTCTTACTGCAGAAGAAAATATGCTTTTACCGTTGCTTTTAGATACAAAAAATGTAAATAAAGATCATTTTGAAGAACTAATAAATATTCTTGGATTACAAGAAAGAAGACATCATCTTCCAAATGAACTTTCAGGTGGACAGCAACAGAGAGTTTCCATAGGTAGGGCATTGTCCTATAGTCCTTCCATAGTTTTAGCAGATGAACCTACAGGAAACCTAGACACTAAAAATAGTAAAGAAATCATAGATTTACTTAAAATTTCCGTAAGAAAATATAACCAAACATTAATCCTTATAACTCATGATTTAAACATTGCATCACAGGCTGATAGGATAATAACCATAGAAGATGGATCTATCGTAAAAGACGAGGTGGTAAATAGTGAAATCTTATAAAGAAATCACCTATAGATATTTAAAGGGACAGAAAAATAGGACACTACTTACTATACTTGGAATTATTTTATCTGTAGCACTAATATCTGCCATAGGTACTATAATAGTATCTGCTAGAGGTGCATTGATTACAGATGCCATAAGGGAAAATGGTTCTTATCATGCTAAGTTTAATGAGATGGATAAGGATGGTATAAATAAGTTGACTAATCATGTGGGAGTATCAGAGGTAGGGATTGGAAAACTTGAAGGTTCCGCTGCTGTGAAAGAAACTACCGAAGAAGAACGAGAGGATTATGGATTATATCTTCCCTATAGATATATAGAAATAGAGGGATATGAGAAAAAAACTATAGAAATGTTACCATTTGATTTGAAAGAAGGAAGATTCCCAGAGAATTCAGATGAGATAGCAATAGAGTACTGGATGACTAATTACTTTGACAAAGAGGTAAAACTAGGAGATAAAATAAAATTAACAATTGGAAATAGGATAATTGGAAATGATGAAAAAACTAAAGATGGAAAAATAATTAGCAAAGAAACCTTTGAGAAAACTGGAGAAAAGGAATATACAGTTGTAGGATTTATAAAACCTCAATATATTTGGAAGGGAAACTTAGTTACTAAAGGTGTTATTGGATTAGATAATAAGATAGAAGAAGGAAACTATAATGCCTATATAAAAATTCCCAATATAAAAGATGCATATGAAAAAATAACATCAATTGCAAAGGATTTGGGAAAGACAGAAAAGGACTTTGAATATAACTATAGGGTACTAAGGTTATATGCTGAGAGTATGAGTCAGACCTTTGATAAATCAATGGTAGTTCTTTTGGCCTTTGTAGTAGGATTGATTATAGTGTCTACTATAGCAGTTATATACAATGCTTTTAATATTTCTGTATTAGAGAGAATAGCTCAATTTGGACTCTTGAGATCAGTGGGAGCTACTCCAAATCAGATTAGAGGAATAGTACTTAAGGAAGCTATGATACTTAGTATAATAGGAATCCCTATTGGATTATTTTCAGGAGTATTCGCTATGAGAGTAGTTTTATATATCATTAGCTTGCTGAAGTCAGATATCCCACTTTTTAAAGATATGAAAATAACCATATCAGGAACTGTATTTTTAATTAGTACCATAACGGGGTTACTAACAGTATTTTTGTCTGCCATAGGACCAGCAAAGCGAGCAGGAAAAGTATCGGCATTGGAAGCTGTTAGGAATACAGGAAGTTTTAAAAAAGAAAACTTTAAAAAGGTAAGGAATTCTGTTTTTATAAGAAAAGTCTTAGGAGTAGAGGGAGAAATTGCCTATAAGAATCTAAGAAGAAATCGAAAGAGATTTATAATCACTGTATTTTCTATGGTTATAAGTATATCCTTATTCATTACATTTTCTAGTTTCTCAAATTTTATGTTTAAGATGGGAGTTGTAGAAAGTAGCGATATGGGAGATTTTGTGATCTTTGGAAATATGGATGACAAAGAAGAGGAAATCTATAGAGAATTAAAAGGAATAGAGGATATAGAAAGAATATACAAGGTAAATCAATCTTACGGTCAGGTATTGATTGAAGAAAATAAAATCAGCAAAAAAATGATAGAAATGTCTCCTTATTTACTTGATAAAAAGAAAGGAAATTTAAATAGAATAGATAATGTTCAAGTAACTACTATTGGAGATGAAAACTTTGAAATGTTAAAGGGGCTATTAAAAGAAGGGACTATAGATATAAAAGAATTAAATAAGGAAAATGGAGTATTGGTAATAAACAATACTTATGCATATAATCAAAAGACTGATAGAAATTCTTTGATAGAAGGTTATCGATTAAAGGCAGGAGATAAAATACAGTATTCACCTTATTATGGAGATAAGCGAGAAGATGAAACAGCATATAAAGAATTAACGGTAGCAGGTGTATTGGATAAGGGAATATTAGGCATGGAATATAATATGAATGGTAGTATAAATATTATAGCTACGGAATCAGTATTAAATAATTTACTAACTATAGAGGAGGCTCCTAATACTAAAATTCTAGAATCCGATTTAAGAATGTCCATTGAGATCAAAGATGACGGAAAAATCGAAAATATAAGATATTATTTAGATGAACTAGAGGCAGCAACGCCAGGGTTTAGTTATATAGATTATGCGGATGTTGCTAAGGAAACTAGAATAGCAAGTATAATAGTGAGTATATTTTTATATGGTTTTGTAGCCATAATTACTCTAATCAGTTCAATAAATATAATAAATACCATAAGTACAAATATTATATTAAGAACTAAGGAAATTGCTATGATTAAAGCTGTGGGTATGACACAATCTGGGATTAAGAGAATGGTAGCCTTTGAAAGTCTTTTCTATGGTATATATGCAGCGATATTTGGGGGAGTTATAGGGACAGGGCTGGCGTATATATTATTTAATATATTGATGAATATTAGAGAGTTTCAGTGGATTATACCATGGAAGAATATAATCATTGCTTGTATAGGGGCTACAATTATAGCCTTATTGTCAGGAGCATATCCCCTTAAGAGAATAAATGATAAAATTATAGTAGAGAGCATGAAAGCAGAAAATTGATTAAAAAGAGATAGGGTATTGTTCAATTTGAACAGTACCCTATTTTTAAAGGAAGTAAAAAACTGTATTAATATTTCTAGTTTAAAAATACCCTCTTTCATATTGTCTGGGATATTTTATATCTAAATTATTATCATAGGCCATATTCAGCACAAAATATGGATCACGAAGAAGTCCCCTGCCAATGGCTACTAAATCAGCTCTATTATTATAAAGGATTTCTTCTATTTGGTCGAATTCCTTAATAAGTCCTACTGCAATTGTAGGTATATTACATTCTTTTCTTATAATATCTGAATGGGACACTTGATATCCTGGAAATATGTCAAATTTAACACTAACAAGTCCACCAGTACTTACATGAACCATGTCTATGCTTTCTTTAACTTCATTGATTATCTTAACTATTTCGTATTTGTCAATTCCACCATCAATATAATCATCCGCAGATACCCTAAGAAGAATAGGCTTTTCTTTAGGCCATACTTCTTTGACAGATTCTAATATTTCCTTTAAGAATCTAGTTCTATTTTCTACGCTGCCACCATATTCGTCAGTTCTCTTATTTGTAATAGGAGATAAGAATTCATGTATTAAATATCCATGGGCTCCATGAATCTCTATAGAATCAAAATTAGCCTCATTGGCACGCCTTGCAGCATCTCTAAAGGCTAAAATTATTTCCTTGATTTCTTCCTTTGATAATTCACGAGGGACCCTATATTTTTCACTAAAGGGAATGGCTGAAGGTGCTACTATATACTCATCATTGGACTCACACTTTCTTCCTGCGTGGGCTAATTGTATGGCTATTTTACTGCCGTAAGATTTTACACCATCTACTAGTGATTTTAACCCCTCTATATGTTTATCACTCCAAATACCTAGATCATTACTAGTTATTCTGCCATTGGGAACTACACCAGTAGCTTCAACAATAATTAATCCTACACCACCTATGGCTCTAGATGTATAATGAACTCTATGGAAGTCCTTAACCATGCCATCTTCATCAGAAGAATATATACACATTGGCGGCATTACTATTCGGTTTTTTACTTCCATATCTTTAACTTTATATGATGTTAAACTTTTCAAATATATCACCATCCTCAATGATATATTTACCCATTTAATACTAAATTTAAAATAAGTATTTAATATATCTATCATCAAATAAAGAGGTATTAAAATTTATTATAGGATGCTTGTCTAATTGACTCAATTAATATAAAAATGTTATACTACCCTAGGGGTAGCTATAGAGGGACGTGAACGAAATGAAAATACTAAATAGGAGGTATATTGTGAGTAAAAGTTTGAGTTTAAAAGAGATAGTCGTTATGGCAATGATAGCTGCATTATTAGGAGTAGTTTTTACTGTAATAGATAGTGTTTATCAGCCAATCAGTGCATTGTTAGGACCTTTAGGTGGAACGTTCATTTATGGAATTTATTTAATTTCTGCTCTTTTGTCTATGTATATTATGAGAAAACCCGGCGCAGGTCTTGTTGGTTCACTTTTTACAGGACTGATTAACTTGCTTATGGGAAGTCCATATGGCATTCATATAATTGTAGCCTCAACACTACAAGGTGTAGGTGTAGAAGCTGCTATGGCATTATCAGGATATAAGAAATATAATTTCTTACAAATGTCCATAGGAGCAGTATTGGCAATGATTTTTGTAACTATAAGAGATTATTTCATTTTTGGATTTGCTTCATATGAAAATCTAGTACCTGTAATGTTGTTAGTTAGGGTCATAAGCTCTATAATTTTTGGAGCAGGATTAACTATAGCCATAGGTAAGGGATTAAAATCTACAGGTGCATTAAATGGATTTAAAATTGCAGCAAGGAGTGACTCTTAAAAGTGCTCCATATAAGAAATTTAAGCCTTGCCTTTCCAGAGAAAGGCAAGGTTTTTGATAATCTAAACTTTAGTATTAAAAAAAATAGAATTACACTTTTAAGTGGAGACAGCGGTTGTGGAAAAAGTTCCTTATTGATGTGCATCGCTAGGGTTATACCAAGAACCATAGAGGGAACTATTACTGGAGAAATCATATATAATGGACTTAATATTGAAGAGAAAGGGGTAGAGGCTATTTCAGGAAACATAGGATATATGTTTCAAGACCCTGACAGTCAATTATGTACATTTACAGTAGAGGATGAGATTGCCTTTGGTTTAGAAAATATCAATATAAATCCTGATGAAATGGACGGAATTATTGACAATGTATTAGAGCTTACTGGAATAAAACATTTGAGGAAAAGAAAATTAAATGAACTATCTGGAGGAGAAAAGCAGAAGGTGGCGCTTTCTTCAATTTTAGCCATCGATCCAGAATTGATATTGATGGACGAGCCTACTGCAAACTTAGACCCAGTATCCACTCAAGAGACTATAGAGCTTATAAGAAAACTAAGAAAAGATATGGGAAAGACCATATTGATAGTAGAACATAAAGTAAAAGAATTTCAAGATATTATTGATGAGGTTATACATTTAGATGAAAAGGGAGCATCAATAATAGATAAGGATATATTTTTGGAGTCTTATGCAAAAAAGTCGAAACTTCCTGAAAGAAATAAAAGAGAGAACAGTGAAGAATCTATCCTTGAGGTATCTAAAATATCCTTTTCTTATAATAATAGCATAAGAGTATTAGATGATATAAGTATATGTCTTTATAAAAATGAGATTGCAGCAATAGTAGGACCCAATGGCGCAGGAAAGTCTACTTTGACAAAGATACTTATGGGGCTTATTAGACCGGAGAAGGGACAGATACTCATAAATGGAGTAGATATTAATAAAATGACACCATTGGATATAGGCGGAAATATGGGATTGATATTTCAAAACCCAGAGCATCAATTTATTAAGATGACAGTGGAAAAAGAGATGGCATTAAGCTTGGAATTGAGAGGAGAAAATCAAAAGGATATAGATTCTAAAGTAAAGCACTACTTAGAACTATTTGAGCTTTCAGAACATAAGGACATGAACCCCTTTTCTCTTAGTCAGGGACAAAAGAGAAGACTTAGTACAGCCTGTATGCTTATAAACGGACAGCCTATCTTAATTCTTGATGAGCCTACTTATGGGCAGGATAGAGAAAATCTACAGAAACTCCTTAAGCTGTTATATGAAATAAATAATAAAGGTATATCCATTTTAATGATTACCCATGACATGGAATTGGTAGAAAGTAGTTGCGACAGATATATATTTTTATCACGGGGGAAAATTAGAGATTCTGGAAGGGTCTTAGGAGGATTTGAAAAGAATTTAGAAATGGAGAAAAACTATGATTAAGGATAATTATTTTATAGATAAGATGAATCCCTTTTTAAAGATTATAATACTTATAATCATTACCTTAATAGGTTCCTTGGATTTTATGCCCTTTGCTTCAACTGTACTTATAGTAAGCGGGTTTATTATAGCAAGTTTATTCAGCAGCTTGAGCTTTAAGGAGTTGGCAAATTCAGTTAAAACCTTTATTATCATGTCTGTAGGATTTATGACTGTAATAAGTATTACCAGACTTCTTAGTCAGCAGGATCTGCAGCTGCTTACTGTAATCGGTTTAGGATTTAGGATAATCCTTATTAGTGTGTATTCTTCTATATTTGTAAAAACAACTGATCCTTCAGAGTTTGTTATGGTTCTTATTAAATACTTTAAAATATCAGCTAGATTTGGATATGCATTTTTGACCGCATATAGATTTTTACCTACCTTCAAGCAAGAAATGGAGATAATAAAACATGCTCATCAGGTTAGGGGAGTTAGTGAAAGCAAAAACCCTTTGGTCAAAATATGGGAATCCCAGAGATATATTATACCTATGATGGCAACAGCTGTAAGAAAAGGAATAAGGATTTCTATGGCAATGGAGACACGTGCCTTTGGGAAAAGTGAGACTAGAACATATTATAGAAAAGTTATTATGAATAGGAAAGAGATAATTATTTCAGCTATGTATATCATTTATATAATGGCTATAGTACTATTACTATATTTCAATGGACTTACAAAATTTAATCTTATTTATGTGGATTAAAAAATTTTAGAGAGGATGATAGAATTGCCTTTTAAACACGAAAAATTATCCTATGGATTTCCGCAGGATCCTTTTGATACTGGTATGATAAGAGAATTATGTGAAGATTTAAATTGTGCTTTGGATTTAAGCAGAAAGCCTGTAGGAATAAAACTTTGCTTTACGGAAGAAGAATATAATAATATAGACTGGGTAGAGCCTAATGGATCATTTGCATATTGTGTGGCAGTTGAAAAAGCTACAAGAGGGAGAAAGCTTAAAGTAAGACTTGAGCATTTAAACTGTGATGGGGGTACAACAGCATTATATTTAGAGGAATCTACAAGTCGTATAGAATCAGGAGCAGAATATTTTTCCTATAATTTGTATCAAACTCCTGCAGCAGCAAGACGTGTAAGGGAAGGGGTTCCGGGATTATACAGAACTGGAGCAAAAACTTATGGCTTAATTGTTGGACCATTAGAAGAATTTGAGATAACTCCAGACATTATAATAATGCTGGTAAATCCCTACCAATGCATGAGAATTCAACAAGGATATGTATATCATGAAGGTAACAGGATAGAGAACAGCGGTGCATCGATGCAAGCAATATGCGCTGAGGCTACGGTTTATCCATATTTGACAGGAAAATTGAATACAACTCCACTTTGTCCTAGTACTAGGTTTTTAGCAAAATGGAAAGATGAGGAAATGGCTGTTGGAATCCCATACGAAAAGTTTAAAAATATAGTAGAGGGAGTAATAGCAACTATAAACACGACAGATATTCAGAGAAAAAAAGAACAAATAGTAAAAAGGTTTGCAGAAAAAAACAAAAATATTACTTTTTAGAATATGAATTAAATAAAATGATAAAAGAAAAGCATGGGATATCCCATGCTTTTAAAATGCCCAATTACCATGAATATAATATACTAATTGCAACTGCACAGTATTTTATATATTTTTTTAATAGTGAATAGAGAATTATAAAACTATATATGATATAATATATTAAAATAATGATTTACATAATATATATTAATTGATGTAATAAATGGGAGATAAATATGAACTTGAAAGAAGAATTAGAAGAGCGAATTTTTGACATGGAAAAGGTTGCACAGGTTTTTAATATTGAACCCTTTGATATATATTTCCTAGGAGGATCTGCGTGTATACTAGGAGATTATACTGAAAGAGCCACTAGAGACTTTGATTTCATAGATTTAGATTATCCTTCTAAATTAGGTCGAGTTTTTGTACTATTAAGAGATTTTGATATGTTAGAATATGAAAGTACATTGATATCACCTAAATTTAGAGAAAGAGCTAAAAGGTTGGATAAATTTACATATTTAAATATTTATTTGCTATCAGTGGAAGATATAATTGTGAGTAAAATCATTAGGCTGGAGGAAAAAGATTTAGAGGATATTGATATACTTATTAATATGGCTAATAAGGAATTAATAAATCAAATAATATTCGAGGTTTTGTCTAGAAATGATTTATATGAATCAAAAAAAGAACAATTTGAAAGACAATTAGTACAGTTTAGGGAGAAATATAATGTATAGGATAGTATGTGAAAGCTATGAGAACTATAAAAATGATTTTTTACCATATGATAGTGATAACTATCGTTATAAGATTACTATACCATTGGAATTGATACTGGACTTATCTTTGTATGAACAAGAAAAAAATCATAATACCCTAAGATATCAAAAATTAGAAAATCTTATATATCTTTTAAAAAATAATATCAGTGAATATCCTAACTATAAATCATTCTTATGGAGCTTAGAATCCAGAGGAATATATGGTAAGAACTATGGTGTGATTTCTCAGGAAGAATTTAGTGAATTGACTAAAATTATAAATATGTTTCTAAAATTATCCTATTGGGATTAATTTATAGCAAGCCAAAGTGAAATAATAAAGGATAAGCAAATTTGCTTATCCTTTGTCTTATAGATTTATTTTAAAATGCCCAATTACCATTTTCAAATACTTGTAATTTTTCTCCATCTGTAGTTTCACCTATAATTGACATATCTTCTGAACCAATCATAAAGTCTACGTGAGTAAGGGAGTTATTTACTCCATGTTTTTCTAATTCTTCATCTGTCATATTTTCTCCACCAACTATATTAGTAGGATAAGCTTTACCAAAGGCAAAGTGACAAGATGCGTTTTCATCAAATAGTGTATTCATAAAGACTATATTTGATTTAGAAATAGGGGAACTAAAAGGAACTAAAGCTACTTCTCCAAGGTGTTTTGCACCTTCATCTATATCAAATAAATCCTTTAATACATCACGACCAACTTTAGCATCATAATCTATAACCATTCCATCTTTAAAAGTAAGTTTAAAATCATCTATTAATTTTCCACCATAATTTAGAGGTTTTGTGCTGTATACTACGCCATTCACTCCTGTTTTTAGTGGCATAGTAAATACTTCTTCAGTAGGAATATTAGGTGCAAAATAAATATCTTTGGAGTCAATAGCTCCGCCACCTGCCCATATATGTCCTTCTGGCAATTCTACTATTAAATCTGTTCCATTAGATGATTGATAGTGTAAAGATTTTAATTTTTTATTGTTTAAGAAATCAACCTTTTCTTTTAAATTAGACATATGACCTTCCCAAGCTTCAACAGGGTTTTCTAAGTTCATACGAGTAGCATCAAATATGGCAGCCCATAGTTTTTCAACTGCTTCTTCTTCACCTACATTAGGGAATACTCTTTTTGCCCATGATTTAGTAGGAATAGATACTACACACCAAGGGTTTATATCATTCATAGTATATTTTCTAAATTCTTTTAAGGCAATAGATGAAGATTTATTGCTTGCAGATATTTTCTTTGGATCAATTTCTTTAAGCAGCTCTGGATCTTGGGCTGAAATTGAAAGGAAACCTGCACCCTTCTCGGCATAATCTTCCATTCCATCAGCATACCATTTTGGGAAATTTTCAAATATCTCCATAGGAGCATTTTCAAACTTTAATTTCGTAAGGACTTCATCATTCCAATTTACATGAACTTCACTGGCACCAAGTTCATATGCATTTTTAGCAAGAAGTCTGACAAATCCAATACCTTCAATAGGGGCATTGATTACTAGGGGTTGACCTTTTTGAATATTGATACCTACTTTAACACATAATTTTGCATAATCATTTAATAAAGCTTCATGACTTTTCAAAATATCACCTCTTTTATGTATTTACCTATAGTTTATAGGAGATTCAATGATTTGTAAATATATGGTTTATCAATCTGTAAAAAATAAATCCCAATGAAATTATATATCCATTGGGAATTAGATTAAATCTTTACTTTTCATCAATTTTTACAAGTTCACGGGTTTGTAAATACCACGTTAGCTCAGCCTTAGGTTCTCCTCCTTCATCAGGAAGTTTGAAGCAGGCTGCAGTTCCTTTTTTAAAACGAAGGAAAGTTCCTGAAAGTTCTTGGCTCCAAAGTGAAAGGAAAGGTTGTTGGCCGACTATAATTGCAGCAGTGTCAGGTTCAATATCAGTAACAAGGTCTCTAAGTAAACGAACACTACCTCCAGTTCCAAGAAAATCTAAGTATATTGGATCTTCTAAATCTAGCTCTTCTGATAACATTTCAGCTGTTTCTCTTGCTCTTAGCTTTGGACTAGAATAAATCTGTATATTTTTATGATTACTTAGCATTGTTTTAAATCCAGATACACTTTTCTTTAGTAACTTTTTTCCTCTAAGTGAAAGGGACCTTAAATCATCATCTGTAGATTTTTCCTTATCTTCTGCCATTCCGTGTCTGTAGAGTATAAGATATTTGCTCATATGAGACTCTCCTTTTTAAATGAATTTGGTTATTAAGAATATTACCCATTCTTGGTGAAAAAAACCATGAAAAATTTGAGGGCACTGAAAAACATTAGTTATTTTTCTAGATTCTTAATCTAGGTAATGAAATTAAAAGCTTATAATATTAAAATTTAATTTACTTTATTAATGTAATTATTCTTTTTAAGTTTACTACAAATATCGTTAGCACTCCTTGTAATTCCATACCAATTAGACCTGAAGATGATGCTACATCATATCCATGTCTATGTTTTAATTCACTATTTTTAGCTTCTATTTTATATCATTCTTTTGCTCTCTCCGTAAAATACTCTGTTTTTTGAAAATCCATTTACTCTTGATGGGTTACAGATTGTATAAATACAGAATATGATTTTGTTTTTGCACCTTCTTTATAGCATCCATATTTATACGAACAACATTTACACTTTTCTATGTCAAAATAATATGTATTGACTTGACTTGTTGATATACCTTTAATTCTATTTTACTAGAACTTTTTCAGTGTCCTCCAGATATGATGGTCTTTTTTTATAGAAAGATATTATAATACTAAATTAAGTATAAAAAGATTCTATTTAACTAGTACATAGATACATGTTATACTCTAAAATATTAATAGCTTTATAAGGATAATAATTTAATTATTTGGGGATAATTAGATTTATTTATGCACACATATATTACCGAGTGAACGCCGTATGCGGTGAAAGTCGCACGTACGGTGTGGACTTACCGAAATCCCTGGGATAGGTAAGGAATGGCGAAAAAGAAATAGTAAATATACCAGATGAAAATCTTAGAAAGGCAATTAAAGAATCTCTTGGTAAGAAACAAGAGGATAAAATCACAAAGACAGATATGGAGTCTTTGAAGGAACTAGATACCGACTCATTACCAATGATAAGTGGAACTAATAGGGGAATTAAAGATCTAACAGGACTTGAATATGCCATAAACTTAGAGTCTATAGATTTAAGTGAAAATAGTATTAGTGATTTATCACCTATCAAAGATTTAACTAAACTTAAATATATTGAAGTAGATAGAAATGATATATCTGATTTAACACCATTATCAAATCTGAAAGAACTTGAGCATCTTAATATTTATAATAATGCTGGTATTAAAGATGTAAAACCAATATCCCATTCAACAAAGTTAAAATGGATTGATATGCATTTTTGTAATAGAAAAACAGAACCTGTAAATGTTGAAGAGTTAGGCACTCTAGTTAATTTAGAGTTTTTAAGTATCGATGATAATTTTGTTGAAGATATAAGTTTTGTTAAGAATCTATCTAAACTATCAAGTTTTAGCTGTAATAATAATCATGTGCTAGATTTAACTGAGGTAGATGATTTAGCTGCTAGGGCTTATAATGACTGGTCTGGTGATTATTTTGTTAATATGTACGGTCAATCCCTTAAGGAACCAGTAGAAGTCAAAGTATCAAGTGAAGGTACAACTTTTGAAATGGATGATCCTGTAACAGGAAATAAAAAATATAAGGAGAGGGTAGAAAAAGAAGAAGGTGTACAAGTTCCAGTAATACAAGCTCTCGAAGATGTTGATTTTTTAGAAGTAAGATATAACCATGATAATAATAAAATAGAGCTTATTATATCTGAGAATGATACAGATGAAGTAAGGGAATTAGAGTACGAAATTTCTGCTGAATATGGAATGTATAATTTAAAAATAATATTCAATATTACTCAGGAAGCTAAAAAATAGTCAACAGAGACGTAGGGATAGGCTTTTTATTCCAAAAGAACATCTCACAGGTAGAAATACTTGTGGGATGTTCTTTATTTGGTTCTTTACGCATTCTTTGTAAAGATTTTGATTTTATGTAAAAAACATTACTTTATACTAAATAAGCCTGATTTTATGGCTAGTCGTCTAATGTAAGGATTATACATAGCTGGAGATTTTAAATTTTTAGCCATTAGATTAAATTTAATATTATTTGCTTTATTTTCATACCTATTTAGAAATCCGTCAATACCTTTTTCAAGGCTTTCAGCTAGATATAGAGAAGTTTTCAGTGCATAGCTGATTCCTTCTGCAGAACTAGGACTAATGGCCCCAGCAGCTTCTCCAATAAGGGCTATATTATCCGCTCCAAGATAAAACTGTGATATTTTTTTTGGTCTGTAAATATATGCACTTTCTCTATTTATACTATTACTAAAATCAAAACCTAGATTTTTTAATTTTGCTTTTAATAGATTGTACTTTTCTGCAGTATTATTTCTAGGTCTAAGGGCAGCTCCTAGTAATAGATAATTATTCTTTGGTATTATCCAAGAGTAGAAATCCGTTATTTCTTCATCGAATATGGCTGTAAAATTATGTGCAGGGCCAGGAGATTTATGACATTCTTGAATTGCTATATATCTTTCAGGCATATGAATATTTTTACTTATTAAATTTCTTATTCTTGAAGAAGCACCGTCTGCACCTATGATAATCTTTGTTTTTGCTGAGATTTCTTGTTGATTATGGATATATTTAATTTCATAGCCTTCTGATATTTCATTAAACCCTTTGAAACATGAGTCAAATATTTTATCAACACTAGATGGAATCATGGAAATTAACCATCTATCGAACTTTTCTCTATCCATATTGAAATAGAATTTTTGATATAAGTTATCTAAATTGTTATTCATATCAATAGTCCTTACAGCAAAAAGCTGAGGATCAGCTAATATATCTTTAGGTATTCCTAAACCTAATTTTACAAGCATCTTTTGAGCATCTGGTGCTAATAGACCTCCACAACATTTATGGGAGATTTTTTTGGAATTTTCATTTTCTAAATTCCTTTTATCTATTAATAAAACTTTATATTTATTTCCTATTAATCGTGCAAGGTTTGCCCCAGCAGGACCTGAACCTATAATAGCAATATCATACATAAATTCACCTTCTAGATTTTTAGATTTTTAAATATCACTTTTATATTCAAGAATATCTCCGGGCTGACATTCTAAGGCCTTGCATATGGCCTCTAAAGTTGATAATCTAATGGCTTTTGCTTTTCCATTCTTCAATATGGAAATATTAGCCATTGTTATTCCAACTTTCTCTGAAAGTTCTGTTACACTCATTTTTCTTTTAGCTAACATTACATCAATATTAATTATAATTGCCATGTTATTCACCTCATATGGTTAAATCGTTAATTGACTTCATTTCTACGGCCTCGTTTAAAAGTTTTTGAAGAACTGCTGAAAACACTGCAATTACCATAGAAGCAAAGCTAATCACTAGGCCTAATACTATAATTCCCGGAGCATCATCTATCTCTGCCATAAGATAAAAGAAGGGAATATTCATTGCATATAATACACTAATTGCAATTGCACAGTATTTTATATTTTTTAAGGCTTTTACAGATAGCTCTGAGAAAGCCTTATTTTTGTCAATATAGTTTAAAAGTTCAAAGGCTTGATATAGAGCAAAATAAAAAGGTACAGCTGTAGCATATAAATTGGCCGAAATTAAGTATTTTATATAAGTCATATCTGGATATAGACTTGCTGCATAGTTCCCTATTTTTGGTATCAAGAATATACATACAAGGAAAATAGGAACCCCTATAAGGATAACAGCGATTCTCAAAAAGAGTGTCGATCCCTTTTTCATAAAAACACCTCCATGAAATACTAATAAATAGATTATAAGTAATTATTTATCGAATGTCAATAAATAATTATTGGGAATAAATAGAAATGTATTGAATTTGGATACATATTTATTCGATCTACAAGATAAATATGATATGATAGAGCTAGAAATAGCTTATCTTGAAAATATAGATGAAAGAATAAGGGTTGTTGGTGATGTAAGAGTTACTGGAATAAAGGACTATTGGAGGACATTGGATTACGCTATAAGTTAAAAGCTATAACACAAGGTAAAACCTTGTATTATAGCTTTTTTACAATATAATTTTATTCTCATTTTAAATTAAAAAAACTTCTTGAAATCTTAAATACTAAGAGATTAATAATAAGGACTATAGGAAGACCTAAAAGTAACAATTGTATCCAATTAAGTTTTAAATTAAAAATTAAATAAAAAATTATAGGTAATTTAATTAATGCTGTTACAATCTTTTCCTTACCCGACATATCCTTCCATATATTCATTTTTTACCTCCATTAAACTATAATTTATAACATTAATCATAATTAATAACTCTTAAATTCTTTGTATCTTATATAGCACCTTTTCTTTAGAACTCAAGAATATTTTTATTCTCAAGAATAATTTTTAATTTTAAAAGTTTTCTGTTTAATATTTGCCTATAGTTTATAACGTATACAGTAGTTTGTAAACATGTTCATAAATAAAAAACTCCCAGAACGGTACTAGTGTTGTATTAATGTAAAATTTAAGCTTTGACAAAATGGATGTCATACCCATACCATCCATTTTATTCATGTTATGCTATATATTATATATTTACGATCAATTACTTCTGTTATTTTATTAAAAACCGTTTTATTATATTGATCCATAAAGAAGAACCTCCCGTGTTAAATTGTTTTCTAGTTAAAACCAATTTAACACAGGAGGTTCTTTATTCATTGTATAAATTTTTCCATAGCAATCTGTAATTATCTTTTTAATGCAACACTAGTACTCCAAAGGGAGTTTTAAAAATGAATTGGTTTATCTATGGCACCAAAGGCTGCTTCCATCATTGCTTCTGATAAGGTAGGATGAGGGTGGATTCCTTCCTTAATATCGTAGACTGTTCCTTCAAGTTTCATAATCATTACTGCTTCTGCAATCATATCTGTAGCATGACTTGCCATAATATGTGTGCCTAAGACTTCACCATATTTTTTATCTGCTATTATCTTTATAAATCCTACATTTTCTCCTTCAGCTAAGGCTTTACCATTGGCTGATAAAGGGAACTTACTGACTATGACGTCATATCCTTTTTCCTTAGCCTCTTCTTCTGTAAGCCCTACACTAGCTAACTCAGGGAATGTATATATACATTGAGGTACTATATTATAATCTACTTTAGATTTCATTCCCATAATATTTTCAGCGGCAATCACTCCCTCATGGGAAGCTACATGGGCTAAGGCATATTTACCATTTAAGTCTCCTATGGCATATACTCCATCTACACTAGTTTCCATTCTTTCGTTTGTTTCTACAAAACCCTTGGAATCTAGCTTTAGATTTAGACTTTCTAATCCCTTCAATTGTGGCTTCAATCCTAAGGATACAAGATATTTGTCTCCTTTAAATAACTTTTCCTTACCTTTGTGTTCAATTAAAACTCCATCATTTGATATAGACTTTAACTTAGTATTGGTCAATATATTCATACCTGATTTTTTAAGCTGTCTTTCAAGGGTAGTGGCCATTTCTGATTCTGTAGAACTCAATATTCTACTGGATCTTTGAATTAGAGTTACCTTAGAGCCTAGAGAATTAAAAAGTGTTGCAAACTCCACTGCTATGACTCCACCGCCAACTACTATTAATTCCTCTGGAATTTCTTTTAAACTTAATGCACCTTTGCTATTTATAACTCTACCAGATTCCACCATATGATCTAATCCATCTATGGAAGGAAAGTTTTCCTTTGCTCCAGTGGCTATAATAAGGCTCTTTCCCCAAAGAGTAGTATCATTTACTTTAATTTCATTTTTATTTAAAACAGTTCCCATACCTTCATAAATATCAATTTTATTCTTTTTCATAAGGGATTCTATACCAGATACTAGCTGGTTAACTACTTTATCTTTCCTGTTTATTAAAGAATTCCAATCTACCTTTATATTATCTACATCAATACCTACTATGCCAAATTCTTCTCCTCTTAAAATATCCTTATAGAGTTTAGCAGTTCTAAGCATTGTCTTAGTAGGTATACAACCCCAATTCAGACAAACACCACCTAATCTTTCTTTTTCTATTAAAGCGACCTTTGCCCCAAGCTGGGCTGCCCTTATGGCAGCCACATAACCTCCCGGGCCTCCGCCTAAAACAAGAATATCGTATTTACTCATATAATCACCTTCTCTTTCTATGACATTAGTAAAAGTATTTCTGGGTTAGATAATAATTGAGTTAGCATATTTAGGAAACGAGCACCACTGGCACCGTCAATTATTCTATGGTCATAGGATAGAGATAAAGGCAGCATATGGGCAATTACTATTTCATCATCCTTTACAATAGGTTTCTTTACAATACGACCTATACCAAGGATTGCTGATTCAGGGTAGTTAATAATTGGGATACCAAATAGTCCACCGATTGAACCATAATTAGTTACAGTAAAAGTACTTCCCTTTAATTCATGGAGCTCTGCCTTATTTTCCTTGGCTCTATTACTTAAATCTTCTACTTCTTTAGCAATTTCTACAATACTTTTTTCATCTGCATCTTGAAGCACTGGTACCATAAGCCCTCTATCAGTATCTGTTGCTATACCAATATGATAGAAATGCTTTAGGACTAATTCCTGATTTTCTTCATCGAAGGATGAGTTAAATTCAGGGAATTCTTTCAGTACTCTTATGACAGCCTTAATAATAAATGGTAAATAAGTTAGATTAATATCTTCAGCTTTAAACCTATCCTTGTGCCTATTTCTAAACTCTACTAATTTAGAAACATCTATTTCATCCATTGCAGTTGTATGAGGTATAGTAAATCTAGATTTTGACATTTGCTCTGCAATAGTCTTTCTAATTCTTGTAAGTGGAATTCTTTCCAATTTCTCATTATTATCATAATTTACTTTTACTGGTTCAGTCTTAGGTTCTTCTACCCTAGCCGGTTTAGTGTCTTCCTTAGAATTTAAAATATCTTCCTTCATTACTCTTCCATTTGGACCTGTTCCTTCTATGATTTGAATATCTACTCCTAAATCTTTAGCCATTTTTCTAGCTACAGGAGTAGCTAATACTTTTTTCTTATGAGCTGTTTCTTTTAGCATATTTTGACCTTCAGTACTAGATGGAATCACTTCTGAGGAAGCTATGACTTCTCCTACAACTCCTGCAGTTTCTTCTTCTACGACTTCTTCTTTTTCAGATAGTTCATTTAGTTCTTGTTCATTTTCTAAAGAGCCATCAGAAGTATCTATTACAATAAAAATTTGCTCTACTTCAATAGTATCTCCTTCTTCAAACTTCAATTCTAATACTTTACCTGATCTTGCAGAAGGGATTTCTGTAGTGACCTTATCTGTTTCTACCTCAGCTACAGATTGCCCTTCCTCTATATCTTCACCTTCATGGACTAACCATTTCATAAGAGTACCTTCTCTTATACCTTCACCTATATCTGGGAAACGAAATTCAAATTTCATAATATACCTCCTAACTAAAACTTAACTAAATCTTCAATTGTTTTTGCTATTCTTTCAGGAGATGGAATATAATGTTTTTCTCCCCTTGGAAGAGGGAAAGTAGTATCAAATCCTGTTACACGAGTAGGAGGAGCTTCTAAATATAAGAATGCCTTTTCATTTAGAATAGCTACAATCTCTGCTCCTGTACCTAAAGTCTTTGGAGCTTCGTGGACTACTATGGCTCTTCCAGTTTTCTTAACTGATTGAACAAAAGTCTCTCTGTCCATTGGAGCGATGGTTCTTAGATCTATTATTTCTGGATGGATTCCTTTGGCTTTTACCATTTGGGCAGCTTTCTGCACATCTCTAACCATTGCACCCCAAGTTATAATAGTTACATCTTCTCCTTCTTCCACAACCTTTGCTTTACCAATAGGAAGTGTATAAGCGTCTTCTGGAATATCTTGTTTAAAGGCTCTATATATTCTCTTTGGTTCTAGAAATAAAACTGGGTCAGGATCTCTAATTGCTGCTATAAGAAGTCCCTTTGCATCATAAGGGGTAGAGGGAATAACGACTTTGAGCCCTGGTATATGAGCATAAAGTGCTTCCGTACTTTCAGAGTGATGTTCCAATGCCCTAATACCTCCACCGTAAGGAGCACGAATTACCATAGGCAAAGTATATCTACCTCTACTACGGTTTCTCATTCTAGCAACATGAGATATTATTTGGTTAAAGGCAGGATAGGAGAAGCCCATAAACTGCATTTCTACAACTGGTTTTAGTCCATTAACTGCCATACCCACTGCTGTACCTACTATGGCAGATTCTGCAAGGGGAGAGTCAAAGGCTCTCATCTTTCCAAACTTCTCTTGCAATCCAACAGTGGCTCTAAAAACTCCACCTTCAAGACCTACGTCTTCACCATAAACTACTACAGTTTCATCACTTTCCATTTCATTCATTAAAGCTTGATTAACAGCTTGAACTATATTTAATGTGTTAGCCATATTATTTACCTCCTTCTAAAAAAGACTTGTATTCCAACAATTGTTCCTCTAATTGTGGAGGCAGTGTTTCATAGTGATACTTAAATATATCATCAATTTCAGTATCAGATTTATTTTCAATTGATTCGAAAGTAGACATTACTTCATTTTCTAATTCTTTTTTAATCTTTTCTTCCCATTCCTCTGTTAATATATTCTTATTTAATAAATATTTTTTAAATCTTAATAATGGGTCTTTATGTTTCCATTCTTCTACTTCAGAATCTTCCCTATACAAAGTAGGATCATCAGAAGTAGTATGAGCACCTAATCTATAGGTGAAGGCTTCTATGAGTGTAGGACCTTCACCATTTCTAGCTCTATCTATGGCTTCTTTTGTAGCAGAATACATGGCAAATATATCATTGCCATCTACTACAATACCTGGCATACCATAAGCAATAGCTTTTTGAGCTAAGGTTTTACTCTTAGTCTGTTTTTCCCTAGCAACTGAAATAGCGTATTGATTATTTTGGATTATAAATACTACTGGAGCATTAAAAACTGCGGCAAAGTTTAAAGCCTCATGGAAATCTCCGTGGGAAGTACCACCATCTCCAATATAAGTTACTACTGCATTTTTCTCTCCTTTAATATTATTTGCCATACCAATACCTGCTGCATGTTGATATTGAGAACCTATAGGAACAGATACAGGAAGTACTTTTACACCTTCTGGCATATAACTTCCCCATTCATTTCCATACCAATATAAATAAATGTTTTTAAGAGGAACACCTCTAACTAACCAAGCCCCTAATTCTCTAAAAGCAGGAACTAACCAGTCTTCCTTATCCATGGCATAGGCACTGCCTATTTGGGCAGCTTCTTGACCAGTGTTAGGAGCATAGGTAAGCATCCTTCCCTGTCTTTGATATGATAAAGCTTTTTCATCTATTGTACGAGTGTATAACATAGTCCTATAAAGATATAATAATTCCTCATCGGACAGTGCTGGAATATCTGTTTCGTTTATAATTTCGCCATCGGCATTTAAAATACTATAATATTTTTCATCTAGAGGGTTATAATCTTCAAATCTCATTTTACTACCTCCTTATATATAAATAACTAATTGATAACCATTATCATTTGTATTTATTTTATTCCCTAAATATAATAAACTAAACATGAGGACATGCTTTAATTTTCATATACTTTGAGATTATTTGTAAATAAAAGTGAACTATGGTACTATATATGCCTATGAGGAAAGCTAAAATAAATTATAAATTTATATAAAAATTAATGATGAAAGGAGAGATAAATATGTCAAGCTTACCAAATTGTCCAAAGTGTAGTTCAGAATATACTTATGAAGATGGACACCTTCTTGTTTGTCCAGAGTGTGCTCACGAGTGGAACCCAGATATACAACAAGAATCTACCGATGAGAAGGTAGTAAAAGATGCCAATGGGAATGTACTTAGTGATGGTGATGATATAATAGTGATTAAGGATCTTAAGGTAAAGGGAAGTTCATCATCTGTAAAGATAGGTACAAAGGTGAAAAATATAAAATTAGTTGATGGGGACCACGATATTGATTGTAAAATTGATGGATTTGGAGCCATGAAACTAAAATCTGAATTTGTAAAAAAAGCATAACTATGTACTTAACAGATAAAGACCTATGGATTATACATAATCCATAGGTCTTTATTTATTAAAAAATCTTATTTCTATAAAATAGGTTAATATCCTCAAGAGTTAGTAATTGAAACAAATAGAAGACTTAAAATATGATTACTAACATAAACAGAAAAAGTAAACATATCTTATAAAATAGAATTGCTTCGGGAGATGAGTATATTGTCTGATTTTTATATAAGTATAGTACAAAACTTTTGTATTGCTTTTGGCGTAGTAGTTGGAGGAAGTGTATTCGCAGGAATAGGAGCAATTATAACTAATAATCCACCTCTTAGGACTATGCTAAATGTGGCAAGCTCTATTAAAATATGGGCCGTTGCCATTGCCTTAGGCGGAACATTTTCTTCTTTTATAATAATTGATAAAGGTTTGTTAGAAGGAGAGCTAAAGTCCATTATAAAACAGATGATATATATATTAATAGCACTTTTAGGAGCAAATTTAGGATTTTCTTTTATTAAGTTAATTCAAAGGAGTAGTGAAATATGGCTAAAGTAAGAAGAACAAGGTATATAGTATGTCTTTTCACAGGCTTTATCTCAGGTGTTTTAATGGGGATAGCTGTTTTTACTACTTTAGTTAGCTACAGAATAGATGAATATCATAAAACAATAATATATTTAGAGAATACAATTGAAGATAGAGATGCTAAGTTGGAGAAACTAGAACAAACTATTAGTGATACCAATATGATACTTAAAGATATAGAGATAAAACTAATCTTTGATGGAGATGAAATAGATAGAATAGATATAGAAAAGTCTATAAAAGAAAAATATAATACTTTAATTGGAAAAGAAGTTAAAAGCATAGATACAGATATACTTTCAGAAGTAGTAGATAAGAGAATTTTTAAAATAGAAAAAAAGGAATACAAGCTAAAGGTAGAAAAATTAATATTGACAGAAATACTAAAGATATATGTTAGTGTGGAGTTAAAGGAGTAGTAATGACTGTAATAAATTACAGTCATATATTTTATGCATGTCCTCCTCGAAATCGCAATACAGGTAAGACAAATAGAAATCCTATGCCCTTTTTATTATCTATATCTAAAATATTGCTAATACGATCAATTGCCTCATTTAATACATTTTCATTATTAATAACACTTATTATAGTTTTATTATAAGGTTTATTTTCATTTAAAATAGTTGAAAGACTAGAAAGAATGCCTTCATTAATATTATGTTCCAATAATGTTTTACCCATTCCTATACTATCAATTGTTGTTGCTCCTACCTCTAGATTGTACAGTGTTTCTAGAATAGTATCTAATTTTTCTGTTTGATTTAATATTAAAAACAAAGCATACATGTAAACTCTCCTTATTTAATAAATTTAATCATACTTATAACACTTTATTATATCAGATTGAAGAATCATGTTAAATACTTTTTCAAATTTTCTCGTGGGTTGCAAAATTATAAAAATAGGAATATAATTTACTATTGTAAAAGTATTAAAGAATATATAAATAAAATACTTTTATATTAATAAATTAAATAACAATAGAGGTGAATGTTTTTATGCATGAATTGTATTATATAGCAATTATTATTTTATCTGGCATCATAATGGCAAGAGTAGTATCTATACTAAAACTTCCCCATGTTACTGGATACTTATTAGCTGGGGTATTGATTGGACCTTCAATTTTCAATTTGGTACCCAAAGAAGTTAGTAGTAGTTTGGAAATCATATCAGAAGCTGCCCTAGGATTTATTGCTTATAGTATAGGGAGTGAAATAAATTTTCAACAATTAAAAAAAGTAGGAAAATCATTAATAACCATAACATTTTTTGAGGCTTTATGTCCAGTAATTTTAGTTACACTAACCATGGTATTTATATTTAAACAGTCTCTTGCATTTTCAATGGTAATTGGAGCGATTGCTTCAGCCACTGCCCCAGCTGCAACAATTATGATTATTAGGCAGTATAGGGCTAAGGGACCAGTGGTAGATACTCTCCTTCCAGTTGTTGCCATGGATGATGGGGTAGCCATAGTAGCATTTGGTATTGCGATTACAATAGCTAAATCTTTAATGAATGTTGGGGGAGAATTTTCAATTATAAGTGCTATATTTATGCCAATATGGGAAATTATACTTGCATTGGGAATTGGATTTATTATAGGTATTATATTATGTTATGTAATTCCTAAGATTAAAGGTGAAGATGAACTATTATGTATGGTTATAGCAAGTGTCTTTGCTGCCATAGGACTTGCCACATTACTAAATGTTTCTACACTTTTAGTTTGTATGATGATAGGTGTTACTGTTTCTAACTTAGCTCGTAACAGTACTAAGGCCTTGCATATTGTCAATAGAATAACACCACCTATATTTATATCATTCTTTACACTAGCAGGAATAGATCTAGATTTAGGGGTACTTAGATACGCAGGACTTATGGGGATTGCATATGTATTAGTAAGAGTTATAGGAAAAATAGTAGGAGCATCAATTGGTGCTAGATTAACTAATTCAGATAAGATGGTACAAAAATACTTAGGTTTTGCTTTAGTACCACAGGCTGGAGTTGCTATTGGATTATCTATGATAGCGCAGACAGTAATGCCTGAATTTGGATCAACCATAAGAACAGTAATATTAGCCTCAACAGTAATATATGAATTAGTTGGACCTGTTATAGCTAAAACTGCTTTAGTAAAAGCGGGGGAAATAAATTTAAGTGAAGCTTACTAAAATTTTAATTAAATTATTATAAAAATGCTCTTTTCTACAAATTTAGAAAAGAGCATTTATTTTTAATTAAGCAGATACTAAATTATAACTATTCTTCCTTATTATTAAGTTTTCTTTCAGCTCTTTCAACTAGATTTACAGTCATAGTACCATCTACAGTTTCTTTATTAGTTAAATCAGCATCTAATTCATTAGCAATTTCTGCTTTCATTTGGTCTAAAGCTATACTAGCATTTCTATCTATTGGTTTTACCATTAAAATCACCTCTTTTTATTTACTTTTATTTTGTACGAAAAATAAGTTCTAATACAAGGTAATTTATAGATATGAATTAGGAATTTTAATTTTTGTAAATGAAAAATACTATTATAATCATATGATGTGATATAATTAATAAGATTAACAGAAATTAGTTAAAGATTACTATTTAGTAAAAAACAAAGAAGTGAGGTATTAATATGAAAAATTTCAAAAAAATAATTACATTTATATTTGCAATAATTGTAATTATTTCATTAACAGCCTGTGAAGATATTATGGATACTAATTCAGAGGTCAGTATGGGTGAAGTTTTAGAGGTACATTTTATTGATGTAGGTCAGGCAGACTCTATTTTTATTAAAAAAGGAGAGGAAGCCATGTTAATTGATGCTGGTGACAATAAAGATGGAAAAACAGTTGTAGATTATATTAAAAAGCAAAATGTAAGTAAACTAAATTATGTAATAGGCACCCATCCCCATGCAGACCATATAGGTGGATTAGATGATGTGATTGATAACTTCCCTATTGATAAAATAATTATGCCAAATGCCATCGCTAATACAAAAACCTTTGAAGATGTATTAGATAGTATAGATAAAAAGGGATTAAAGATTACAAAGCCAAAAGTTGGAGATAGATATGATTTAGATGGTGCAGAATTTATTGTCCTTGCACCTAATGGAGAGGATTATGCAAGTTTAAATGATTATTCAGTTGTAGTAAAGTTAATAAATGGAGAGACTTCTTTTCTATTTACAGGAGATGCAGAAGCATTATCAGAAAATGAAATATTAAAAAACAATAGAAATCTATTAAAATCAGATGTACTTAAAGTTGGACATCATGGTAGTGTAACATCAACATCACAAGATTTTTTAGAAGCAGTTAATCCTTATGTTGCAGTAATATCTTCAGAAACTGGAAATAGTTATGGACATCCTCATAAGGAAATAATAGAAAGACTAACAGAAAAGAATATAGATATATGTAGAACAGATTTACAAGGGACAATAATAATTAAAAGTAATGGAAAGGGTTTAGAGTTCAATGATAAGGAAATAGTTCTTAATAACAGTTCTCCTGTTAATAAGCCAGATGTAATAATAAGTCATGTTGATAAAATAGAAGAAATAGTAACTATAAAGAATAATTCAAAGGATGAGATTAATCTAGAAGGATGGAAGCTTCTTTCTGTAACAGGTAATCAAGAATATATATTTCCTAAGTATGTCCTAAAGGGGGCAGAAGTAGTTACAGTAACCAGTGGAGATAAGGAAGGAGATTTAAATTGGGGAAGTAATAATATATGGAACAATACAAAGAGTGATCCTGCTGTACTTTATGATGAGTCTGGTAAAGAAATATTTAGATTTAATGACTAGGGGTGATTAAATGAAATTTACTATTGATAGGTTTGAAGAAGATTTTGCAATAGTTGAACTGGAAAATAAAGATACAATAGAAATCCCAAGAATTATAATTCCAGAAGAAGCTAGGGAAGGAGATATTATAAGTATTACCATAGAAAAAGCTGAAACTGATGAGAGAAAAGAGAGAATACGAGGAAAGTTTGATAGGCTATTTTGCGGAGAGTAAACTAAGATAAAGAAGGCACTTACAATTGCATTTAAATAAAAGCTTCTGGAAATTTTTGGAGTATATCTATTATTTTATAATCTAATGTATATTTAGGGTATAATCTATAATAATAAACTTAAAATGGAAAGGAGTTTTTTAATGAAAACTATTGCAATTGCAGGAACTTTTGACTCTAAAGGTAAAGAGTTTTCTTATGTAAAGAATGTTTTAGAAGGATTAGGCTTAAAAACCCTTACAATACATTGTGGCGTATTTGAGCCTATGTTTGAAACAGATATATCTAATGAAGAAGTTGCAAAAGAAGTAGGAGCAGATATTAAAGAGATTGCAGCTAAAAAAGATAGGGCATTAGGAACTGAAATTCTATCAAAGGGAATGGAGAAATTAATTCCTAGACTATATGCAGAGGGAAAATTTCATGGAATAATTTCTCTTGGAGGAACTGGAGGGACATCTTTAGTAACTCCCGGTATGAGAGCGTTGCCAATAGGAGTACCTAAAGTCATGGTGTCTACAGTTGCATCAGGTAATACTCAGCAATATGTTGGAACTAGCGATATTATGATGTATCCTTCAATTGTTGATGTATCGGGATTAAACTCAATTTCCACTAAGATATTTACAAATGCTGCTTTTGCAATAGCAGGGATGGTAAATTTTGAACATAGGCAAAAGATTGATAAAAAGCCTTTAATTGCAGCTACTATGTTTGGAGTAACTACTCCTTGTGTAGATATGGCTAGAGAATATTTAGAAAAAGAGGGATATGAAGTACTAGTATTCCATGCAACAGGCACAGGTGGAAGGACTATGGAAAGACTTATAGAGGATGGATTCTTTGATGGAGTACTTGATTTAACTACAACGGAGTGGTGTGATGAATTAGTGGGAGGAGTTTTAGCTGCCGGACCTCATAGATTGGAAGCGGCAGGAAGGAATAAAATCCCACAGGTGGTCTCTCTTGGGGCATTGGACATGGTAAACTTTGGACCTATGGATACTGTTCCTAAAGAATTCGATGGAAGAAACTTTTATAAACATAATCCTACTGTAACCTTGATGCGTACTACTATAGATGAAAATAAGAGATTAGGAGAAATAATCTCTGAAAAGCTAAATGATACAAATGGCTTCACAACCTTAATGATTCCTCTTAAAGGAGTATCTATGATTGATGCAGAAGGGCAGCCTTTCTATGGACCAAAAGAAGATAAGATGTTATTTGATACCATAAGAAGCAATATTGATAAAGATAAAATAGAATTAATTGAATTAGATTTTAATATTAATGATAGAGAATTTGCAGAAGCAGCAGCTAAGAAGCTAATAGAACTAATGAAGAATAACAAATAATATTGGAGGAATATGTATGTCTAGAATTGAGATACTGAAGAAATTAAAAGATGAGGTAACAAAGGGAAATATTATTTTGGGGGCAGGAGCAGGTACAGGTATATCTGCAAAAAGTGGAGAAGCTGGCGGAGTAGATTTAATTATTATATATAATTCAGGCAGATATAGAATGGCGGGGCGTGGCTCGCTGGCAGGGCTTCTTTCCTATGGAGATGCAAATCAAATTGTAGTGGATATGGGAAATGAAGTTTTACCTGTAGTTAAAGAGACTCCTGTCCTTGCTGGAGTTTGTGGTACTGACCCTTTCCGTATTATGGATGTATTTTTAAAACAATTAAAGGAACAGGGATTTGCAGGAGTTCAAAACTTTCCAACTGTAGGACTAATAGATGGAGTATTTAGACAAAACTTAGAAGAAACAGGTATGGGATATGACCTTGAAGTAGATATGATAAGAAAGGCTCATGAATTAGATTTATTAACTACACCATATGTATTTGATACTAAACAAGCTAAGAAAATGGCAGAGGCAGGAGCAGATATTTTAGTGGCTCATATGGGTCTTACAACAAAGGGAACAATTGGAGCAAAAACAGCTCTAAACTTAGATGATGCAGTAAAGAAAGTGCAGGAGATTTGCGATGCAGGTAAATCTGTAAATCCTGATGTTATGATACTTTGCCATGGAGGACCTATTGCTGAACCAGAGGATGCAGCCTATGTTCTTCAAAGGACTAAAGGTGTAGATGGTTTCTTTGGTGCATCTAGTATTGAACGTTTTGCTACTGAAGTAGGTATTAAAAAACAAGCAGAAATGTTTAAGGAAATTAAGAAATAAATATAGTTATAAATTTTAAAAAGAGGCGTTCATAACTGATTTATCAGTTATGAAATGCCCCTTTTTTAATTTGTATCAACTAGTATATATTAGATTCCATGGCATCTTCTTTAGTCTTCTGAATAGTACCATGAGGATGTTGAGGAGGTGCATAAATAGAATATAGTTTAAGAGGAACGCAACCTATATTAATTAAATTATGCCATTTACCAGCAGGCACAAATATTACATAACCATCATAGACTTTTTCTTGAAAATACAAATTATCTCTACTATCTCCCATTAAAACAAGACCTTGGCCTTCCTCAATTCTTATAAATTGATCATGGCCAATATGGAGTTCTAGACCTATATCATCCCTAGGATTAATACTCATTACAGTAAGTTGTAAATAATTTCCTGTCCATAAAGCAGCTCGATAATTATAGTTTTGTTCTGTAGCTTCTTCAATATTAACTACATAGGGGTTTGGACCGTGGTCACTTAAATCAATACATTTCTCCCAACAGTTGGGAGGCATTACTGGTGGTCTATTACAGCAAGGAGATGAATATCCTAGGTAATTATTATACATTGAATTATTGTTATTTTGTTGATCATATGGATCATAGTTATTATTCATTATATCCTTCCTTTCATTAGGTTTTTAATAGTATATGTAATATAGACTGAGTAGGTGATAACTTTGATAGTTAGTAGATAAAATATATCTGTGAAAAATAGAGTATCGCATTAATAGAACGAATAAAATAGCCTTAGATAATGATATAATAAAAATTACAAATACATTAGAGAACTATCAGATTGGAACATATTTGATGTCCAGGCAAATATATGGGAAATAAAAGAGGATATGATAATAGATGTGCTGAAGTAGAAGAAAAGTGATTTTGAAATAGATTATTGCCAATGATTATATAAATATAGAGTCATTGGCAATAAAAAATACATATAGCTGAATTGTTGAAACTTTAACAGGCTTATAGTATATTATGTATAGTCTAAAATATGTCAATGTTTATAAATAGATAGGAGAAAATATGGATTTTAATCAATTAAGATATATAGTAGAGATTGTTGAAACAGGGAGCATATCAAAGGCAGCCAGTAATCTGTTTATATCTCAGCCTAATTTAAGTAATCAAATTACAAGTTTAGAAAACGAAATAGGTAAAAACATTTTCTATAGAAATAATAGGGGAGTAACTTTAACTTCCTATGGCGTTGAAGTATATCATCATGCCAAATCACTAGTAAAACAGTTTGAAATTATTGAAGGCAAACTTTTAACAAAATCCAATGGAAATAAGATAAAGATTGCTTCCTTTGGTTCTGAGGTAATCAATTTTCAATTTTATGAAGTTTGTAGAAGATATAATAATGAAAACTATGAATTTGAGCTTTATGAATCGGGTGTAGAAGAATCTATAGAAAAGGTAATAACGAGAGATTGTGATATAGGGATTATAATTTACAGTGAATTTCAAAGAAAAAAGCTATTACAATATTTAGTAGCAGAGGGATTAGAGTTACAGGATTTATTTGTGGGACAAATGAAGATTCATATGAGCAAGAAATATGAAAAGAGTAAAATGGAAAGTTTAAGTAGAGATGATTTGCAGGGGCTTTTCCATGTGAAAAAAACTTATTTATTTGAAGGAATGTTTAGCTTGAATTATGAGTTGGAGTATTTAGGTATTCCTGAAACTAATAAAACAATTTTAGCCAACGGAAACAAGACGTATAATGATGCTTTGCATAATCTACCATCCTTTGCAATGGAAATAGACTGGAAATGTAAGAAAAAGATTCACAGCGATTTGGCGAGGATTTCTTATGAAAAGAAACATCTAGATATAACTTGTGCAATGGTTAAGAGAAAAAATGAAATATTAAAAGAAGAACTACTTTTTTTCGTTGATAAACTAATAGAGTCATATAATTAGTTCTGATACTTAGATATTAATAGCTATATTAAGGCTATTTAATATAATAAAATATTTTACATAGGAGGAAGCCATGAAGAAAAGAATTTTAGCAATAACTATGATTTTATCTTTAGTTATGACTATGGCAGGATGCGCAAAAAATGAAAATAATGTGGTAAATGAAAATGATGTACAAGATGTGTCAACAGAGGAAAGTATTGATGTAGGAACATCTGCAACTGTTGATGGAGCAACATCAGCAACAATAGTACCAGATGAATTAATTCAAGAGTATAAGCCAAAAGGCTTCACAGATGAAGCTGGAAAGAAGGCTCTATTTGTAGTAGGGGATCCAAGAAAATATAGTTTGAACTATGATTTGATTAATACAGCTATGAAGCATTTTGAAGAAAAAGGTGTAGAGGTTGAATTAAGGGATTTATATGATATGGGCTTTAATCCTGTACTTACAGCAGAGAACTTCTATTATGCTAAGGATGGATTTGGAGAGCCAACTCCAGAAATAAAAAAAGAGCAAGAATTTGTAGCAAAGGCTGATTATATTATATTCTGCTATCCGAACTGGCATGATACTCCAACGGCAATAGTTAAAGGATATATGGAAACTGTATTTGCTAAACAGTTTGCATATCAAGATACAGACAAAGGACTAGAGGGAATGCTAAAAGATAAAAGTATATATACCATAATGAACGCAGGATTCTTAGGTGGCGGTAGAGGTTATATAGGTGATGGAGTAGGTATTGATGATGAAGCTTGGGATGAATATATGGAAGCTTTTAGAGTATTAGATGAGGATACAGCTGGTTTCTGGGGAGTTGAAAATAAAGGTAGATTTGTAAACGATAGATCACCAAAAAACAGTTCTGAAACTTATGAAGAGGAATTAACAAAATTAAGAGAAGAATTGATTGAAAAACTAAATAAAGATTTTTTTAATTAGAATTAATGGCTCCTAGAAATAGGAGCTTTTTTATATGACCAATAGGAAAAAATCACAGAAAAGAACTTGAATTGACATACGAATAAACTAGGAATTATAAAGCAAAATATAAGTAGTTAGTTTTGGTCTTGCTTGTATTTTAATTTATATAAGATTAATCAAAACATTACTACAACTTTATTTAGATTTAACAGACATGAGTTATAGTGTATTTGTAAGTAAAAAAACAAATACAAATGTGGAGGGATTTTATGTCTAAAAGGTTTTTTTCGTCTTTATTACTATTAATATTGATGGTTTCGTTTGTGACTGGATGCTCTTTAGTTTCTAAAGCTAGTCTGACACCTCAATTAGCTAAAGCAAACGAGGCAAAAATGGCAGCAGCAAAAGAAACAGCAAAATCTCCAAAATACATATTCATGTTTATTGGAGATGGGATGTCAGCAGTTCAAGTAAATTCAGCTCAGATCTATGGTGGAAAAAACCAACATAACAACTTAAAATTGAATGTACTTAATTTTCAGAATTTCGAAGCGATAGGATATCAAACTACACATGATGCTACTTCATTTGCACCAGATTCAGCTTCTACAGCTACATCATTATCATCAGGATTTAAAACATGGAGTGGTACTATAGGATTGAGACCAATAGGTAATATTTCAGGTAATAAGGCTGAAAACGTAGATTCTAATAATGTGCCTAAAACTATTGCAGAAAGGCTGAAAAAAGAAAAAGGGATGAAGATAGGCATAGTTTCAACAGTTACTCTAAACCATGCAACACCAGCAGCCTATTATGCACATGTAGCATCAAGAAATGACTATTATGATATAGCGATGCAAATGTCAGAATCAGGATTTGATTATTTTGGTGGTGGAACATTAAGTAAAGCAAAAGGTAATAACGATAATCAAAAAGATGCATATGAAGTTATGAAGGAAAAAGGATATAAAATAGTAAATACAAAAGAAGAGATTTTATCTCTAAACAATCAATCGGGTAAAGTATATGCAATTACCCCTAAAGTTCAAGATGGTGGTGCTATGGCATATGCAATAGATAGTAAAGATGGAGATATTACTCTTGCTGATTTCGTTAAAAAAGGCATAGATGTTCTTGATAATGAGAAAGGATTCTTTATAATGGCTGAATCAGGGAAGATTGACTGGGCAGGCCATGCTAATGATGCAAAATCAAATATTGGTGATGTTTTAGCTTTTGAAGATTCTATTCAAGTAGCTATTGATTTTGCTAAGAAACATCCAGAAGAAACACTAATTATCGTAACAGGTGACCACGAAACAGGTGGAATGACTATAGGTCAAGCTACAACAGGATATGATGTAGCACTAGAAATTTTAAAAAATCAAAAGATGTCATATGTAGCATTTGATGCATTACTTGATAAAATGATAGAAGAAAATCCTAAGCTAACTTTTAAAGATATAATGCCGGTTATTAGTGAAAACTTTGGTCTTAAAAATGAGTATAAAGACGGCGAAGGTGATGATCCATATATGGCTCTAGAACTTTCAAACAGCGAAGTAGAAAGACTAGAGAAATCATTTAATGAGACTATGGCAGAAGAACCATCAAAGGATGAGGAATCATATAGATTATATGGTGGCTACAATCCCTTATCAGTTACATTGACTCATATCCTAAACAATAAAGCTGGTATAGGTTGGACTTCCTATTCTCATACAGGAGTACCAGTTCCAGTATATGCTACAGGTGCACAAGCTGAATTATTTAACGGTGCATACGATAATACTGAAGTTTATCATAAGTTAGTTACTGCAACAGGATTAAAATAAACTAAGAACAAATAGGGCTGGAATATTTCCAGCCTTGTTTAAATGAAAGGGGGATAATTTTTGAAAGACATTTTAAGTAACGTTAATAGAAAGGAAGTAGGATTTATTTTTTCCCTTCTAATTCTATTAATAATACTTGTATTATTACCAACAGGATTTGACAAACAATTATATACACACACAGAGGGAGCAAGGGCAAAAGTATTATCTGTTGATAACTCAAATGTACTTAATACAGGATTATTTAAGCAAGGTGATCAACGTACTATAATCAAAATAGAGACAGGCTCATATAAGGGACAGATAGTAGATGCAAATAATATGTTGACAGGTAGTCTTGCAGAAGACAAGCTCTTTGTAGAAGGTGATAAGGCATGGGTACTTATTGGTTTTGATGAGAATGGAAATATCAACTTCGCTAATATGGTGGATCATTATAGATTAAACAAGGAAGCAGTGCTTATATGGTGCTTCGCTCTAGTTATTGTAATTTTTTTAGGATTTACAGGCGTTAGAACATTATTATCCTTTGCTTTTGCATTACTTAGTATATGGAAAATATTGATTCCAGCGATGTTAAAGGGATTCAATCCTATTTTAATAGCTTTAATAGTTGGAAATACCTTAACAATCATAACTAGCTTATTAGTTGCTGGTTTTACAAAAAAATCATATGCAGCTATTATAAGTACAATTTCTTGTTCCTTTGCGACTTGTATTTTAGCAATCATATTCGGCAACTATTTCAATATTCATGGTGCAGTTATGACTTGGTCAGAATCACTACTTTATGCAGGTTTTTTGAAGCTTGATTTAACAGCTATTTTCCAAGCAGGAATATATCTTGCAAGTTCTGGAGCAATATTAGATCTAGCTGTAGATATTTCATCGGCACTAGAAGAAATTGTAAATAACAATCCCAGTGTGACTAAAAAAGATCTAATATTATCTGGATTCAATATTGGAAAATCTGTAGTTGGAACCCAGACGACCACCCTTTTATTTGCATATATGGGAAGTTATTTATCAGTCATGATGGTTTATATGGCTCAAGAAACACCAATGCTAAACATACTTAATTCAAAGACAATAGCTGCAGAGATACTTCATACCTTTGTGGGATGTATAGGGCTTGTACTGGTTTCTCCTTTGACATCAGTAATTTGTGGATTTTTATTTGAAAAAGGAAAAGGTAATGGAAAGTTAGATGAGAGTTTTTGAAATTGAGGATTGGAATGGAGAGATTTAGATTATATCATATCATAAATAAATTATAGGGAACACCTTGGCGTTCCCTAATTTTATTAATATGCAGTCCATCCTCCATCAACTGCTATACATTGTCCGTTTACATAGCTTGCGTCGTCACTCGCTAAGAATACTGCAACCGTTGCGATTTCACTGCCTTTTCCAGTTCTTGGATTGCCAGCTGCACCTGATGTCGCCATATTCATTCCTTCCATATTTATGTTTTTCATAAATTCTCCTGCGCCTATTTCCGTTTCAATTCCACCAGGACATATAGCGTTACATCTAATATTTTTCTTAGAATACATAAAAGCAGTATTTTTTGTTAGACCTATTAAAGCATGTTTTGATGCAGTATATGCTGCTCCAGCTCTAGAACCAAATAAACCACCTATGGAAGCAACATTTATAATATTTCCACCTCCATTAGCTAAGAAAATTTCTACAGCTTTTCTCATGGAGTAGAAAGGTGAATATACATTTAAGTTGAAAACTTTTTCAATCATTTCATCTTTTACTTCGCCAACAGGACTGAAATCGTCCATTATTCCTGCATTATTTACTAAAATATCTAGTCTTCCAGATTCTTTATAAGCTTTTTCAACCATGTTTTCTGTGGCTTCTTTACACATTAAATCGGCTGCAATAGGTATTATTTTGCCTTCTAAATCCTTGGAGCTATTTGCTAATTCTTCAAGTCTTTCTACTCTTCTAGCTACAGCATATACAATAGCACCTTCTTTAGCAAAATAATAAGCTATATCCTTACCCATTCCCGCACTAGCACCCGTTACAATAGCTACTTTATCTTTTAATTTCATAAAATACCTCCTATTTATGATAGATTTTAAATAAATAACTAGTTCATATGTTAATAATATAACAAATAGGAGTTTTCTTCAATTGACAAACATGTGATATTGACTAAAATCTAATTAACATTTTTGTCATCTAAAACTCAAAAGAATAACTAACTTTAGCATTTTTAATCTTTTTATCAAGCATTTTCTTTATATCATGGGCTTCTTTATATAAGGACATATCCCTGAAATTGATAAAAAAGTACCACTTATTAACGGTTTTTATGCTATAGCGGAAAATACAATTATCTATAAACTTATTAACTACATTATATAGCAATGTTTCTTTTATACTATCACAGTTTAATCTAAAATAAAGAGAAACACCAAAGTCTAATGATAAGTTTACTAAGAGGTCAATACTATTCCAATTGAATATAAAATTAGTTTCTTCTAAGTGAAAGTTACAATAATCAAAAAGATTGATTAGGATATGATTAGAAGAACTAGGGGCAAGATTTTTATCTTTTGTACATAGATATTTAATCTTCATATAATTTTCAACAAAAAATGAAATATCTGAGTTCAAATTATGGTCATATAGGGCTATAAAGTAATTATTTATATAATCCTTGAGAATTTTTCCTAAATTATTAAATTCTAAGTTTTCATAGTGGAAGCCCCTTTGCATGTATGAAAAGGATTTATTTCTATATTCTATAGGCATACACCCAAACCATTTTTTAAAATGCCTGTAATAATATTTTACATCTGAAAATCCACATTGTTCTGATATACTAGTGATATTTATATTGTTAAGTAGTAGATATTCTGATTTTAATACTCTTTGACAACTAATACATTCTTGAAAACTATAAGAACTGAGATTTTTCCAAAAATGTGAGAAGTAGTTTTTTGTAATGAACTCCTTAGCTACTATATCATCTAAAGTAATTTTTTCTCCATAATGTTCATCAATAAACTTGATGATTCTGTGATATCTATCTAACTGTATCTGACTAATAAATTTATTAGATTTCCTTTGGAATTGGAGCCAATTAAATTCATATACCATTGAATATATCAATTGATGCTCATATTTTTCTGTTAGTTTTTTTGATAACATATTTTCATCTATAGCATCAGATAATATACTAATTAGCAGGTTTCTAAATCTTTTTTTGTACTCTATTCTTATATCACAATCTAAATTATAGCCGCTTTTTTCTCTTTGATTTTCAGAATATACATTGCTCCTAAAAGTCATATATTTTATATACTCAAATTGGTTTTCAAAATAATCTAAATTAATATGGAAAATAGCAATTATTGCATTATTGGAGCTACTAATAGAATGAATATATTTATTATTTATAAACCAAAAATCACCTTCTTGAATAATATTATGTTCAAAGCTGGAGGTAATCTCAACAGAACCTCTAATAGGAAGGATTATTTCTATAACATTTTCATGCCAGTGAATAGAATATCTACTAATTGATTGGACTTTAAGGCTAAAAGGAATATCTTTTTTGAACTCGATTTTTTCGTTGTACATGGAATCACCTTCCTATAGATATTAATTAAATTATATCAGAAGCTTTATGGTTAACAATATCTTTGGATAGAGGAATCTATGAAAGATTGATCTCTCTAGATTCAAATACTAGAAAATAGATTGCTTATATATTGAAAACATCAGTTATTTAACAATTTATATAAATATAAAATTTTCCTGTTGCAAATTTATTTTGCATCTGATATACTTTTTTGAAATACAAGAATAAATTCGAAGACAAAGAAGAGTAGTTAACTCTTATCTTTCACAGAGAGCTAAAGATTGGTGGGACTTTGGCAAAGAGGGATTTAATGAATGGACTTTGTAGAAGCTGGTGGAAATCTATGGAGAGTACCCCGTGCCGGAAGCCTACCGTTAACTAAGGACAGGATATGTTAGTATCCCATTAAGAGAGATGCATTTTTGCATAATTTAGGTGGCACCGCGAATTCAACCTTCGTCCTATTGAGGATGGAGGTTTTTTTGTATTTAAATTTAATCTAGGAGGAAGAAGGATGAAAAGAGAAAATGGATTATTTGGAGAATTTGGCGGAGCTTATGTACCGGAAGAATTGAAAGTAGTATTAGAGGAATTGGAAAAGGAATTCTATAATGCTATGGAAGATGAAGAGTTTTTGAAGGAACTAGACTATTATTTAAAGGAATATGTAGGCAGAGAAAATCCACTATATTTTGCAGAAAGACTAACAAAAGAAGTGGAAGGAGCTAAGATTTATCTAAAAAGGGAAGATCTAAATCACACAGGAGCTCACAAGATTAACAATGCCATAGGACAAGGGCTACTTGCCAAAAGAATGGGCAAAAAGAGAGTAATAGCAGAAACAGGAGCAGGACAGCATGGAGTTGCTACAGCTACAGTATGTGCTTTGCTAGGACTAGATTGTACAATTTATATGGGGGCTGAAGATACTAAAAGGCAAGAGTTAAATGTTTTCAGAATGGAAATGTTAGGGGCAAAGGTAGTGGCAGTAGAGGAAGGAAATAGGACATTAAAAGAAGCAGTAGACAAGGCATTAGAGGACTATGTAGAAAATAAGGATAATACTTTCTATCTTCTTGGTTCAGCAGTAGGGCCTCATCCATTCCCAATGATAGTAAGGACATTTCAATCAGTAATAGGAAGAGAAGCAAGAAAACAAATATTAGAAAAGGAAGGAAGATTGCCTGACTATGTAGTGGCTTGTGTTGGGGGAGGTAGTAATGCCATAGGTCTATTTTCACCTTTCTATGATGATAAAGAAGTGAAGATGATAGGAGTAGAACCAGCTGGAAAAGGGATAGATACTAAAGAGCATGCGGCTAGTATATGTAGAGGTAATACGGGGCTAATACATGGTTTCAAATGTTATTTGCTAGATCATAGTACACATTCCATCGCTGCAGGGCTAGATTATCCTGGGGTAGGACCGGAACATAGTTATTATAATGATACTAAAAGAGCAGAATATAAATCGGTAACCGATAAAGAAGCCTTAGATGCTTTCTTTAAGCTATCAAAAACAGAGGGAATAATCCCAGCTTTAGAATCTTCTCATGCCATAGCCTATGGAATGAAGTTAGCTAAGACTTTAGACAAGGATAATATTATAATAGTAAACCTTTCTGGTAGAGGGGATAAGGATGTAGCACAAGTAAGAGATATGATAAGGTGAGAACTATATTGAAGAAATACGTATAAATATAGTAGAATAGAATTAGTGGTTTAACTTAGATATAATCAATTGCTTATGAGGGGTGAGTTTATTGAATAGTAAAAAGATAAGATTTTTAGTTAAAGAAAATAAAGTAGGTATGGCTCAAAAAATATTAGCCGCCTTGGCTTCAAAAGAAATGAATATTATTACTATGGAGATAAACCCGCCTTATATCTCTGTTAAAGTTGAATGGGAAGGTATAGAATGGGATGAGTTTAAGAAATGGATAAAAAATGAGGTTAAGGAAATTTTAGATATAACAGAACTGGATATGATGGACTCAGAAAAAGTAGCAAAGGAACTTCAGATAGTAATAAATAGTATGACAGATGGCATTATTGCAGTAAATAAACAAGGAAATATTGAATATTATAATTCCAAGGCCAGTAAATTATTTAATATTGAACCCAAGGATAAGGATACTAATATAAATCTCATAATACCAAAGGAAATATATAATCCAAATGTAGATATAGATGATAAAGCCAATATTGAAGTAAGTACGATGATTAGAAATAAAAAGGTAAATCTTATACTAAATATTAAACTTATAAAAAATAATCTAGGTATTAAGATGGGAGCTCTTTTGATTTTTAAAGAAATGGATGATGTTAGAAGGCTGATTCAAACTATTTCAAGACCTTCTATGATAAGTTTCGAGGATATAATTGGAGAATCAGATAGTATAAAGAACACCATTTCATTAGCTAAGTCAGTTTCTACAGCAGAGGCAAATATAATGATCTTAGGAGAGTCAGGGACGGGGAAGGAGTTATTTGCTAGAGCAATTCATTTAAATAGCAGAAGAGGGAATGGTCCATTTGTGGCAGTTAATTGCTCTGCTGTACCAGATGCTCTTTTGGAATCGGAATTTTTTGGTTATGAAAAAGGTGCTTTTACAGGTGCAAATACAGGGAAGCAAGGACTCTTCGAATTGGCCACTGGAGGAAGTATATTTCTAGATGAAATAGGGGAATTACCTATCCATTTACAGGCAAAGATACTAAGAGCCATACAAGAAAGACAAATACGAAGAATAGGCGGAACGAAGGAAATACCCATTGATGTGAGAATAATTTCTGCAACTCACAGAAATTTATCTGCTATGGTAAGTGAAAAGACTTTTAGGGAAGACTTATATTATAGACTAAATGTTATACCTGTTAATATACCACCATTAAGGGAAAGAAAAGATGATATATCAATACTTGCAAGATATTTTACAAAGCTTTTAGGAGAAAGTGCAGATAAACCAAGATTAAGAATAACTAAAGATGCATTGGAAAGATTGCAGGAATATTCGTGGCCGGGAAATATAAGGGAACTACAAAATGTTATGGAAAGAGCTGTGATATTTGCAGAGGATTTAATAGATGTTAAACATTTATTGATTGCTAATAAATTTGATTCTGATGAAACAGAAAAGATAATTTATAATGAAGAAAATATTGAATTTCCTGTAAATCTACCAGAAATAATTAAGGCTGTTGAATATGAACATATTATAAAAGCAAGAAAACAGTTTAATTCATCAAGGGAGATTGCAAAGGCTTTAAATATATCCCATACAACTGTTATTAAACGTATTAAAGAATACGAAGATTGTAAATAATGTTTACAATATTGTAAAATATAATTCCACCTGTAATTATTAATTACAGGTGGAATTATATTTAGTTTGTTAAACTGACAGTATTATAACTATTCCCCATATTTTAAATTTGGCATAAAATTTGCAAATAGCTATATCTATAGAATGTATTAAAAAAATAAGGGGGAATAGTATATGGATATGAAATACATGCCGGAACCATATAAGGTGAAAATGGTAGAACCATTAAGAATTTTACCAAAGGAGGAAAGAATTGAGGCTATTGAAAGAGCAGGTTACAATACTTTCTTACTTAATTCAAGGGATGTATATATTGACCTATTAACAGACAGCGGAACAAATGCCATGAGTGATAGACAATGGGCGGGGCTTATGATGGGTGATGAGGCCTATGCAGGTAGTGAAAATTTCTATCATTTACAAAAAACTGTGCAGGATATAATGGGATTTAAGCATGTTGTACCAACGCATCAAGGTAGAGGTGCAGAAAATCTATTATCACAAATATTAGTTAGGCCAAATACTTATATTCCAGGTAATATGTACTTTACAACTACTAGAGCTCATCAAGAAATGAACGGCGGTACTTTTGTAGATGTTATAATTGACGAAGCTCATATCTCAGATAAAGAAGATGTACATTTTAAAGGAAATATAGATATTAAGAAATATGAAGATTTAATTAACAAAGTTGGAGCTGAAAATATTCCTTATATTTGTGTTGGTATAACAGTTAATTTAGCTGGTGGGCAGCCAGTTAGTATGCAAAATTTAAGGGAAGTTCATGCATTATCTAAGAAACATGGAATCAGAGTAATGTTTGACTGTACTAGATATGTGGAAAATGCATATTTCATTAAAGTAAGAGAAGAAGGCTATGCAGATAAATCTATTGCAGAAATTGTTAAGGAAATGTTCTCCTATGCTGATGGAGCTACTATGTCAGGTAAAAAAGATGGTATTGTAAATATAGGTGGATTCTTAGCTATGAATGAAGATGATCTATATTTCAAAGCTTCAGCGTTAGTAGTAGTTTATGAAGGAATGCCAAGCTATGGTGGTATGACTGGTAGAGATATGGAGGCTTTTGCAATTGGACTTAAAGAAGCTTTAGATTTCAATTATATTAAACATAGAGTTGAGCAAGTTGAATATCTAGGAAATAAATTAATTGAAGCTGGCGTACCAATAGTTAGACCAATAGGAGGTCACGCAGTATTCTTAGATGCTAGAGCATTCTTACCACATATTCCACAATCTGAATATCCAGCTCAAGTTTTAGCAGCTGAAATCTTCATCGAGTCAGGTGTTAGAACAATGGAGAGAGGAAATATTTCTGCTGGTAGAGATAAGGAAGGAAATGAATACTTCCCTAAATTAGAGCTAGTAAGATTAACAATACCAAGAAGAGTTTACAGCTATGCACATTTAGACTATGTTGCAGAAGCAATAATTTCAACATATAAGAGAAGAGATGAAATAAGAGGCTTAAGATTTACTTATGAACCACCAGTATTAAGGTTCTTCACAGGTAGATTCGAGCATATCTAATATTAGATAGAAGATTAGAACTAGAGAGTTTGTTATGGACTCTCTAGTTTTTTTGTATGTCTAGGGAGCTTTTTAAAATGAGAATTTTGTAAAGGCTTACTTAATGGTAATAATTTATTAAAAATATTAAGTTTCTCTATAACGTTGTTTTAATTATAAGAAAAAACTATTTGTGTTAGGGAATAATGTTCTATATTATATATTTTGTAGTTGGGCAGTTAATATATTAGAAATAAGGAAGTGTAGATATGTATGATTTTGATAAGATTATAAACAGATATGGAACTAATTCCATGAAATGGGATGGATTAAAGGAAACATTTGAACAAGATAATCTACTTCCCTTATGGGTGGCAGACATGGATTTTGAAGTTTCCCCTGCTATTTCAAAGGAGCTAGAGAAAAGAGTTAAACATCCTATATACGGATATATGCATTGGTCTGATGAGTATTATAGCTCTGTAATAGGATGGATGAAAAGAAGACATGGATGGGAAATTAATAAGGATTGGATTGTATTTACGCCTGGGGTCGTTCCCGCTGTTAGTTATGCCATTAAAGCACTAACTGATATTGGAGATAGTGTTATAATTCAAAGTCCTGTATATCATCCTTTTAAAACAACCATAGAAAGTAATGGTAGAAATGTAGTTACTAATCCTCTAATATATAAAGACGGTACATATTATATGGATTTGGAAGACTTAGAAAGAAAGATAGATTCAAAGACTAAGGTTTTAATACTATGTAGCCCTCATAATCCTGTGGGAAGAGTATGGACTAAAAAAGAATTAAATGAATTGGGAGAAATATGTTTAAAGAACAATATTATAATAGTTTCTGACGAGATTCATTTCGACTTAATATATAAGGGAAATACTCATACTGTAATGGCAGATACTTCTCCAGAAATTAGAGATAATTGTATAGTTTGTACATCACCTAGTAAGACTTTTAATATAGCTGGATTACAGGTTTCCAACATAATAATACCAAATCAAGAACTAAGAGAAAAATATAGTATGGAACTAGAAAAGGATCATATAGTAAGAGCAAATGTATTTGGACAGGAAGCTTTAATTGCTGCCTATAATGAATCAGAAGACTGGCTAGACTCTTTAATGGAATACCTAGAGGAAAATAAAAACTTCTTCATAGATTTTATAAAGACAAGAATTCCTCAACTTAAAACAATAAGACCAGAAGGTACTTATTTACTTTGGGTTGATTGTTCTGGACTTAATATGAAGTCCGATGAATTAAATGAATTCTTCGTAAATAAATGTAAATTAGCTTTAAATAGTGGAGAGATGTTTGGAGAGGAAGGAGAATTATTCCAAAGAATTAATATAGCCTGTCCTAGAGCGGTTTTAGAAGAGGCATTGATGAGAATTGAGAAAGCTGTAAAAGAGATTATATAGACAATGGTTGGATTGGATTAAAAAAGGAGGAGACGGAATGAAATTTAAAAAGATTTTAATATCCCTATTGATATTTATATTAGCAATTGGAGCTGTAGCTTGTGGAAATAAGCAAGAGCCAGCAGATACATCAGGACAAGCAGAAGAAAAAGTAAAATTAGTAGTAGGAACATCAGCATCTTATAGACCTTGGGCTTTTCAAGAGAATGACGAAGTTAAAGGCTTTGAAATGGATGTATGGAAAGAGATTGCAAAAAGAAATGACTATGAATTAGAATTTAAACTTGGACAATTCAGTGGATTAGTAGGAATGCTTGATGCAGGAGAAATAGATACTGTTGCACATCAAATGTCAATTACAAAGGAAAGAGAAGAAAAATATAATTTCTCTGAACCTTATGCTTATAGTTATTATGATTTATTTGTAGCAGAAGATAGTGATTATAAAACTAAAGAAGATTTAAGAGGTAAAAAAGTTGGCTGTTGGTTAGGTGGAAATGGAGAAGCTACTTTAAGACAAATAAATGAAGAATATGATCTAGGATTTGATATTGTAACTTTTGATGGGACATCCATAGAAGGAGAACTAGCCATAGGAAGATTGGCAGCTTTATGGCAAGGAGAAATCAAAACAAAAACAACTATTGAAGAAAATAACTTAGATATTAGACAATTAAATGAAAAATTAGTTTATGAAATAAATGCATATCCATTTAGAAAAGATGAAGCGGGTAAAAAATTCTCTAAAGAAGTTACAGAAGCATTAAAGGCTATGAGAGAAGATGGAACTTTAGAAGAATTATCTATAAAATGGTTTAATATTGATACTACGAAATCAGGAGAATAGGTGATTTAGGTGAACTTTGATTTTGAATTTATGATTAGAATAGTACCTATTATGCTTAGATATAGCATTGTAACTTTGAAATTATCTTTTTTAGCTATATTATTAGGACTTACTATTTCTTTGTTTATTGCAATAGTTATAACTGCTAAAGTACCGATATTGAGTGGAATTTTTAAAGTGTATATTTCTTTCTTTAGAGGAACGCCTTTAATGGCACAATTATTTTGTTTTTACTTCGGCATATTACCATTATTATCTAGATTAGTTTTGAAGGTTTCATCTTTTCAAGCAGCATTGGTAATTTTAAGTTTGGCGAGTTCTGCATATATGGCTGAATCTTTGCGAGCAGCTATTTCATCCATACATAGAGGTCAAATGGAAGCTGCTCAGTCCATAGGAATGACATATATGCAAGCTATGGTGCGAATTATATTGCCACAGGCTATTAAAGTAGCAATCCCAACACTTTTTAGCAGCTTCATAAATATAGTGAAGGATACTTCTCTTGTTTTCGCAATAGGAGTTAAAGAGATGATGGCTACAGCTCAATTAGAAGGGGCTTCAGGATACCGTTATTTAGAAGCATATGTATGTGTACTATTTGTTTATTGGGGAATAACCTCAATAATGGGACTTGCACAAAAACGGATAGAAATAAGACTTGGAAAGTCAGTAGGTGAGACATTGTGATAAGGCTAAAAAACATTCAGAAAAGATTTGGAGACTTAGATGTAATAAAAGGTATAGACTTAGATATTAATAATGGTGAAGTTATATCTATTATAGGCCCTTCAGGAACTGGAAAATCAACATTATTACGTTGTATAAATTGTTTGGAAATAGCCGATCAAGGTGAAATACAAATAGAAGATTATTCAGTTAATATAAGTAAAATAACAAACAAAGATAAGCAATGGATAAGGCGTAATACAGCAATGGTATTTCAAGGATTTAATTTATTCAATAACAAAACTGTACTTCAGAATATTACTGAGGGCTTAATAGTAGTAAAAAAAATGAAAAAGTCTGAAGCGGAAGATAAGGCTTTAAAAATACTGAAAGATGTAGACATATTAGAAAAGAAAGATAATTATCCATCTAGTTTATCTGGAGGACAGCAGCAACGTGTTGCTATTGGCAGAGCATTAGCTCTTGAACCTAAGATTCTTCTATTTGATGAACCTACATCTGCCTTAGATCCAGAATTGGTAAGTGAAGTCTTAGTATTAATGAAGGAATTGGCAAAGGAAAAAAGGACTATGCTGATTGTTACCCATGAGATTAACTTTGCTAGAAATGTATCTGATAGGGTGTGCTTTATGGATCAGGGGATAATATTAGAAGAAGGTCCTGCAAAGGAAATAATTGACAATCCTAAAAATGAGAGGACAAAACAATTCCTAAATGCAATTAGATATAGGGAATAGTTACTGTACATTATAAAAATACATATTTTTTATAAGTAAAGGAACACTATTATATAATACTCATATATTTTAAACATTAGATGAGGTGGTGATTTTTATATGGAGATTAAAGAAGGTGTAATGGTTCCTTTGGGATATGGAAAATTTGCTCGTTCTGATAAAATTATTAGTCTTGAGCCTATTGAGGATGATCGTGGACCAGGGAGGAGAACGGTTGTATATATTGAGGAGGTTAAGTCTCCAATAATAGCATCTAAAACCGAAAACTCTATATTAGCAAGAATGGTGGAAATACCAAGAAATGAGCTAGAGGCTTCTGCTGCTTTAGAGCTCTTATATGACATAGGAGACGATATTGGGCAAATCGGACCTATGCTTAGAAAGAGTATAAAAAAAGAAGCAAATTTTGATCTTGATAGGATTGAAAAACGTATAAATGAAATTATTCAACATGAAATTGAATTTGATGAAATACATTAATATATATTTAATTTCAGAACCTAATAATATAGGTACTAGGTTGCTAATCTAGTGCCTATATTATTTTTCAAACTCTCAATTTCATAGACCAATAGATTTAGGAACAATCCTACATCGGTAACAATACCAATAGTTTGACTACTGCCTCTATCACATAGTTTTGTAACCACGGCAGAATTAATATCTACGCATATCATTTTAATATTTGCAGGAAGCATATTTCCACTGGCAATTCCATGTAGCATAGAGCCAAGGACTAGCACTATATCTGAAGATTGCAAATATTCACTATACTCTTCTTGAGCTTCAATCATATCAGTTATTGTATCTGGCAATGGACCGTCATCTCTTAGACTCCCCGCAAGGACAAAAGGAATATGATTTTTTACAGATTCATACATTATACCTGAGCGAAGTACCTTTGCTTCAACGGTCTTGCTTATGGATCCATATCTCATAACTTGATTTATAGCTCTCATATGATTTCTATATCCATTATGGGTTACATTACCTGATTTTGCACATACCCCTAAGGAAGTGCCAAAGAGATTTTTTTCTATATCATGAACTGCGAGGGCATTCCCAGCTAATAAGCTGGAAACATAATTTTCTTTAATAAGTTCTGAAAGATAATAATCTCCACCTGTATGGACCACAACAGGCCCTGCAACTACAGTTAATTTCTTTTTATTATAAAACAAATCATAAGCTAAATCTTTTATAAGAATATTATTTCTTCTTTCGGATGATACAGAACTATTCATGAAGTTGAAAGAATCTTCTACTTTTGTATTCTTATCTTTTATTATTTTAACACCAGAATCACCACATACTATCATATCGCCATGTTTAATATCTCTTAATTTTTTACATGAGGCACCTTGTTCATCTACGACTATAAGTGCATCCATTCTTTGCTTTTTTACTTCGAGCCATTTATCATTATGAAAAACTAAAGTTTTATAATTTGTAGTTGAATAAAAATCATCAGGAACATGCTTATCCTGCTCCACTTTTTTTAACACTATATTTTCAGTTGTATTCTCATTTTTAAATTTGTTTATTTCCATTTTAAATTCTCCTTTCACTAATTGACAATTTAAACAACTTCCCGCAGTCTCACTGCACAAATTCATTTGATCATTATCATTCACATGAATTTGGCGTTCGTTGCGTTTGACCTACCATCGATTTGTAAAAAATACAAATCGGGTTAGGTCATAAAAAAAACCTTCATCCCAAAACTGGGACGAAGGTAAGTCGCGGTGCCACCCAAATTGATTAAGTAATAAATAAAACTTAATCCTCTTGAAGCCTATAACGTTGGCGAAACGGACAAATTTTTTCATTTGCAGCTTAGAGGGTGGGTTCAAAAGAAGTAATCTTAGAAGATCTTTCAGTCGGTGGATCTTCCTTCCTTTTAGAATCTTTCTATTTACTAGTCCTCTTCATAGCCAAATATTTATTTAAAGAATATTATATGGATTATAATTATATTTGTCAAGTGTTTTTTTGAAAAATATTATATAACTCTTGCTACTTCAGCTGCTTCGCCTACTGCATTAAGTGCTCTACGTGCTCTTACAGCATCACCGATTATATGATGAGGAATATTATTTTTTTCACAGTATTCCACAATATCATTGGAAGCACGAGATCTTGCTCCTATGGCAATTACAACTGAATTACATGGAATTTCCTGTAGTTCTCCGGACTTTTCTATTACTACAGCATCCTCTTTGATTTCAACACACTTTGCATCCGTTAAAGTCTTTATATCATGAGCATATATACTTTCCATTACGCATATTTTTCGTAATTGTCCAAGGTCTTTTGCCACTTGGTCTAACATTTCTACCACAGTAATGCTACCTGCTGATTCTGCAAGATACTCTGCTACTTCTAATCCTACAAGACCACCACCAATAACTACAACCTTTCCTTTAGCAGTTGAATTTCCGCTAAGTATATCATGGGAGTTTGTTACATGACTTAAGTTACTGCCAGGAATATTTGGTTTAATTGGCTCTGAGCCTATGGCTATTATAACCTCATTAGGTGCTATTTCATCAATAACTTCTGGAGTAACAGGAGTAGATATTCTTATTTCTACACCCTCTCTTTTTGCCATTTCGCCCATAGCAATAGCCGCATCCTTCAGTTCCTCTTTTCTTGGAGCTTCACCTGCCAGTGCAAATTGCCCCCCAAGGGACTGACTAGCTTCACATACTATAGGATTATGACCTCTTCGTTTTAGAGTGATTGCAGCTTCAAGTCCTGCAACACCGCCACCTACTATTAGTACTTTTTTAGGATTAGGGGTTTTTATAAGCTTATATTCTTTTTCCCTGCCTAAAGCTGGGTTTCTTAGACAAGTAATAAATGGTGCTTCTGGATTTATGAAGCTATCATAGCAACCTTGGTTACATCCTACACATTTTACTATATTATCTACATCACCATCTTTGGCTTTGTTACAGAATTCTGGGTCAGCTAATTGTCCACGTCCTATAACTACCATATCTGCCTTGCCACTTTCTATTATTTCATTTGCTTGCTCAGGGTCATTTATACGTCCTACTGCTATTGTAATCATTCCTGTTTCTTTTTTGATTATCTCAGCATTAGATACATTGAATCCTCTTGGTAAATCCACAGGAGGTACTTCATATTTTATAGCTGCAGATGAGAAATTTCCTCTAGATACATTAAGTACATCTACACCTGCTTTTTTAGCTAAATTACAGAATTCAATGGTCTCTTCAATGGTTATACCATCTTCTAAATTATCATCATGAGCTACAATACGAATAAACAAAGGCATATCTTCAGGTATATTGCTACGAATTGCTTCTATACATTCAATTAAAAATCTTACTCTATTTTCAAAGGAGCCACCATATTGGTCAGTTCTTTTGTTAAAAGCTGGGCTTAAAAATGCGTGTGGTGAGTAATTGTGTCCAGCATGAAATTCTACACAGTCAAATCCAGCATCTGCTGCACGTCTAGCAGCGTCTCCAAAGGACTTTACTATTTCTTTAATAGTTTCTATACTTGCAGCAGGAATCATTTGGTCTGATCCATACATAGGAGTATCACTAGGTACTACTATGTCATGGTTCTGGTAACTTGCTGTAGCCATTCCACCCTGCCAAAGCTGTACCCCAGATTTTCCACCTGCATCATGTATTGCATCACTAAGTTCCTTTAATTTAGGAATATATTTATCATCTCCAATTGATAGAAAATGAGCTGGAGTTGATTTGTCATGTACACCACAAACTTCAGTAAAGTTTAATCCATTTCCACCTAGGACTCTTTCCACATGGTAATCTATGATTTGCTGAGTAACATACTTATCTGCTGTAGGCATTTTGGTTCCCATGGCTGGGAAAACTACTCTATTTTTAAGTTCCATACCTCTAATTCTTATAGGACTAAAAAGACTATTAAATTCCATAAAAAATCCTCCTTTTTTATCTAAAGATTAAGATTTTATTTTAACAACCTAATTAGATTATAAGTTATTTAACAAACTAAATCAATATGTTTCAAACAAAATGTTTTAATTGTCTTTATTTAACATATCTACTATATAAGTAATATACTTTAATCTTTCATCCTTGCTATGTATAATCCCTTCATCAAAGTTTTGTATGTCAAAGTGAAGCGTTGGATAGAGTAGGGAGGATAGAAAAATCATTTTCTTATATTGAAAATCAATTTGATTTTCAGTGAAAAAACTTGATAATATCTTATCCAATTTTGCATTCATAGTATCGGTTACTTCAATTATTTTAGCATCTATATCACTAGAATCTTTTTTATCTTTAGCTTCTTTTAAAATCACAAGAACTCCTGGATATTGCAATGTGTATTCCATTATTTCATTTGCACAAAGAATAATCTTCTCCTTATCATCATATTGATTATTATCCAATATGGAATAGGCAGAGATTGTATTATCTATATAAAAATCTTTTACTAGGCGTAGCATTTCATCTTTAGTACGAAAATAATAGTTTATGGCACTTACGTTTACATCTGCTTCCTTGGCTATGGTTCTTATGGGAACATTGAAGGTACCAGTTTTTCCAATAAGGTACAGGGTTTTATCTAAAATTTTTTCTTCAGTACTTGTTAAATCTCTCATTTTGTCCTCCTATTATATAAGTCCTAATTTTTATTTTAACATAAGGGTTATTGCTATTATATCAAAAAACAAAAATAGTAAATATATAGGATCTAATAATCCACCTAAGAATTCTTAGGTGGATTATTGGATGTAGTTATAAAATTATATCATAGAAGATAAAACATGAACCTTTGATACGATTCCTTTAAGACTGCCATCATTGACAACTGCTATGGGAAATCTAGTTTCTACTGCCATTTCCATTATATCGGTTAATAATACATCTGGAGATGTAGTTTGTATATCCTTTATTAATACATTGGATATACTTAAATTTTCTCTATTGGCTCTAATGGCATCATCAATAGTAATTATACCTTCTAACTTCATTTTCTCTGCCACTACATAGGCACTAGATACTCCATTTTTCCTCATAGTATTTATGGCATAATTAGGAGTATCCTTTAGCCTAACTATACTATTTGGTGTAATCATTACATTTTTAACACTTATAACTTGAGTCTTATCTGCACTATCAATAAATTGCCTTACATAATCATCTTTAGGATTTTCACTCATATTCTCTGGAGTGTCAACCTGAACCACTTCTCCATCTCGCATTATGGCTACTTTATCTCCTAATTTAAAAGCTTCATCTATATCATGGGTAATAAATACTACAGTTTTTTCCAGCTTTCTCTGAATAGTTAATAATTCAAATTGCATATCTTTTCTAACTAAAGGGTCCAGAGCTGAAAATGGTTCATCCATCAAAAGAATTTCAGGATCGTTGGCAAGAGCCCTGGCTATTCCAACCCTTTGTTTCATTCCACCTGAAAGGCTAGATATAGGTTCGTTTTCTAATCCTTCAAGCCCTACCATATTTATCATTTCCCTAGCTTTTTTCTGTCGGGCTTCTTTAGTGATACCCTTTACTTCAAGGCCGTATTCCACATTACCTATTATATCTCTATGAGACATTAGCCCAAAGTTCTGAAAAACCATAGAAATTTTATTTCTTCTATAGTCAGCCAATGACTTTTTATCTAATTTATTTATATCCTTACCTTCATATAGAATAGTACCAGATGTTGGCTTATTTAATCTATTGAAACATCTAACTAAAGTAGATTTACCAGAACCAGATAATCCTATGATTACAAATATTTCTCCCCTTTTTATATCCATTGATACGTTCCAAAGGGCTGTAGTCACTTTAGTTTTTTCATATACAGTATCTTTATCTAATCCAGATTTTTTTAGTTTGATTGCAGTGTTCCTATCTGAACCATATAATTTAGAAACATTTCTTACACTTAAAATATTATTAATGAGAATCCACCTCCCCATTTTTGACTAATCCTTGAGTTATTCTATCTAAAAGTACAGCTATGATTACAACTGCCGTTCCAGATATTAACCCCCTACCGATTTCTACACGGTTAACACTTATGAGGACTTCCATACCGAGCCCGGTGGCACCAATCATAGATGTAGTAACTACCATTGCCATGGCCATCATTAAAGTCTGATTTACGCCAGTCATTATAGTAGGCATGGCTTGAGGTATTTGTACTTTGATTAAAGATTGTAATCTAGTTGAGCCAAAGGAAATAGATGCTTCAACTATTTCTTGATCAATTTGTCTTATACCATGGTTAGTAAGACGAATAACTGGAACAATGGCATAAATAGTAGTAGCTATTACAGCTGGTGGTTTACCTAATCCAAAGAATAATAAGGCTGGAATAAGATAAACGAACACAGGCATAGTTTGCATAGTATCTAAAATGGGTCTAATTATTTTGTCTGCTCTATCACTGGTAGATATTAAAATTCCCAAAGGAAATCCCAATACTAATGACATGATAACTGAGGCAATGACTATTGCCAATGTTTCATTCATAAGATTCCATAATCCTAAGGAACCTACTAAAAATAATAGAGAACCATATAAAATTCCTTTACTTAATTTTTTACTTATTCTCCAGATAACGAAGAATACAAGTAAGATTGAAACAATCCATGGAATAGAATTTAATATAGATTGTATAAAATTTACGAAATAGATTAAAAAAGACCTAATACCTCCGAAAAAACTATCATATCTAACACTAAAGTCTCTTACATATTTATCAATAGTACTAGTATTAACTGGGATTTGGAAGGGGAAATTAAATAACCAATCAAAATTCATATAATCTCCTCCTAGTTTAAATAATTTCTCATAATCTGAGCATTTTCACTATCTAACCATTCATCTAACAAATAATCATTTTCCTTTAAGAACCATTCTGCTGTTTTTTCATAATCAGCATTTGTATCCTGCATATAAGCCAAGGCTTCAGAAGTCAATTTAGAAGATGTTTTGTAATTACTTAAAAAGTCAGCAATCTCTTTATTAGATTCATGGAATTTATTACTCATTCCTATGGTCACTGTTACTGATGGTAATTCAGTTTTGCCTTCTTTATAAGTTGATTCATCATAGGGTTTATCTTCCAATAAAACAAAATCATATTTTCCCATTAACCAAGTTGGTTCCCAATAATATGCAACTATAGGTTCTCCTTTGTCATATGCAGAAGTAAGGGCAGCTGCTAAGGCAGCATCTGAGCCTGGTCTAAAGTATATAAAGTTTTCATCTAAACCATAATTAAGATACTTATTATGGACTATTTCATCTACTTCCCATCCAGGGATAGCACCATAAATTCTTCCCATTTCCTTATTTTCATCATCAGAAAATATATTAGAATAATCTTTTAGTTCCCATACATATTTTAAATCAGGGGCTAAGGCTTCTATTCCTCTATCACTATCTCCTTCGATTACATATTTTGGAACATATAATCCCTGATAATTATCATCAAAGTTTACACCTAATTCTTTTATTCTGCCTTCTTCTAAGTCCTGATCATAAGTTGCCAAGTTATCTGTCCAAATTTCCATATGCACATCAATTTCTCCTTTTAGAAGACCTTCATGTAATACTGTTGTAGAACCAGGTACCTCCCTCCAGGTATAACCATAAACTTTCTCCGCAATTAATCCAGCAACTGCATTATGAAACTTATTACTATCCCATCCTGCATCTGCAAATGCGATTTCCTTATCTGTACTCATAGCTGTGTCAGGACCACAACCAGTAGTAACGCTGATTATTAACACAATGAGTATTAATAATCTCATAAACCTTTTCATTTTTACACACTCCTTTTTTAATTCGTGTTTATTTTATGGTAACATCATTCCTATAAACCTGTCAAATTACACATTCCTAAAAAGGGGGTCAGGAAATTGGTCTAAGGTATAGTATATCAATGTCTAGAAAGATTCTAAAAAAAAATTATTTTTGTTGTATATTTTGTGCAAATCTGATATAATGTTTAGCCATTATAATAAAATGAAATAAGAAGTCTTTAAGTTTAATTAGATTAAATATAACTTGTAAATCATTTTTATATATAGTACAATTGTGAACATAGGTTCTTAGATTAAATTATATAGTTGGTGATAAAATGAGTGAACAAAAAGATATGTTTAGTATTATAAATATAAATAATAAAAATCCAGATATAGATATTCCAAAGGGAGTAAAATTAAAACCTAAGGAATTATGGTGTCCGTATTGCTCTAAGCCAGTAATATTCATAAGAGATAAGGAAATGGGTGTAAGAAAGTGTCCTTATTGTAAGGTGAGTGATAGAGACTACAGTGTAAAAAAGATAAATAAGAAATGGCTATAAAACCCTTCATCTAGTAGAGATGAGGGGTTTTTTTGAGAAAATTGTTGTTTTAAGAAGGAGTTTTGATAAATATGTAGAATATACTATATATATGACAATATATAATGAAGGGGTGAGGATTATTCAAAAAAGAAACATTGGATTAGCAATTATATTTACAATTCTTACTTGTGGGTTGTATGGAATTTATTGGTTTATAAGTATTACAGATGAAGCTAGCAATTTAAGCGGAGATAACTCCATGTCTGGCGGTATGGCTTTTTTACTTACAGTAGTCACTTGTGGAATTTATTTCTTTTTTTGGAGTTATAAAATAGGAAAGATCATGTGTCAAGCCCAAGACCGTGCAGGTATGATGCCTAATGATAACTCGATTTTATATTTAATATTGGCTTTTTTACAATTAAGTATAGTTTCGTGTTGCATAATTCAGTCAGATATTAATAACATAATCGACAGAAATTATGGTTTCTAAAAAAGAATTAAAGATAATTTCTTTGGCAGGTCTAATACTGGCGATATATGTTTATTTTTCTGATTATACAAATGGACCGATATTACCTTGTATTTTTAATAAAATTACAAAGCTATATTGTCCTGGTTGTGGAATGACAAGAGCAATTAATTCTATTTTAAGATTAAGATTTTATCAAGCATTGAGATTTAACAGCCTAATATTTATAATTCCACCGTTGATGGTATTGTATTTTTTAACTTATAAAAAATATAAAAATTTTGGAAAAATACTGATTGTATTGATGATAATAATATCTTTAGGATATGGTATATTGAGAAATATACCTAGTTTTGGTTTTTTAGCTCCAACTATAGTATGGAAGCTCTAGAACCGCTCAGAAACTAATTGGGACAAGTAGAATAATTTGGTATATAATGGTTATTAACTTAAGTTTTTCCACAGGAGGTATAAAGATGTTAAAGTTTATTAAGAGAAATAACAAGCAAGAGAAGCTTCAACCTGTCGAAAAAGAAAATCAGGGGAATATAGTGGAGTTTTCTAAAGATACAATGATCTTAAAAAAAAATCAGCAGAATATAGTTGAAAGATTGGCAATGAAAATAGATGAGACAGCTTTTGCTACAGACAACTTAATTAAGATTACATATGATTTAGCAGATCATGTTGAAGTTCAGATGGATTCTATAAGCAATGTTGTGAATGAAATGGGAACTTATTCTGCATTGGCAGAGGAAGTCTTTGCTAATACAGAAAACTCAAGGCAAATTGCTGCAACTACACTAGAGATTGCCCATTCTGGAAATGCAGCAGTGACTAATTCCATCAATGCGATGAATGAAATTCAGCAATCGGTCATCTATGCTAAAGAAGTAGTGAATAGTTTAAATAGGAAGTCAGAGCATATAGATGAAATGTTAAAGGTAATAAACAATATCTCATATAATACTAATCTATTGGCACTTAATGCAAGTATAGAAGCTGCTCGAGCAGGAGATGCTGGGCGTGGCTTCGCTGTTGTAGCAAACGAAGTAAAAAAGCTTGCAGATAACAGTGCTGATTCTGCTAGTCAGATAGCCAAAACAATACAAGAAATAAATGAAGAAATTAAAAATACCATAAAGGCAATGGACGATAGTATGTTGAAGATACAAGAAGGGACAGAAATTGCCAACAATACAATGGTGGTTTTCAATGAGATAATAGATAGTGTAAATGTTACATCAAAGGTAACAGAAGAAATTAACGAGGCAATAGCTAAACAAACTGCCAGTTTAGAAAGTGTGATAAATTCTACTGTGGATATGACTGATACTTCAAACAAGGTTACATCTTTAGTAGATATTGCATCTTTAAATACTCAATATACTAAAACTTCTTTAAATATATTGGGAGAAGTATCTAAGGATTTATGCAGTATATCTAATAAATTACTAGAAGAGATAGAGACAGTTGATTTCACTGAAAATGCTTTAAATATTAGTATCAATTCTAAGCCCATAGAATTCGATCCTCAGTTAGCACACGATCAGGAGAGTGCTCAAGTTTTAGTCAATATCTATGGTTCACTTCTATATATAGGATCAACAGGGGAAATTTCTCCTGGAGTGGCTAAGGGTTGGTATGTTGAAGACGATGGCGTTACATGGGTATTTAGCCTGAGAAAAGGAGCAAAGTTTCATAATGGAAGGGAAATCGTAGCGGATGATGTGAAATATTCTTATGAAAGGATGTTAAGTCCAAAACTTAAATCTCCTAATACTTGGTTCCTAGAACATATAGAAGGAGCAAGTGAATATATAAATGGTAGAGCAAGTGAAGTAACTGGTATTAAAGTAATAGATAGATACAGATTATCAATTAAGCTAATCAATCCATATAGTGGCTTTTTATTAAACTTAGGTCAATTTAGTACTTGTATATTGGCCAAAGAAGATGTGGAAAAAGGTAAATTAACAGGTTGTGGACCATATACTTTTAGAGAAATAACAGATGAATATTGTACTCTTGTTGCCTTTGAAGATTACTACGGAGGAATACCTTATCAGGAAAAAATAATAGTAAATTATAGAAACGATAATATTGTTGAAGAATTCATAGAAGGAAAATATGATTTGATTGCAGCCAATAGTAAGGAAGAATTCAATAAGGTAAAAAACACGGACAATATAAATATCTACTTATCAGATGTTTTAGGAACCTATTATTTAGGATTTAATATGGAAAGCAACTCAATATTTGCAAAGAGTAAAGAGGCTAGGCAAGCATTGGGCATGGGCATAAATAAAAAGCAAATAATAGATGATATACTGGGAGAATTGGGAGAAGAAGCAAAGAGTGTAATTCCAGCAAGAATAGTTGATAATAGTTATCTACCGAAGGTATCTTACAATCCTTCTAAGGCAAGGGATATATTGAAAAAAGAAGGGGAATATGGTTCTGGAAAAACTATAAAAATAATAATAAGAGATGAGCCAGAAGATACTGTATTTTATAGAATGAGTCAATATATTTTAAAAGATTTAGATGAATTGGGAATTAAATACGAGGTAAAAAAGGCAGAGGTGAAAGATTACTATACATCATCAATCCTTTCAAACTGTGATATATTAGTTGGTAGATGGATTGCAGATACAGGAGATCCAGATAATTACTTACAGCCTTCTTTTAATTATAATAATCCAACCAACTTTACAAGATATAATAATCTTCAAGTTATGGAATTAATGGATAAGGCAAAGCAAATAATAAATCCTAATAAGAAAATAGAGGTATATAAAGAGATACAAAATATTATTATGGAAGATTCACCATGGATACCTATTTTTCATCCAAAGATAGCATTAGTTTCAAGAAAAAATATAGCTGGAGCTAGGATGAGTCCCCTAGGTATAACAAACTATGAAGATATTTTAATGGAATCAAATAATTAAGATAAAGGCACCCTATTAAGGGTGTCTTTTGGTATAATAAATATTATATGATTTTAAAAAGATAAGAGGAAAATAATATGAGTAATTTAATTAAGGTATCTGTTAGAAATTTAGTAGAATTTGTTCTTAGAACAGGAGATATAGACAATAGTTTTATGTCTATGTCTAGAGCAGTAGAAGGAACTAAAGCTCATCAAAAGGTACAGAACTCCTATGGTAGTGAATATAAAAAGGAAGTCACATTAAAACATAGTGTGTATTATGATGATTTTACTATTCAACTAGAAGGTAGAGCTGATGGTATTTTAACTTTAGAAGATGAAATAATAATAGATGAGATAAAGAGTACAACTAAGGATTTAGAAGATATTAAAGAAGATTATAATGAACTTCACTGGGCTCAGGCAAAGTGTTATGGTTATATATATTGTTTACAAAATGAATTAGATATTATCCATATTCAACTTACATATTTTCATATAGAATCAGAAGAAAAGAAAATATTTAAAAGAAAATTTACTAAAGAAGATCTAGAAAGTTTTTTTCTATACCTAACAGACAAATATATAGAATGGGCTAGCATTACATTTTATTGGGGAGGGATTAGAGATAATTCCATAAAGAAGTTATCATTTCCCTTCGAAAGCTATAGAAAAGGTCAAAGAGAATTAGCAGTGGCCACATACAAAACCATAGAAGAAGGAAGAAAGTTATTTGCCCAAGCACCTACAGGCATAGGAAAAACCATGTCAACATTATTTCCCTCTATTAAAGCCATTGGAGAAGGAATTGGGACTAAGATTTTTTATCTTACGGCCAAGACCATAACTCGAGAAGTACCAATTGCTTCTACAGAAATCATTATAAAAAAAGGTCTTAGGGCTAAGGTAATTGTAATAACAGCTAAGGAAAAAATTTGTACAAATAAAGAGGTAAAATGTAATCCTAGGGATTGTAGCTTTGCAAAGGGTCACTATGATAGGGTAAATGAGGCTATAATGGATATATTTGAAAATGAGGATTTAATTACTAGGGATACTATAGTGTCTTATGGACTAAAGCATAAAGTCTGTCCCTTTGAATTTTCCTTAGATATTAGTCTTTGGGCAGATATAATTATATGTGATTATAATTATGTTTTTGATCCTCAGGTATATCTAAAAAGATTCTTTGAAAATCCCAATGAGGATTATATATTTCTAATAGATGAGGCTCATAACCTAGTGGATAGGTCAAGGGAAATGTTTTCTACTGAAATAAATAAATCTAGTATCCTTGAGATAAGAGATATTTTTAAGGAAGATTATCCGCCTATATATAAGGCTTTAGGTAAAATAAATAGTATATTGAATAAAGTAAAAAAAGATTTAGATATAGGATTTGAATACTATCAGAGGGAAGAAATCTCTGATCTATACTATCCTATAAAAAGGGTAATAACAGTTCTTGAACCTTGGCTTATGGAAGAGAAAAAACATACCGAATATGAAAAGGTACTAGAACTTTATTTTAACTTAACTACTTTTATAAAGATTAGTGAATTATATGATGATCATTATGTAACATATATAAAAGAAGATACTAGAGATATGATATTTAAATTATATTGTGTTGATTCTTCCTATTTACTGAGTGAAGCCTTAGAGAGGGGAAGAAGCAGTATATTTTTTTCAGCTACTTTAACTCCCCTAGACTATCATATGGATTTATTAGGAGGAAAAAAGGATGATTATCATATAAAGCTTAGTTCACCATTTCCAAGGGAAAATCTATGTCTAACCATTGGAAATAATATATCTACGAAATATAAGGATAGGGAGAGAACCTATATAGATATAGTAAGATATATAGAAACCTTTATATCTTGTAAGACGGGGAATTATTTTGTGTTTTTTCCATCTTATATATATATGAATAATGTTTATGAAATTTTAATGGAAAGAAATGAAGATATAAATATAATTATTCAGAATAATAATATGGCTGAAATAGAAAAAGAAGAATTTCTCTTGAAATTTGAGGAAGAAAATAATCTTGTGGCCTTTGCAGTAATGGGTGGAATATTTTCTGAAGGAATTGATCTAACAGGAGAGAAACTAATAGGAGCCGTAGTAGTAGGAGTTGGTTTGCCTCAAATCTCCTTTGAAAACAATATTATAAAAGATTATTTTGATAGTAATTTAGGTGAAGGATTTGAATATGCCTATGTATATCCTGGTATGAATAAAGTGCTGCAATCGGCAGGAAGGGTAATCAGATCTCCAGAGGACAGAGGAGCTATTTTACTCATAGATGATAGATATAGAACAAGTAGATATAAATCCCTATTTCCCAACGAATGGATGGGATTTAAAAATATAAGAAATGATAGGGAGATGAAAAAGATTCTAGAGGAATTTTGGTGATTATTGAATTCCCAAAACATAGGATTAATCGTTTAAATTAAAACATTTTAATTGTTGGCCAATCCAATGGAAAAGTAAAAATAACATGGAGAAGAGGAAACTATGAGAATTATTATTTCACCTGCAAAAAAGATGAGAATAGATTCCGATGACTTAGGGCATCGTCATATTCCAGAATTTATAAAGGATGCAGAAATCCTGCTTACCTATTTACGAGGACTAAACTATGAAGAAGTGAAATCCATATGGAAATGTAGTGACAAGATTGCAGAGCTTAATTATAAGCGCATTAGAAACATGGATTTATACAAAAATCTCACACCTGCAATTCTATCATATGAAGGAATTCAATACCAGTATATGGCTCCTGGAGTATTTGAAGAAGAGGAACTAGAATATATTGATGAGCATTTACGAATTCTATCAGGGTTTTATGGGATATTGCGTCCATTTGATGGTGTTGTTCCATACAGACTGGAAATGCAAGCTAAGCCTATAGACTGGCACTTTAATTCACTATATCAATTTTGGAATTATAAGCTTGCTAAAAAACTTTTTTCAGAAAGTCAGTATATTGTAAATCTGGCATCAAAGGAGTACAGCAAATGTGTCTCCAATTACTTAGATGAAAATATAAAGTTTATTACCTGCGTATTTGGAGAATTAATTAATGGAAAGATAGTTGAAAAGGGAACCTTTGTAAAAATGGCAAGGGGAGAAATGGTACGGTTCGTGGCAGAAAAACGAATTAAGGATATAGAGGAGATAAAAGGATTTGATAGACTAGGCTATATTTTTAACCATGAGCTATCTAATGAGAATACATATGTTTTTATTAAAAATAACAACGAAAGATAAACCATAATAGATAGAATAAATGCACATTGAATTACAATTTGAATAGGGAGTTTTGACTTCACTAGATTTAGAAGCAGCAACATCAATTCATGGCTCTTGTAAATATTTCATGATTTCTGTATAATTGTTTTATTAACATAGGAGAGGTGTGTCATGAAAAGAGTAGGAATAATAGCTTTAAGTTTATTGATTTTATTTAATTTAGTTGGCTGTGTAAAAAAGGTAGATAATAAGGAAATAGTAAAGCTCTATCCTGCATTTAAAACAGAGAAAGATACTAAGGTTTGGGGATATATAAATAAATCCGGTAAATTTATTATAGAACCTAAATACCAGCGAGCACTAGATTTTTCTGAAAATGGAGTTGCAGAAGTTTATAGAAATGGCGGCGTAGGACTTATTAATTCCAAAGGTAAAGAAATAATATCACCTCAATATCAACAAATAATAGATTTAGATGAAGGCTATTTTCTAGGGTATGATGGAAAATTAGTTCATATTTTTGATTCCAAGGGTAAGGAATACTTTTCAGGAGAATATATTTATGTAGGTCGTTATAGTAATGAGTTATTTGGAGTAGGTAAAATCACAGATAGTGGCGAAGTATCGATGGGATATGTAAATAAATCTGGAATGGAAGTAATAGAGCCTAGTTATAGTAGAGTTTATGATTTCTATAATGGAAAAGCTTTAGTATTAGAAGGAAAAGATAAATATAAGATTATAGATAAAAAGGGAGATATAATCAAAGAATTAGAATATCCCTTAGTAGCTCCATCTATAGATGACAATATTTATCTTGTAAGAGACGAAAATGATTTATTTGGTTATATAGATGATGAAGGTAATATTTTAATAGAACCAAAGTTTAATAAAGGAAATATATTTGAAAATGGAAATGCAGTAGTAGGAGTAGGAGAAGAGGATAATTACTTATATGGATTAATAGATAGAGAAGGTAAATACTTACTAGAGTCTAAATATAAAAATATAATTAATCTTGGAAACGGATATTATGGCATTGAAAAGGAAATGGATAATGGAGAGTTTAAATATGCTATTGCAAACAATAAAGGTGAAATCCTTACAGGCTTCATATACTCTAATTTGAACAATAGTAATATAAGGAATAATTTTATCTCAGTATCTGATGGAAAAGAAACTTATATATTAAATCTAAATGGCGATAAAATGGAGTTACCTACACTAAAGGGAAAAGGAGAGCTAAGTTTTGATGGTAATGTTCTTAGAAAAGTATCTCTTAATAAATTAAGCTACTATAATTCAAAGGGAGAAATTATTTGGGAAGAAAATAGTGATTATTCCCTTAGTGAAAATGTAAATCTAAAAGAAAAGATATATGTAGAAGAAGGAATAAATATACGCTATCCATATATTGAAGGTATGAAAAATAAAGAAGTAGAAGAAAAAATAAACCAAGAACTATATAATAGGTTTATGGATAATGAAGGATATGAGTTTTATGAAACAACTTATGATGTAAAAAGAATAAATGATTTGTTGACTATCAGTAAGTATTATCAATTTTCTAATAATGGTGAAACTGAAGTTATAGGAAATGGAGAAGTATATAATATTAGTTTACAAAATGGAAAGTTCTTTAATCTAGGAGATTTATTTAAAGATGATTCAGATTATAAGAAGATTGTATCTGAAAATATAGCAGGTAAATTAGTAAATAGCATTATGGATGGAAGTACTATTTATGGTATTGAAAACTTTACTGGAGTAGATGAAGAACAAAGTTTTATCCCAACTATGGATCAATTGAATATTGTATTTAAATCTAATAACCCATTGGCTGATATTGAAACCATTAGTATACCTCAAAAAGATATAGAGGATATATTGGACATGGGTAAAGAGTTTTGGTGGGCTTTAATGGTAAGTAAAGGATTTTAGAAAACAGGGGATTTTCTCCTGTTTTATTTTTGGAGGTTGAAAAATGGTAAAGAAAAAAGATTTAATTGAATTTGAAATAAAAGAAGTAGGTTTTCCCAATAAGGGAAAGGGAGAATTTGAAGGTCATAATATTAAGTTTAAAGGTGGAATAGAAGGACAAAAAGTAGAGGCTAGGGTGAGTAGAAAGAGAAAAGGTTATATAGAGGCGAAAATAACTAATATAGTGGAAAAGTCCCCCATAGAAACAGAGGAAGGATGTCCTCACTTCGGGATTTGTGGCGGATGTACTTATCAGTCCTTATCATATGAGAATGAATTAAAATTAAAAGAAAAGCAGATAAAAGCATTATTTGAACAGGAAGAACTAGATATAAACTTTTTAGGCATAGAAAAAAGCCCAGTAGTTAATGGATATAGAAATAAAATGGAATATACCTTTGGAGACGAAGAAAAGGATGGACCGTTGGCATTAGGCCTTCATCGTAAAGGTAGATTTTATGAGGTAGTAAATGTTGAAAATTGCAATATAGTAGATAAAGATTTTACTAATATACTTACTACTGTTCTTAACTATTTTGGAGAATTAAATACAAGCTACTATAACAAAAGATCACATACAGGATTTTTGAGACATTTAGTAGTTAGAAAGGCTTTATCAACTGGTGAAATACTGATAAATTTAGTTACATCTAGCCAAGAAGAATTAGATAAGGAAGGATTTGTAGATAGATTAAAGAATCTTTCTACCATGGGGAAAATAACTGGAATAATTCATACTACAAATGATGGATTATCAGATGTAGTGAAGGCAGATAAAATGGAAATATTATATGGTAGAGATTATATTGTAGAAGAAATCTTGGGATTAAGATTCCAAATATCTCCATTCTCCTTCTTCCAGACCAATACATTTGGTGCTGAAAAATTATATTCCATGGCAAGGGAGTTTGCAGGAGATATAAATGACAAGGTAGTTTTTGATCTTTATTCAGGTACAGGGACTATTGCACAAATAATGGCACCTGTGGCTAAAAAGGTAATAGGTATTGAAATAGTAGAAGAAGCAGTGGAAAAAGCTCGTGAAAATGCTAAACTAAATAATTTAGATAATGTGGAGTTTATAGCTGGTGATGTACTTAAGGCCGTGGATGACTTAAATGAAAAGCCAGACTTAATAGTCATAGATCCACCAAGAGATGGAATCCATCCAAAAGCTATAAATAAAATAATAGACTTCAACCCAGATGTATTTGTATATGTAAGCTGTAATCCAGTTACTTTAGTAAGGGATTTAAAAGTATTTATTGAAAGAGGATATAAGATAGAGAAGGCAAAGTGTATGGACCAGTTTCCAAGGACTCCTCACGTTGAAGCAGTAATTCTGATGACGTATTGTGGCTTAGAGGACAAATAGAACCTATCAACCACAACATATAGTGGTTGAAGGACCAAAAAAGGGTGTTTGACAGATGACATTGGATAAATTGATGTTATCATAGATGCTAATAGGAAAAATAAAGTTTAAAATATGAGATTATTGGTTGATAGATTAGAATATGAATTATATGATATTATGTACATATGGATTGTACTGAGTAGCAAATCATAGGGGAGACAAGGTATAAATAAAGACTCTGTTTCACTCAATTTTTATGAAGAAATAGCTGAATATTATTTAAAACATATGTATATAAGGCTATTCAATTCCTACTATGAAAGACCTGCAACTGTATCATTGATACGAGAAGTTAGGGGGAAAAATTATTATATGCAGGTTGTGCGACGGGTGGTGTACTAAATTGCTATTAGAGAAGGATGCAAAGTTAATAGATGGAAGAATTCAAAATCGCACATCCTAATACATATGGTAGATTAACTAATAATTCTCAGTTTCTTATAAGAGTAAAGCAATATCGAATCAAGACATATTGATGCATAGTTTTATATTTTGTTTATCAATTATAAATAGTGTGATACAATTACTTCCAATACCTTATTAGGAGGAGAGGATATGAAGTTTTCGGTTTATAATACTTTAACAGGATTAAAGGAAGAAGTAATACCTGTAGAGGTAGGCAAGATAAGATTGTATACATGTGGACCAACAGTATACAATTATGCTCATATAGGCAATCTTAGAACCTATATCTTTGAAGATGTCCTTAAAAAATCAATGGAGTATTTGGGTTTAAAGGTCAAGCATGTTATGAACATAACAGACGTGGGACACTTAGAATCTGATTCAGATACAGGAGAAGATAAAATGGCTTTAGGAGCCATCAGAGAAAAGAAAACTGTATGGGAAATTGCAAAATTTTATGAAGATGCTTTTTTAAATGATTGTCAACTTCTTAATATAACAGTACCTACAATAATATGTAGAGCTACAGAGCATATTGAGGATATGATTAACTTTATTAAAGTACTGGAAGATAAAGGCTTTACTTATATAGCTAATGGTAATGTATATTTTTCAATAGAAAGATACCCGCACTATGCTAGGCTTGCTAATCTAAGTTTAGAGGAGCTTGAGGCAGGAAGTAGGGTTGATGTAGATCCATTCAAGAAAAATCCTCTAGATTTTGTATTATGGTTTACCAACTCAAAGTTCTCCAATCAAATAATGCAATGGAAATCACCTTGGGGAACAGGTTTTCCGGGCTGGCACATTGAATGTTCTGCCATGTCAATGAAATATTTAGGGGATAGAATAGATATACACTGTGGGGGAGTAGATCATATTCATGTGCATCATACGAATGAGATTGCTCAATCAGAAAGTGCTATAGGGCATAAATGGGTTAACTATTGGATGCATGGAGAGTTTCTAGTACTTGATAATGGAAAAATGTCCAAATCAAGTGGGGATTTTTTGACTCTTTCAAGGCTTATTGAAGAAGGATACAGTCCCTTAGATTATAGACACTTTTGTCTGCAGTCAAGGTATAGGAAACAACTTAAATTTAGCTTTGAAAGTTTGACAGAGTCCCAGAAAGCTTTTAAGAAGCTAAAAAGTAGAATTAAAAATATAGTTGAAGGTAAAACAAATAATGAAGTAGTGGATAAGAGTAAAATAAAAGAATATCAAGATAAATTTGCAACCCAAATAGGTAATGATTTGAACATAGCAAATGCTTTTACAGTGTTAACTGAAGTTATAAAGGATAACATATTAAATAACTCTGAGAAGATTTACTTGATAGAGGATTTCGATAAAGTATTTTCACTAAATCTCACTATAGATGAAGAGATAATTAATAGTGACAATGTTGATGAAGAATATATTCAGATGCTTATTTTGGAGAGAAATAAGGCAAGAAATGAAAAAAACTGGGTTAGGGCAGATGAAATAAGAAATATTCTTTTAGATAGTAGTATAGAATTAGTAGACTCAATGGATGGAACTATATGGAAAATTATATAAAACTGGTTTACCTTTAGTGAATATAGAGGAGATACGATTAAAGTCTTCTCTATTTTCTTATTATGAAAATTAAGGCTTAAATATCAAGATTAATAATTTTCATAGATGTTTGAAATACATCTTTAGTGCTAATTTTAGTGAAAACCGCTAGTTCGATGATAAGGTGTAACTGGTACCATAAGTAACAGCGGTTTTGATGTGAAACCATTTATTATTGATATAGAAATACAGTAGAAGCTACGTAGTATAATAAAGAGAGGAAGTAATTGAATTAGAATTATAGACATTATTATAATGATTCGAGATGGAAAATTTGAAGATTTGAAGCGTAAAGAGGCAAAAGAATTATGTAGATCAGCTATTTTATATTTTTAAAATACATATTAAAGTCTCTTTTCAGAAATATACCTTGCTGTGCCACCAAGGGGGTAATATCATGATGCGACATCATTAATATCCTCTCAAGGCACGTTGAAGTCGTAACACTGATTGTGAAGGAGTGAAACGACGGAAGAAGCAGATGTACGTCTCATGTCAGGAATGTCCAAGAAGACGAGCAGAGCGAAGTGTGATTGGGAACATTCTACGACGGAGAGTATAATTCTGATGACGTATTGTGGTTCTAGGGAGGAATAATAGACTTCTACCACAACATATAGTGGTTTTGGAACGAGAATTGGGTCAAAAATCGGCTTAAAAACACCGATTTTTGACCCTTTTAAATAGGGCATTTGACAGATGACATTGGATAATTGGAGATATTTTAAGAATAAATGGTTAAATTTGGTTGATATAATGGTAGGTGAATTATATACTATAAATGAACATAAGTAGAATTATGTGACACATGAATTGTTTATAGACAATCAGATAAGTCCGAATTTGATGACTAGTCAATAGAAAGGAGAGAAAGAAACCATGAAGATTAACAAAGGAGCAAAGGTTGGAATTATGATTGAGATTATCGTACTTGTCATAATGATTTTTCTTGCACTGTTTAATAAGACTATCCCATCTGTACTAAGTTGGATTTTCGTCGTGGGCTTAGTGATTGCATTGTCTGGAACATTAGTCACCTTATCAAAAAGGAATGATAAAGATGAAAGTGCTATATATTCCTATTTTAGAGGTGAGTAAATGAGCATAATTTAAATTTTAATTATGTCGTATAATTTATACTTGGTGTCACAGTGCTAGAATATAATCAGAGACATAAAAAATAAATAATCTGGATAGGTTACACTGCCACAATAAAAGACTGTATATCGCTAAGGTAAGTCTTTGCATTTACATCTTCTTTATGTTTATGAAGTAGAACTGTGTCCTAAAAAAAAGTTAATAACCGTCCCTTGATACAGGAACAATTTTAAAATATACTTATAAGTAAAAGAAAGTATATGGAGGGAATTTGATGTAATATAGAATGAAAACACACCAATTAACAGATGAAAAAATTAAGAACTTGTTACTTAGGGTACAAACAGGAAGTTTTTCCACTATTAATACAGACGGTACCCCTTATACTACCCCAGTTCATTTTGTCTATATGGATAACCAAATATACATTCAAGGGAAAAAGCATACAAATGAGCATGATATATATTTCAAGATGTAAATGTATTATTCAATATAAAGAAATCAGCAAGTTGGTAAGGATCTATGTCAAGGATAGCTTGATGCTGAGATAGCGGGGTTCTGAATTAGTATTTAATTAGCTAACTTTTATACCAGTATGAAAAGAGGGATAATTTGAGTGACAAGATATTATTGATAAATGATTTGCCAGGTTATGGGAAGGTGGCACTAGCTGCGATGATTCCCGTACTATCCCATATGGGTTTTGATCTATATAATCTACCCACAGCATTGATTTCAAACACATTTGATTATGGAAAATTTGAAGTATTGGAAACAACTGAATATATGAAAAACACAATATCTGTATGGAAAGAGCTAGGATTTAACTTTGATGGGATTTCAACAGGCTTTATTATGTCTGAGGAACAGGTAAGACTTGTAGCAGATTATTGTCAAGAACAATCCCAGAAGGGCACCATAGTATTTGTAGACCCTATTATGGGGGATGACGGGAAGTTATATAATGGAGTAACTAATCAAACTATAGAATACATGAGACAACTCTGTTCAGTTGCAGATTATATCGTTCCTAATTATACAGAAGCAGCATTTTTAGCAGGTGTAGATATTAAAAATGAAGGAATATCATTGGAAGAAGGATATGAATTAATAGATAGATTAAGAGAATTAGGTTCTAAATCTATTGTAATTACAAGTGTAAATCTTAAGGATAATACTGCTGTATTGGGCTACGATTCCAAAGAAGATACATATTTCAGCCTGTCATTTGAGTATGTGGCAGTCAGATTTCCAGGAACGGGAGATGTATTTTCATCAGTAATGATGGGAAAAGTGCTTTTGGGAGCACCTTTACAGGACTCTGCACAAAAAGCTATGGATTACGTAAAGGATATTATAATACTGAGTAAGGATAATGTAGATAAATTCAAAGGGATACCAATAGAAGCTTGGCTTGATAAAATGGATATATAAATAATCTGATTCTTTGAAGAATGAATAGTAAAAAGGAGTTCATAAACATGAGAAGAAAAGATAGAGAAATGGGTAGGGACTTTGGGTACTATGTAATAGATAAGGCTAGATACGGAATACTCTCAATGATAGATGGTGATGAACCATATGGGATACCTCTGTCCATAATAAGACATGAAGAAAATCTTTACTTCCATTCAGCTAAGGATGGAAGAAAGGTATGTACATTGACAAATAATCCGAGTGTCAGTGTAGCATTTGTAGGGGAGATAAGAATTCCAGATAACTTTACTGAAGAGGAATTAAAAGAAATAGCATCTGATGAATCTAAAGCTATATTATTGATTAGCAGTGTATTTACTACTGAATATGAATCAGCAGTAATAAAAGGCAAAGTCGAAATAGTTGAAGATGAGGAAGAAAGAATCAAAGCCATGAGGCTTATATGTGAAAAATATATCCCGACAAAGATGAAGTATTTTGATATGGCAATTAAGGCTGGATTAAAAAGAACGAATATATATAGAATCCGCATGGAAGAAATAAAATCTAAAAGAAAGAGATATGATAAACAAGGCAAAGAGATGAAATATGGGAGAATGAAATAAAATTTGGATTTCTATGATGAAGTGACTTTGGAAAAGTGCATAGATAATTAATATTAGAAAGAATAAAAACTTAGAAAAGAAGAGTGAGCTTAGGAATACTTATGCAGAGAGCTAAAGTTGGTGAGATTGAGCAAGGGATAGCAAGCCGAACATGGTCTTAAAGTTGGGAGATCGAATCTATCGTAGATATCCACGTAGATGCACGTTATAGTCATAAAATGTTTATGGATTATTTCCAGCATACTTGATGAGGTACATACCGTAAGGTCTATATAAAATTGGAGTGGTAACATGAAGCTTCCGTCCCTTTGCATTTTGCAAAGAGATAGGAGCTTTTTTAAATTTACAAAATAAAATATAAAGAATAAGAGTATGATAAAATGAACGAAAGGAAATTATGTTTTAAAAACATACACTTCCACCAAGGAATCACTGGGTCCTTACGACATCTTTATTGACCTCTCAAGGCACGTAGAGACAGTAGTGTTGATGGAGAAGGAATAGGATAAAATAGCAAAAGAACTAGAAGAATAGAGAGTCTCAAGCTGGAATGGAAAACCTAAATGGTATGAAAGTGGCATTAGAAAAATGTTATAGAATGAAAAATACAAAGGAGATATCCTTCTTTAAAAGACCTATACTGTTGATTTTCTGACTAAAGAGAGAGCGATAAATAACGGAGAAATTCCAATGTATTATGTAAAGAAAAGTCATCCAGTAATTATTGATAAAAAAATTATATATAATGAACATCATCATCTAGATATGCTAAACCAAACATTTAAAAAGCATGAAGATATTGAGGATTATACAAAAAAATATTTAGAAGAATTGAAAAAAATTAATGAACAACTATCAAAATTTATGTAATAACTTAAGGGCGTTAAAATTAAATCAAAGATGAGTAATGTCTAAAATTGTCTAAATTCAATGGGTGCAAAGATTATCAGGGTGGGATATAATAATTATGCTGATTTATTGAAAATAATAACACGTTATTTTTAACTTCATATGAATAATGTAAAGACAACGAGTTAATATAAGGAAAAGAAAGTATTCGTAATAGTTAAACTATGTGTATCAGAGAATATTTATTAGCAAACGGATAAATTAGAATTTGATTACATTGATTGTTAAAAACTTATTAATCGAGGTGGAATATGTTAGAAACAGAAAGATTAGTTTTAAGAGATATAAGTAATGAAGATGCAGAGGACATTGTTCGCATCTGGAGTGACCCAAGAGTCAATAAGTATCTACAAGATCCTCTATATAGTAATGTTGAAGTTATTAAGGGGATGATTCCTGTCATCAATAGCAGTTTAAATTATGCGTTTGTAATTATTCAGAAAGACACTGAAACCATTATCGGAACGTGTGGGATTGGACCACAAGTAAGCTTGGAGGATGAATGGGAATTTGGATATTGTCTAGGGCCTGAAGCTTGGGGAAATGGTTACGCTACCGAAATACTTTGTGCTTTAATCCGATTAGCTCAGAAGAACGGCATTAAAGCCGTTGTTGGAGAAGTGGCAATAGACAATCTACAATCAGTAAAGGTCATGGAGAAGAACGGTTTACAGTTCTATAAAGACAGTGTTTTTACCAAGGCAGATGGCAGTGCAACATTCAAATCCAAGATATACAGGAGGATACTATAGATTGGGAAAATGACATAACTATAAAATTATTCAGTAATACAGGGGAATTATTATGATGGTTTTTGCTTATTTAAGTATTTTAGGCTATATTAAACCGATATTAGAATTAATGTAGTATTAATAAAATCCAGGATAGGGTGAGCACTGTAATATTTGAAAAGTCAGCAATATGGATTATGGTGTATATTGAAGATGGTAACTGTGACATATCCAATAACCTTGCAGAAAATAGTATAAGACCATTTACTGTAGGAAGAAAAAGACTGGTTATTTGCATGAAGTCCAAAAGGTGCAACAGCAAAAGCAAATGAATTAAATTCATATAAATATTTACAAATTCTTTTAACAGCTTTGACTAAAGAGTTCTTTCAAAAAAATGATAAACTAATAGACAATTTACTTCTTTGGAGTTCAAATATTAAAGAAGCATGCAAAATCAAATAATCATGATAACTTAGGCAGCCAAAAATGGCTACCATTGTTGTATATACTAGTTAGTCTAAATCTAATTATCTAGAAGAGAGAATGTAAAGAGATGTAAAATATATTCTAAATGAATGTATTGGATTTGCAAGTAATCATAGTAGATACTACAAAATATCAGCTATTGATAAATATTCAAGAAAGAGATATTTAGAATTAGTTAATGAACTTAGGATTTAAAGTTGAATTAGTTCAAACAGACAATGAATTATTCTACAATATAAGACAATTTAGCAGTTATAAAAAAAAATTCTTTATAGGATATAGTGAAAGATATAAAAATATAGCAAGAGAAATTCTTAGTTTACAGAAACCAAATGCAATAGCTAAGGAATATTACTCTGAAAATGCTATTTAAGATGATATTACTAATAATTTTTTAAATCCACAGCATTATTTAGACAAAGTTTTTCAGGCTTCGTGTCACATATGTTTGAATTATCTAGAATTGTCGAAAAATTGTGAAAAAGACTTATTGATAACACTACACATAAATGATATAGTTATGATCAATAAGTTAGAGAATTCTAATTATTGATATTAGCCAAATATTAAATTAACTAGTTGTGATAGCTGAAATTTATAAATATAAAACTTTAGAATTTATGTTGAGCTATTACCTTAAAGGTAGACAGGCTTATATATTAATATAAGATAAGCATAAGATGAAATATAATAATAAATGCATACTATAAAGAATTGAACGCTATTAATTTAATAAAATATTTAAGAGGTGAAAACTAATGTCCAAGTTAAAAGAATCGGTTTATAATTACCATTTTAGAGTAAGTGATAGAAACTTTATATTTAATTGTAAAGAAAATGGTTTAATAGAAATAGATAATCCTAATTTAATAGATACACCTGAATACTTTGATGAGTTAATTAAGCAAGGATATTTAATAGATAATGAATCTGATGAATTTACAGAATTAATGAAAGAAGTTGACTACAAAGTGAAAAATGATTTTTTTACTTTGGATATAACATTGTCATTAACTGAAAAATGTAATTTTAATTGTATTTATTGCTATCAAACTCGTAATCCAAATGAAATGACCATTAATGATGCAAATAAATTACTAGATCAAGTTCAAATATTACTTACAACGAAAAAATACAAGGAATTAAAGATAACATATTTTGGTGGAGAACCGTTAATGAACTATGAGATTTTATTGTATTTAGATGATAAATTCAAAATGATGTGTGATAATCTTAATATATTATATCTACCTTATATAGTAACAAATGGATATATGTTAGATAATCCCAACATTATAGATATTAAGTTTGAAGCAATTCAAATTACAATTGAAGGTATGAAAGAGACTCATAATCATTTAAGAAAATCTAACTTTAATAGTTTTGATAAGATAATATTAAATTTAGATAATATAATAGATAAGATTGAATCTAGAATTATTTTTAGGATTAACTTATGTAAAGAAAATTCTTTAGAGGCTAAAGATTTAATCAAATATTTAGCTAAAAGGTATTTTAAATATTTGGATCGTATATCTTTTGCGTTTGCACAAATGGAAAAGCATTCTTCAGAAGCAGAATTTCAAATGCTTAGTTATAAAGAGTATTCTGAGGTTTATTTAGAATGCTATAGGACACTTAAACTCTTACATAAAGATATATCTGTTCCGAATAGATTGTCTAATCCATGTTCTTTTAGAACGGGAAATTCATATTACCTATCTCCTAAAAACAGGCTTTTATCATGTATTGAAGATGATAATGAAGTTGAATATGAGTTTACTGTAGATAATGTTCTTTATGAAAGAGAACAATTTCCATATATTGATGAATGCAGTACATGTAAGGTTTTTCCATTATGTATGGGAGGTTGTCAAGCTAAAAGACAAAAGGGGATATCTGGATGTATACCAGAGAAAATCATATTGGATGATTTATTAAAGCTTGTTATTGAAGAGCAATTTTAGCTAATTTAGCTTAAATAATATATTAAAAAGGAGGAGTTTAAATGAAAGTTTTAGTAGAAAGCAAGAAAAACCTAAAGAGTAATTTTAATACACAATCTTGTGGTTCTGGCATCGTAATATGCTAGCTAGTTACTTAATATATAAATCCTCTTAATTAAGAGGATTTATATATTAAGTCAAAAAAATATGAAGAGATTATTAATTGGAGGAAAAAATATGCATTTTAAATTTAGAGGACAAAGATCATATTTAGATTTAGAAAATAATATTGTGAGAATTCAAGATACAAATTATCCTATTAAATTAGAAGTTAAACCCATATTAAAAAAGTTGTATGTTAAATTTAATTCGAATTGTAATATTAATTGTATTTATTGCTATCAAAATAGCAATCTTAGACATCAACCAATAAATAACTTAAGTGAGTATTACAATTTTTTAAATAGAATAATAACCCATTTTGATGAAATATATCTTTTTGGAGGAGAACCATTAATAGAAGACAATATTAGTAATGTATTAAAATTTTTAGATTTAATATATCCAAAGTCAGTTAATATCTTCACTAACGGATATCATACAGATAGAATAAAAGACATTGTTTTAAATAATGCACAGTTAAAAAATATGACTATTACAATAGATGGAACTGAGGAGTTTCATACTAAAAGACGAGTTACTAATGAATATACATATAGTCATTTGCTTAATACAATTAAAATATATAAGTTAGCTAATAAAAATGTATCAATACAAATTAACATAGATAAAAATAATAATGGAGATTTAAAGAATACTTTAGAATATTTTGATACTGAGTTTTCAAATATAGGTAAGATTAATATTATATTAAATAGAGTTTTACATACAGAATATTCGTATTCTCAACTAGAATTTATGGAATATATCAAATGCTTAGGTAATTTGAATAAATATAAAAACTTACACATATCTATTAACTCTAATATGTTAAGAAAAATAATGGATATTCTAAGTGAGGAAGGAATATCTTATAATAGATGCGAGGTTGGAGATACATGGGTGTTGGATTTTAACACTAGTAGAATCTATACTTGTCCTGAAGATGAAAAATTGGTTATAGGAGAGTTTAATTATACAGATTCTTTTATGGATATAAAAAAAACAGAAGCTATAAAAGACTATAACAATAAAAATAATGAAAAATGCAATAATTGTCAATATAAATATATATGCTCTAGAGGATGCTTTATAGCAGATGATTTATACATACATGATTGCCAAGAAAACACTCTAAATGAATTGAAGGCTACCCTAGATATGTTAGATTATATTATTTGACGAATAAGATGTAAATATAAGAATGTTCAAAAAGTGGAATATAAGTATATACAAAAAGTGACCTAAGATACTTCGGAATCCTTCATAGAATTATTATCTAGGTACTGAATTTTGGATTGAATACTATAGGATGGATTTTTGATATATATAATATGGCTATGATAAAGAATGCTATCTAATATGACATTAGCACTTGTAAGGGAAGCAAATATATCTGGCCACTTTGAAAAAAATAGAGTTAGTAGTAATTATTGTACAATGCTTCTCATATCTTTTAGCTATTATTTTAGCTATTAATTGAAAGAAGAGATTAGATGCATCTATATCAACCATCTGATTATTGATATTAGCCAAATATTAAATTAACTAGTTGTGATAGCTGAAATTTATAAATATAAAATTTTAGAAGTTATGTTGGGCTATTACCTTAAAGGTAGACAGGCTTATATATTAATATAAGATAAGCATAAGATGAAATATAATAATAAATGCATACTATAAAGAATTGAACGCTATTAATTTAATAAAATATTTAAGAGGTGAAAACTAATGTCCAAGTTAAAAGAATCGGTTTATAATTACCATTTTAGAGTAAGTGATAGAAACTTTATATTTAATTGTAAAGAAAATGGTTTAATAGAAATAGATAATCCTAATTTAATAGATACACCTGAATACTTTGATGAGTTAATTAAGCAAGGATATTTAATAGATAATGAATCTGATGAATTTACAGAATTAATGAAAGAAGTTGACTACAAAGTGAAAAATGATTTTTTTACTTTGGATATAACATTGTCATTAACTGAAAAATGTAATTTTAATTGTATTTATTGCTATCAAACTCGTAATCCAAATGAAATGACCATTAATGATGCAAATAAATTACTAGATCAAGTTCAAATATTACTTACAACGAAAAAATACAAGGAATTAAAGATAACATATTTTGGTGGAGAACCGTTAATGAACTATGAGATTTTATTGTATTTAGATGATAAATTCAAAATGATGTGTGATAATCTTAATATATTATATCTACCTTATATAGTAACAAATGGATATATGTTAGATAATCCCAACATTATAGATATTAAGTTTGAAGCAATTCAAATTACAATTGAAGGTATGAAAGAGACTCATAATCATTTAAGAAAATCTAACTTTAATAGTTTTGATAAGATAATATTAAATTTAGATAATATAATAGATAAGATTGAATCTAGAATTATTTTTAGGATTAACTTATGTAAAGAAAATTCTTTAGAGGCTAAAGATTTAATCAAATATTTAGCTAAAAGGTATTTTAAATATTTGGATCGTATATCTTTTGCGTTTGCACAAATGGAAAAGCATTCTTCAGAAGCAGAATTTCAAATGCTTAGTTATAAAGAGTATTCTGAGGTTTATTTAGAATGCTATAGGACACTTAAACTCTTACATAAAGATATATCTGTTCCGAATAGATTGTCTAATCCATGTTCTTTTAGAACGGGAAATTCATATTACCTATCTCCTAAAAACAGGCTTTTATCATGTATTGAAGATGATAATGAAGTTGAATATGAGTTTACTGTAGATAATGTTCTTTATGAAAGAGAACAATTTCCATATATTGATGAATGCAGTACATGTAAGGTTTTTCCATTATGTATGGGAGGTTGTCAAGCTAAAAGACAAAAGGGGATATCTGGATGTATACCAGAGAAAATCATATTGGATGATTTATTAAAGCTTATTATTGAAGAGCAATTTTAGCTAATTTAGCTTAAATAATATATTAAAAAGGAGGAGTTTAAATGAAAATTTTGGTAGAAAGCAAGAAAAACCTAAAGAGTAATTTTAACACAGCGTCTTGTGGTATGGGCGTAATGCCAATATGCTAATTATTAAAAAACAAGTTGGTTTAATTGAATGACGAGCTGACCCTAAATTCCAAAAAGGATAGATTCATATGATTTTAAAAACACATATAAATTTATATTTTTAAATTTATTTAATATAATAGGATTAGCAATTTTGATGGCTTTATATGGTAAATTTATGCTAGGTAAAATACTGGATTCCATATATTGATGAATGCAGTACATGTAAGGTTTTTCCATTATGTATGGGAGGTTGCCAAGCTAAAAGACAAAAGGGGATATCTGGATGTATACCAAAGAAAATCATATTGGATGATTTATTAAAGCTTATTATTAAAGAGCAATTTTAGCTAATTTAGCTTAAATAATATATTAAAAAAGGAGGAGTTTAAATGAAAGTTTTAGTAGAAAGCAAGAAAAACCTAAAGAGTAATTTTAACACAGATGCTTGTGGTATTGGCGTCATCATAATATGCTAGCTAGTAGGGCTGTTTCAAAATAAATAGCCCTATAAAAGAAAAACAGGTCGAAGGGTAGTAACTCTAAGACCTGTTTTTCTTTTATAGTTTAACTGCAATAAAAGATCATATATCTTCTGGATTGAGTCCAAAGGATGAAGTAGCATCAGAAATAGGATTGAATAATTCTATTTTTATTGTTACTTTAAGGGATTGCGATAAATTGGTTGGTATGGGAAGAATTATAGGAGATAAGGGATGCTTTTATCATATAGTGGATACTGCTGTTGCTCCTTCATATCAAGGAAAAGGACTAGGTAAACTAATTATGTCAGAAATAAATACCTAGAGAATCATGTACCAAAAAGTTCTTATGTAAGTTTAATTGCTGATGCTCCAGCAGATAGACTATATAAAAAAGTTTGGGTTTGAGTATTCAGAGTCAAAGTCTGTAGGTATGGCGAAAAGATATTAAAGTACATTTAGACAGAGACTTTGTCTATTCGATAAATGATATGCTTGTGTTTGAAAAATGTTATTTCGATGGATCTTGGTATTCAGTATCTATTGATGGCGGTGTGCAGGATATTGCAATACCTATAAAAGCGGATGCTCAAATAGAGCATCCGCTTTATTACATATTAAGTAGTTTTCTTAGATTTTATCATTTCATTATGCTTAATTGTTACAACTCATGGTTGTATTTTTGATTAGGCATTAAATTTTCCTAAAATATATACTGACTCCAAGGGGGTAATAGCCTCGACGGACATCTTTATTGTCACCTCTTTATAAATGGGGAGGGGACATAGGCTATATTCCTAAGTTCAAAAAAACAAAGCTATCAAAAATGGTTGACAATATTTTTTGCTTTGGTATAATTAATTAAGATATTGAAATTGATAATCACTATCATTACTATCATATTTGTATTGTCACTGTGCACTATAGTGAAATAGAGATAATTGTTACTTAAATCACGAATAAAAATATAACATAGATATTGATTTCATCAATTCAATAATCTGCTTGCTTATCATGCTTATATAAAACTTATATAAAAGGAGAAATGTATGAGAAAATCTAAACTTTTTAAATTAACTATTATTATGGGAATTTTTGCTTTGATGTTGACGGCTTGCACAAATCCAAGTAATGAGGCTATTGCCCCTGAAACTAATGAGCAAGTAAATGAGTCTACTGAAGTTTCAACGGTTGAAATTACTGATGTTCATGGAACTGTTACTGTTCCTGTAAATCCAAAGAATGTAGTTGCTTTGGATAATAGAACTTTTGAAACTTTATCTGATTGGGGAATTGAATTAGCAGCTGTTCCAAAGGGTGTAATGCCTGCGGATTCACCATATGTAGCTGATGAGTCAGTTCAAGATATTGGCAATCATCGTGAACCAAATCTTGAAATTATAGCAGCTGTAAACCCTGAACTTGTAATTGTCGGTCAAAGATTTGCTAGCTATTATGAAGATATAAAAGCATTAGTACCAAATGCAGTTGTTATTAATCTTAACTTTGATGTTTCTGAGGCATCTGATTCACCTGGAGAAAATTTAGTAAATGGACTTAAAAATTCTACAATTGCTTTGGGGAAAATTTTTGATAAAAATAAAGAGGCTGAACAATTAGTAGCTGATTTTGATCAAGTTATTGAAAACGCTAAGTCTGCGTATAATGGAACGGATACAGTTATGAGTATTGTAGTTTCTGGTGGAGATATTGGTTTTTCAGCTCCTCATTCTGGACGTGTTTGGGGACCAATGTATGAAATTTTTGGATGGGTTCCAGCATTAGAGGTTGGCAATGCTTCCTCTGATCATCAAGGTGATGATATTTCTGTTGAAGCTATTGCACAAAGTAACCCTGATTGGATTTTCGTACTAGATCGTGATGCTGCAGTATCTTCTACAACTGATGCAGTTCCTGCTCAGGATGTTATCGATAATTCACCTGCTCTTCAAAACACAACTGCTGTTTCTGAAGGAAAGATCGTTTATGCACCAAATGATACTTACACAAATGAATCAATACAAACTTATCTAGAGTTATTTGAAGAACTTGCAAACGCTTTAGCTAAGTAACATAAAGGAGTATAATATAGTGCCGAAAAATACAATGCAAAAAATGTATGGGGCTGAGAACTCTCAGCCCCAACATTATAATAAAAATAAAATATGGACAAAACCTTTTATATTAGCAGTTATAGTTGTTATTATGATAGGTATTATATCACTGTTTACTGGAGTTTATGATATCCTAGGACAAGAGGATGGAATGAGTATGTTTTTCATAACTCGTGTTCCAAGAACAGTTTCACTAATGCTTACTGGAGCTGCAATGTCAATGTCAGGACTGGTAATGCAACTTATTACACAGAATCGCTTAGTTGAATCTACCACAACGGGAACTATTGAATGGGCAGGTTTGGGGCTTGTTTTTGTTTATTTATTATTTCCTGCACCAACTTTGGTTCAACGAATGACTGGTGCAATATTTTTTTCTTTTATAGGAACTATGATTTTCTTTTTGTTTTTAAGAAAAATTAAACTTCGTTCGTCTTTAATTGTTCCAATTATCGGGATGATGCTTGGAGCAGTCATTTCTGCAATTTCTACTTTTATAGGACTAGTCTTTCAAATGACTCAAAATATTGAAGCGTGGTTTGTAGGTTCTTTTGCATCGGTTCAAATTGGAAGATATGAATATTTATGGCTAATTGTCATTGTCACTTTTTTAATTTTCATCTATGCTGATAGGTTGACTTTAGCTGGACTAGGGGAAGATATTGCAACAAGTCTTGGAGTAAATTATAATAGGATAGTTCTTTTGGGTACTGGTCTTATTTCTTTTGCAGTTGGAATTGTTGCGGCCGTTATTGGAAATTTGCCTTTTTTAGGTTTAATTGTGCCAAATATTGTTTCAATGTATAGAGGTGATGATCTTAGGAGTAATTTGCCTTGGGTATGTGTGTTAGGAATGGGTACTATAACTGTTTGTGACATAATTTCTCGAACACTTATAAGGCCTTTTGAAGTACCTGTCTCTTTAATACTCGGAACAATAGGGTCAGTTGTATTTATTGTTATTTTATTGAGACAAAGGAGGCTAAGATGAACGTATTAGAATATAGTAATAAAAGAAATATCGAAATTGATTCTAGCATACATAATGAAAATAGATCAGCTAGAGCCTTCCGTTCTAAGAAAGAAGAAAAACGTTATTGGATTTTCTTGATAACATTGTTTGCTTTGGGCGCTCTTTCTTCATATGGACTTTTGGTTTATAATAATCCAGTTCCAGTAGGTTCCCCTTCCTTTATTCCAGTTGTTAGAAGAAGGATGGTAGCTCTTGTTGCAATGATTATTGCTGCAACTTGTCAGAGTTTGTCCACTGTTGCTTTCCAATCGATTACTAATAATAGGGTTATAACTCCTTCACTTTTAGGTTTTGAAGCACTTTACTCAACAATTCATACTAGTACAATATTTTTCTTTGGTGCTAGTACATTTATAAATTTTAGCGGCATTGGATCATTTATATTTCAAGTTGTTGTTATGGTTTTAATGTGTTTGATACTTTATGGATGGTTACTTTCCGGAAAGTATGGAGATTTACAACTTATGCTTTTAGTGGGAGTTATTATTGGAACTGGGTTAAGGTCTTTGTCATCTTTTATGAGAAGACTTCTTGCACCCTCTGAGTTTGATATTTTACAGGCAAAATTGTTTGGTTCTGTAAATAATGCAGATTCAGCATATTTTTTTGTTGCGATTCCAATTGTAATAATTGCAGCATTACTTCTTCTTACTTATTCTAAGAAGTTAAATGTACTGTCACTTGGAAAGGACGTCTGTACTTCTTTGGGTATTAATAATCAATTTAGTGTAATTTATACTCTTATATTAGTTTCTGTTTTGATGTCGATTTCAACGGCTTTGGTTGGACCACTTACTTTCTATGGATTTTTAGTTGCGACTTTGAGTTATCAAGTGGCGCCAACTTATGATCACAGATATATTTTTCCAATGGCCCTTGCTATAGGATTTTTGATAATAACGGGTGCATACTTTTTTATGTATCATGTATTCAATGCTCAAGGTGTAGTTTCAGTTATTATCGAAATGTTTGGAGGAATAACATTTTTAATTGTAATTTTAAGGAAGGGGACTTTATGATAAAGATTGATAATGTTAAAAAGGTGTATACTGATGAGGTAAAAATAGGACCTTTGAATATTGAAATACCAAAAGCTGGTCTTACTTCTTTAATTGGACCAAATGGTGCTGGGAAATCTACAACACTTTTAATGATTGGAAGACTTTTGGATATGGATAAAGGCCAAATTAATGTGGCAAATATGGATGTTTCTGAATCTAAATCAGAAGATTTAGCAAAAATCCTGACTATTTTGAGACAAGAAAATCATTTTATAACAAGGCTTACTGTTAGACAATTAGTTGGATTTGGGCGTTTTCCTTATTCAAAGGGAAGATTGACTAAAGAGGATGAGGCTATTATTTCTAAATATATTGACTTTTTAGGCTTGACTGATTTAGAAAATAGATATTTAGATGAGCTTTCTGGTGGTCAAAGGCAAAGAGCATATGTAGCAATGGTTTTATGCCAAGAGACTGAATATGTACTTTTGGATGAGCCTCTGAACAATTTGGATGTTGCTCGTTCTGTTCAAATGATGGAGCATCTTAGGTATGCTGCTAATGAATTTGGAAGAACAATTCTGACTGTTATGCATGATATAAATTTTGCAGCAAAATATTCTGATAGAATTTGTGCCATGAAAGATGGACAAATTGCTGCCTTTGGAACAGTAGAAGAGGTTATGGACCCAGAATCTTTGACAGGTATCTTTGAAACGAAAATAGAAATTATTGATGGTCCTTATGGGCCAGTAGCGATTTATTAGTTATAAAATCAAATAAAAAAAGAGAGGCATCTCAGTAATACGTTGATTATCTTCATGACGATCATAATAATAGCTGGGAGAAGAGGCGACTTTAATAAATTGACATATACAATTAATTGCTAGGGAAAAGAAAAATCAGATGATATAACAATCTTACATTATGACGATTTATATGATTTTTCTAATTTACCCATTGGCAAAGTTACTTATTAGAAGTATATTTTAAAAAATTAAGAGGCTAAGTTCTAGATTAACCTATATAATCTATAAACTTAGTCTCTTAATTTATACCCAAAAACATAAGGAAAAGAATGAGAACAATGACAAAATTATTTATGTATGGAATATTACTAGGAAGAATAAAGAAGAAACAATTATAATTCTTAGCAGTTGAGTCTAAAAGGAAATTCTGTTTTGTTGATAGATTATAACGATCTCGCAGAAGATTTAACTGTAGGGCAAAACGAGGATAAAAGTAGAACTATTACGAAGAAAGAAAAGAATCCTGCTTAGATTTTATTATCTAAACAGGATTTAAATATTTTCAGATTAATCTCTTAGTATTTTATTGATTTTTTAGATACTTTTAAACATGATTGATATTGTTAATTTTTATTCAATTTGTCAAAAACAAGACTTTAGTAGTATACACAGGAATGAAAATAATATATATAATGTTTATTATCTACAAATATGAATTAAAGGTACATTTATGGAAATTCATGAATCTCAAATGTTATCTTTATTAAAGAAGAAAGGAAAAAACATAGCTATACTTAGAACAGTTATTATTTTTGCTATTATTATTGCATATTTTATCTACTCTGATTTTGCACCTATTAAATTAATTCAGGGACCTACACCGTTGGGAGATATCAATGTTGTTGACTATAAGAATCAATATGTAACAGTAGAAATGGCTCTATCACTTGGTGCCTATATGGATACCTTCTCCACTGATGAGAAAACCAATATTTCAACCACCATAAAATCTGCCTATGTAATACCTATTTAGGTATGAAATACCATTCAACAGCTCAAGAGTAAGCCTTAATATGTATATAGATAATAAATATTAGAAAAACAGGGGTGCTACTTTATGCAGTGTAAAAATGGAATAAAATATATACTAATTTTTCTTGTAATGCTCTTAATACTTTCAGGTTGTAGTAAGGAACCAGAGAAAGCACCAGAAGCAGTCCACCAAATAGATGTAATAATAGATTATGGTGACTTTCAATTGGCTGTAGGAGACACACGATTAAAGGACATACAAGATGCAGGATATATTGTTGCCTTAGATAAACGTTTAAAGGAAGGGATTGAAGGTAAGGTTATGCCTTCAAGAAGCTATTCTTTAAGGGGTTATATGGGACGAGATGATAAGTTATACTGTAAATTTCAGTTTCTAAATCCCTTAATGGATCAAACCATGTATTTTGAGGAATGTCTGATTAATCAAGTTACTGTATCACTTATTTCTTTACCCTATCAGTACGAATATGACAACAGCAATACCTTAATTAATGGTGAGAACTATAATGGTCTAACTCCTTCTGAAGTTGATGAAAAGTTGCTGGATATTACAACTGACCATCAGGAGTATAAAAATCCTAGTGGAAGTGTTGGGCTAAAAACTTATTTATTAGGAAAGACCAAGCTTTCCTTTGAATTTGATTATGAAACTCATCAAGTGAATTCAGTAGAAATCGGGATAGCTCACCATAATTATTAGTATTTTCCGTTAAAGTTTATTTAAATTCGAATTTCTATATTTTATGGAAACTTCAAGGATAAAATTTGGGTCAAAAATCGATGAAAGAACACTATTTTTTGACCCTTAAAAATAGGCAAAAATATAGATAATATTGGATAATTGGACTAGAGATAGGGGAATACTGAAAAAGTAGAGTTTAAAAGATGGGATTATTAGTTGATAGATTGGCAGATGAATTATATAATATTATGTACATAAGCAGAATTATTTGTCAAAAAGTATGGACTGAAGTTTTTATAAAATAAGGAGTATATTTAATGATAAAAGAATTAAACAAATCTAAAATAGATCATATAATGAAAATCTGGCTTGAAGAAAATATTAGCACACATGATTTTATTTCCAAAGACTATTGGAAGACGAACTATGAATTTGTCAAGAATGCTCTACCAGAGTCTACTGTCCTTGTCTATGAAGATGGTGGTGAAATAAAAGGTTTCATAGGTATTATAGAAAACTCATATATCGCAGGATTATTTGTTTCTAATAAATATCAGAATGAAGGTATAGGAAGTAAATTACTCGAAAGATGTAAAGAAGATTATTTTGTCTTAAGCTTAGATGTTTATGCTAAAAATTTAAAGGCTATAAATTTTTATAAGAAGCATGGATTTAAAGTCAAAAAAGAGAAAGAAAATGATGAAACTAAGGAAAAAGAATATTCAATGATATGGAAGTTGTAAATACAGAAAATAGATTAGGCTAAGTTTTTAGGTCAACAGAAAAGACCAGATAGACTTAGTCTACTTTTTTATAACAAAGGCTACATCTGTATTTTACCTTTTCTAGTGCAGATATTTATCTAATTGAAAATTTTAATTTTATAATAATAGCTGTTGCCTAATTTTTTAAAACTTCAGATAAATAACATGGAGTAAACAGTGTACTGATAAGATTATTTATAAGGTTATTTGTATATTTAAAGTTTAATTATTAACAAAATATGTCGATATTAATATAGAACTAATTGTAAAAATATGTATAATTGTGAAAGGAAAACTCAAATTAGTTAGATAATAAGTTGTTTTTGTAGAAAAAAGGACGTAAAACAAACCATACTGAGGGGGAATGTAGTGGATAAAAAGATTAAAATAAAAAAATGGTTGGAAAACTTATGTCATTCCCTTGGCTATAATATTAGTTTTGTTTCTAATAGCATGAGATGCTATTAGAAACTTAATTAATATAGTAATGGAAAATCGAAGTAATTTAAATAACGAATTATTTAAAAAATATCTGAAGATTTAAAAGCGGGTCATATATATTGTTACAAAGCGATAGCAATGCATTTATAGATAGACTTAATTAAATAAAAACCATAAGGGAGGAAGAGTTTATGAAATCGATTAAAGCTAGAATGTTATTAAGTATTTTAATGGTTATATTAGTTATCTTTGTAGTAACTATTGGTTTTATTGCAAGAAGTTCTTATAAAATTCAAGAAAGAGAAACATTTAATTATACAAAGGCAGAAACAGAAAAGTTTGTAGAAATGGCTCAAGATGAACTTATAAAAGCTATATCTACAACCAAGACAACAGCAGAAATGTTTGGAGGGATGAAGCAAAATGGAATAGAAGATAGAAGTGAATTACTTGTAATCCTAAAAAACATTATTGAAAAGAACCCTAATTTTGTTGGTATGTGGACAGTTTGGGAACCTAATGCTTTGGATGGGAAGGATATAGAATATATAAATACTCCTAATCATGATGAAACAGGTAGATTTATTCCATACTGGAATAGAGGTAGTGGAAATCTAGTGTTGGAAAAGACAAGTGATACCTATAAAAACTATGATGAAAGTGGTCTATGGTATCAAGCCTCTAGAGAAACGATGAAAGATATTGTGTCTGAACCTTCCACTTACACTTTGCAAGGAGAATCTGTAACGCTAGTATCCATTACATCTCCAATCATATATAACAATGAGGCTATAGGAGTTGTGGGGGTAGATATTGCATTAAATAGAATACAGGAAATTGTCTCTGATATCAAGATATTTGAAAGTGGATATGCTCAGTTGATTTCTGCAAATGGCACTATTGTAGGACATTTAGATCCAGATTTAATTGGCAAAAATGCTTTTGAGATATTTGGGGATGAGGAACTTCAAGAAGTGATTATAAATGGCGAGAGTACACGAATAGAAAAAAAAGCAGATTCCATCTACCCACGAAGATATTTAATAGTAGAACCATTAACTACAGATGGATATAGTAATAACTGGGCGTTGATGCTTATAGTTCCTCATAATGAAATATTTAAGGAACTAACTAATTCCATAAAGATTACTGTAATTACTGCCATAATTGGTATTATAATACTAGGATTTGCAATATTAATGATTACAAAGTCAATTAGTACACCAATAGTTGAGTTATCAAAAAATATTGAAAAAATATCAAACTTTGATTTAAGTTATGATAATGACAGCAAGACTGCGGAATATTTAGATAGGAAGGATGAAATTGGCTTAATCACCAAATCATTATCCATAATGCAGAAAAATCTTATAGTGTTAGTAAAAGACATAGCAGATAGTTCCCAACAAGTGGCGGCTTCATCAGAGGAGTTGACTGCGAATATGAACCAATCTGCAATAACCTCTGAAGAAGTTGCTAGAGCCATAGAGGAAATTGCAGGAGCAGCCAGTTCTCAGGCAATAGATACAGAAAAAGCTGCAACTGATATAGATACACTTGCTCAAGGTATTGAAGATAATCGTCGTAATGCAGATGAATTAAATCATACGGCAGGGGAAGTGAATAATTTAAAAAACCAAGGATTAAATACTGTAAAAGAACTTTTAGATAAAACAAATACAACTACTGTATCTATTGGAGAAGTATATAAAATAATATTAAATACTAATCAAAGCACTGAAAAGATAAAAAATGCCAGTGAAATGATCAAAAATATTGCAGACCAAACAAACTTACTCGCTTTAAATGCTGCAATAGAAGCAGCTAGAGCTGGAGAAGCAGGAAGGGGTTTTGCTGTTGTAGCAGATGAAATTAGGAAATTAGCAGAAGGATCTACATCTTTTTCTGGAGAGATTACCTCTATTATAGATAAATTAGCTGCAGAAATTGAATATGCCGTAAATACTATTGCGAAAGTAGAAGAAATAGTAAAATCTCAAAATGAAACAGTAGATATGACCAATGAACAATTCCAAGGAATTGCTTTAGCTATAGAAGCTGTAGAATTATCAGTAGCATCTATTAGAAATTCTAGTATAGAAATGGAGTCAAAGAAAGATGGGATCATAGGAGTATTACAAAACTTATCAGCCATAGCAGAAGAAAATGCAGCTGGAACAGAGGAAGCATCAGCATCTGTTGAAGAACAAGTAGCCTCTATCGAGGAAGTTTTAAATGCAAGTGAAGCATTATCAAAACTGGCTGATGAAATGCAATTGAGCATTTCAAAGTTTAAATACTAAAAGAATTTAGGTAGTTGCAGAATGTAGTTTTTATATAAATCAAGGTAATTCACAAAATAGGATATGATGAAGTATAAGTTAGCAATAATTTTCAGATGCATCTAAGCTATATATTGGTGTGACTGAGTTGAATTGTTTGGCTCTTTTGAAGAAGATAGTGATGGATTAAATATGAGTATATCAGAAATAGTACCTTATTGAGTTTTCAAAAAGGGGCTGTTTCATAACTGATAAATCAGTTATGAAACGCCTCTTTTTCTATATCAAAGTTGACAACTAAGTTATATCAGTCCCTATAAATATTAAATATACTCTCTCTAAATTAATTTAGGGTACAGGAAATAAAGCTTAGATTTTTCTAAACCTCATTTTACTTATGGCGTTTTTTCTATTTCTAAATCACTTCTTTATATCGGATAAAACCTAATTTGTCTGCCTTTATTTTACTACTTAGTTTTCTTATATTTATTGCGACACTTAGTAACTTTATTTCTGAAATAACTTTTTCCATACCTCTATGTTTAAATCTTAAATATTGCATTCCTGATTTTATATATGAAAATACTCCTTCTGACTGAATTGAACGATTAAGTCTTTCTGTAATTCCTTCTTCTGTCATTATATATTTTTTCTGATTCTTTTCTTAATTCTTCAAATCCTTCAGAAACATATATGCGTTTCAATCCAGTTTTGTTTTTCATATTGATGCAATCACTAGAATATATACAATTTAGACAGTCATTGCATAGATAAACCTTAGACTCACTTTTAAATCCATATTTATTTTTTCTATATATTCTCTTTTCGAATTTAAGCTTTTTATTATTATGACAAATATAGTAATCTTCTACTTTATAGTAAATCATATTCTCTTTTCTTGATATGTCATTTCTATATTTTCTTGTCTTTTTTACTTCATAATTTAAGGGTTTTATGAAAGGTTTTATTTTCTTTTTTCTTAGATAAAGATAATTTTCCTCACTTTCATAGCCTGAGTCTGCTACAACTCTATTTATTTTTGTATCATATTTTTTTAGAAGTTTATCCATAAAAGGAACTAAGGTTCTCACATCTGTAGGATTACTAAATCCCTCTATATCTACAATATACCCGCCATTCGTTGCACATTGAATATTGTAAGCAGGTTTTAACTGACCATTTTTCATATGGTCATCTTTTAATCTCATGAAAGTTGCATCTTTATCTGTTTTTGAATAGCTGTTTCTTTCATCAAGTATATTCAAATGTTTTTCATATATATTTAGCTTATCAAGCCACTCTTCCAACATTTCATATTTCTTTTGTTCTTCTAATTTTCGCTTCCCTTTACCATAAGCAAATACTATATTTCTTGATTTGCAAATATTTCTTATGTTATTGAATTCAAGTAGAACAAGCTTTTTACAATCCTCACTAGATAAATTTTCATTAATTCTGAAATATTCTAGTATTTTCTGTATTAGTTTCTCTTGATATTTAAGTATAGATTTTTTCCATACAAATGTGTATCTATTGGCATTTGCTTCTATTTTCGTTCCGTCTATGTATACACTTTTAAATCCATTTCTCCTTGTTCTACTAGTAAGTTTACTAGTTGATGTAATATTTCATCCATGAAAGGATATATCTTATTCCTAAATCTATTGATGGTTACATGATCAGGGGATTTTCCATTATCTAAAAGCCATCTGAATCGAATATCATATTTACAGGCATCTTCAATATCTCTAGCTGAATATTTTCTATTTATGTATGCAAAAACTAGAATTTTCAACATGGTTTTTGATTCTACAGCTGGTTTTCTACCTTTATTAGAGTAGGCACTATCTAAAAACTTTAAATTCATCTCCTCAATAATATTGTGCACCAGGAAAACCTCATCATCCATATCAAAATTATTAGTCAAATCAAAACTAAAAGTTAGTTGCATTTTTTTGATTTTTGCTCTATGATTAACTTTAGTATGTATATTCATCGCAGATAAAGCATACTAGAAAAGAGTTCAAAGAGCAACCGCTCTCTGAACTCTTTTTTTATTAAGGACTATTTATTTTGAAACAGCCCCTTCTAATATTTTGGCGAATTGTTAATGTATCAAATTTTATTCGTTCGCTTATGCTTCTTAAGAAAACAATATAATCCACCGATACAAACTATCAAACCTGTTAATGCAGGTTTTAGAATAGACATGCCTGCCTCACCACCAAATGCTATACTCCAAATAAATTTTAGAACAGCTGCCCCTATGATAATACCTAAAAGCCATTTCCAGTTTCTTTTCCATGCTGCTGTAATAAGAATGATAAAAAATAGGGGTACTGCTAAACTTATTATTATTTTTGGAGCAGTCCATACACCCTTTAGATACTCCATTTCAAAAGCCAAGAATGATAAAACCTGAGAACTACTTGTCGTAGGTACAGGAAACCAGAACATGCTTGTAAATAGAGCAAAAATTGAAGCGAATATACCAGTAAAACTTTTCTTAAATGCAAATATCACCATTGGTATAATAAATAATGGTCTAACATACCAGCTTAATATATTGTGGTGTCTTTCAAATGCCCAATTAAAAAACATATCATTAGATAGAAATAATATAATGAATACAACGGTAGCAACTGCAAATAACATCCCCAGCATAAAATCTAATTTTTTACTCATGGTAAACCTCCTTATACTCTGTTTAAATTTTGTTTTGAATTCCGTTAAATATAATACTTAAGAGAGAATCTACAAAATTACTCACATCTTCTTCATATTGCTCATACCTCACATTCCCAAACTTATTAAGCATATATTCATTAACCGAATTATTCAAAGATTGAAATATCATGCTTAAGGCTAAAGAATCAACTTTACTGTCTATTTCACCTTTAGATTTTGCATGGTCTATCATTTTTATAAATAGTGATTCTGATTGTTTATATCCTGCTTTAATAACCGATGATTTAGCTAATTGATTATTTTCTTTGGAAAATTGTTCTCCTAAGGCAGCGTATTGAGGATAATCTTTTGCAAATTCAATACCTTTGATAAAAAGCAAACGAAATTGCTCTAATAGTGATAAGGTATGAAATTCTCTTAGGATCACCGAGAAAAACCTAATCTTTTCTTCAATAGCTAAAGTCATTATATAAACATATAAATCCATCTTATCAGTGAAATATTGATAAAAGCTTCCTTTAGCAATATTTGATTTCTTGCATATTTGGTTTATACTGGCTGCACTATAGCTAGCTGAAGAAAACTCATCTATGGCAGCAGAGATTATTAAATTTCTTTTGTCATCTGATAAATTAAAAAATGTTGCTTGTGGCATTATATCACCCTTCCCCAAGATAGTGACCATGTGGTCATGTTATACCAATATTATATGACTACATGGTCACACTGTCAAGTATGTATAGCGTGCAGAAACACCATATAAGAATTAGTTCTTTTACAGATAGGAATATATATTGACTTTTGTAGCAAAAAGGGGTAATAATTATTAAGACACAGCTACCAAGGGGATACTAGATTTTAGCGACATCATTATTGTCTTATCAAGGTACAAAATATGAAATTTTAAACTATTATATTCTTGATTCTCAAAAATGAAAATCCAAAAACTATCACCAAGGGATTTAGCAATCTGTCGGAGACCTTTTGAGAATGGGGATACTTTATCAGAAAGAATAGTAGGTAGGTCATTGGTATTACATTCGGATAATGGAAGTGCCATAGATGTAGCTACAATATATTTGATGAATTTAGTGGACATTAAAATGTTAGACAAGTAGGAAGTATTACTGAGCTGGTTAAGGAAAAGATATAGCTATAAGCCTTAACATACTTAAAATAAGTTTGATAGATAAAGTTGAGAAGAAGTATAGGAGTTGCAAAACTCTGCTTATTAGATATAGAAAGAGGGTGGACATATGCATACAAAAATTTTAGTAGTTGAAGACGAAAAAGAAATTGCTAATTTAATTGAATTATATCTAAAAAATGAAAATTTTATAGTGTTCAAATGTTATACAGGAGCAGAAGCAATGAAAGTTATAGAAACTGAACACTTGGATATGGCTATTTTAGACGTCATGCTCCCAGATATAGATGGATTTTCCATTTGTCAAAAAATACGAGACTCTTATAATTTTCCAATCATTATGTTGACTGCAAAAGATGAAGAAATAGATAAAATCACGGGTTTGACATTAGGTGCAGATGATTATATTACAAAGCCATTTCGACCACTAGAGCTAGTAGCTCGAGTAAAGGCTCAATTAAGAAGGTTCACGAAATATAACCAATTAGACAAATCCCAAAATGAAGACATAATTTCTATAGCAGGGCTGGTAATAGACAAAAATACTCATGAGTGTTTTTTAAATGAAAAACCATTGTTCTTGACTCCTACTGAATTTTCAATTTTGTGGGTTTTATGTGAGAACAAAGGTCAGGTCGTAAGTTCTGACAGGTTATTCCATGAAGTTTGGGGGGATAAATACTTTAGCAGCAGTAACAACACCATTATGGTTCACATTAGACACTTAAGAGAAAAAATGAATGATTCAGCTGAAGATCCAAAATATATCAAAACTGTATGGGGAGTTGGTTATAAAATTGAAAGCTAATAAAATAAGGAAAAATGATTATTCATTATTCAAACGAAAAATATTCTTTAAAATATTTATACTTATTCTAGTTAGTATTAGCTTTTTAATGTTATTAAGTTCGATATTTCGAGGAAGTTTTGGTAATTGGATTGTTGATTTCTTACAAAATACATTTAATTTGTCTTATTATGATGCATTAGATATCCACCAATATATATTCCGTAACAATATGTATATTATTATGTTAGTTTTAAGTGTTGTTTTTTCATTAATCATTTTCCGATTTGCTATTTCTCGGATTACAAGATATTTTGATGAAATCGCTGAAGGTATGGATGAGTTAATGAAAGGTTCAGATAAGGAAATTGAACTATCCCCAGAAATGAGTTTTTTGGAAACCAAACTAAATATGTGCAGACATATTCTAGAAAAGAGAGAAAGAGATGCAAAACAAGCGGAACAAAGAAAGAATGATTTAGTTGTTTATCTTGCACATGATATAAAGACTCCACTTACTTCAGTTATCGGATACTTAGATTTAATGTCAGAAATACCAGATATGCCAATTGAACAAAGGGCAAAATATATGGAAATTACTCTAGAAAAAGCAAATCGCCTTGAAAAACTTATCAATGAATTTTTTGAAATTACCAGGTATAATCTTCAAACGATTGTATTGGATAAAAAAGACTTTAATCTATCCTATATGTTATTTCAAATGGCAGATGAGTTTTATCCAATGCTTTCTGAAAAAAGCCAAGAGGTTATAGTAAATGCAGAAGACGATATCATACTTTTTGGGGATTCAAATAAACTGGCAAGAGTATTTAATAATGTATTTAAAAATGCAATTGCATATGGTGGTAAAAATAGTAAAATTATAATAGACATTTATAAACAATCACAGAATGCAGTTATAACATTTAAAAATTATGGAAAAAGTATTCCGCCACAAAAACTAGATAGTATATTTGAAAAGTTTTATAGGATAGACGAATCCAGAGGAACAGATACCGGTAATTCTGGGCTAGGTCTTGCTATTGCCAAAGAAATTATAATCTTACATGAAGGTGAAATTTATGCAGAAAGTAACGATAATTATACAATATTTCATATAAAGATACCAGGCGTAATCAACAACTAAGAAACATTATTTCTTTATGATATAACAATTCATAAAGAAATAATGTTTTTTTATTTTTACTATGTTTTTAAATGCTGCAAATATTAAGCAGTTCATAAGAAAATCTTAATAAGTCCATAAGCTGTTGTTTATACAAAAAATATTAAACTTTATTAGAATTATATTATAAGACGAGATCATATCTCATATTTAAGGAGGAATGTTAAAATGAGAGTTAATAGACAAAAATATAGAAGAAAGAGGAAGATAAAATTTATTCTTTCAATTCTATGTGTATGTGCGGTGGGTATTACAGCTTTATTTTTGCAAAATCATATAATAAGTAAAAATAATGAACAAATAGAATCACCTATAAAAACTCAAGAAACAAGGATTTACGAAGAATTTAATCAGATTATAGTCGATGACTTATATAGTTCAAACGCTATTCTCATTTCTTTAGACGATAATGAAATATTATTAGATAAATCATCTGATGAAAGAGTCTATCCAGCATCTCTTACAAAAATTATGACAGCAATACTAGCAATTGAAAATCTATCAGATTTAGACGAAGAAATTTATCTATCAGAGGATATGTTTGAGGAATTGTATTCTGAAAATGCTTCTATGGCAGGATTCTTGCCAAACGAAAAGGTGCCAGCAATTGACTTGATTTATGGAGTATTATTACCATCTGGGGCAGAAAGTTGCATTGGGTTAGCGGATGCAATTGCAGGTTCAGAAAAAAGTTATGTAAAATTAATGAATCAAAAGGCTGAAGAATTAGGGATGAATAACACTCATTTTACTAACTCCACAGGGCTACATGACAGGAATCATTATACTACTGTAAATGATATTGCGAAATTACTGAAATATGCATTACAAAACAATCTATTTCGAGAAGTATATACCTCAAAACGTTATACGACAAAAGCAACAAATCTTCATCTCGACGGAATTACTTTCCAAAGTACAATGTTTGAAAAAATGGATACGGAGGATGTAAATAATGGTACTATCGAAGGTGGAAAGACTGGTTATACGAGAGAAGCAAAATTATGTCTTGCTAGTTTGGCAAAAATAGATGGCAAGGAATATATTTTAGTGACTGCTAATGCAGATGGGAGTCCTTATACGGAACAGTTCAATATTTTGGATGCATTTACTGTTTATAATCAGGTTTCCAAAACTAATGCTTCCTAGAAATATTAAGTGCTCCATAAGTAATTCTTAAGATATTAATAAGCAAATGTATACAAAGTTTTTTAAAAATTCCTATAAACTATAATTGTTACCGGTAAACTAATAGCAATTTGAGAAGTTATATATTTAAAGTATGAGAATATAATAGAGGACATAAGGAGGAATTAATTATGAAAAGAAAAATTTTAACAATTTTAATATCAGGAGTACTTTGTATATCGATGGTAGCATGTGATAAGTCTACAAGAAGGTTTGAAGATGTTGGAATTGGATTTAGCTTACCTAGTAAGTGGAGAAATAAGGCACAAAACATAGATGCATACGCAACTTTACCAGGAGAAAATATTGAAGGTCAACTGATCGTCAGTTTCATACTTGATGAGACTATGGAAAAGGCACGAAAACTAAATGAGGAGGCATCAAAGATCCCAGAAACAGATAAAGAAAAAATCAAAAAAGCTGCAGCGGAAATTATGGATTTAACTAAAGAATTTAAAGAATTATGGACTGTAGTAAGTATAGATAAGAGCAAAGAAGAGGGCAAAATTCAAAAAGATTTATTTTCAAAATATGAAAATAAGGATTTAATAGGTAAAGAAGGCAATCTTGAATTTTACTTATTATATAATAATAAACCTGATGTTAGTGGTTTATCTGAAAAATCTAAGAAAGACTATGAAGAAATATATGGAGGAATTAAAGAATTTAAAAGTTTAATAAAAACATTTGAGCAAGTAACAGAACAAGAAAGATTAAGTAAACATAAGAAATTTGAATTTAAAACAAAAACTTTAAATGGTAAAGAAATAGATAGTAGTATTTTTAAAGATAGTAAGCTAACCATGGTAAATATATGGGCAACATATTGTAGCCCATGTATAGAAGAAATGCCAGAGCTTCAAGCGCTTTATGAAGAAGTTAAGAATGAGAATGTTAATGTGATTGGTGTTGTCTCAGATACACCAGATGTAGACAATGAAGAATTAGCTAAGAAAATTTTATCAAAAAAAGGTGTTAAGTTTGCTAATATTATTCCAGATGAAAAAATTATAAATAATATATTACAAGATATTTCAGGAGTTCCAACTACATTTTTTGTTGATAGTGAAGGAAATATAATTGGAGAGTTTATAGTAGGTTCTAATAGTAAAGAAGAATTTAAGAAGGAAATTGAAGATAGATTAAAAAATATAGAATAGAAAACTGTATACCTCATCTATCTTCTAATAGTTGAGGTATATATCACAATTTGAATTAATATATGAATAAAGATGATAATTTTATAATTTCAAGAGTGAATATTTTATTATAAGATAATTTAATACATGATATATTAAGGATGTGTAATCTATGAATGTAAACAAATTCAATAAAAGTGAAGTGCTTATAAAATATAGTATTTTAATTATGAGTATTTCATTCATCATCACTGGGATATATAGAGAGGAAGTGAGAATTGTATTTAAAAAGGCAATAAATATATGTTTGGAGTGTATAGGAATTGGATAGGAGAAGAATAACACAAATTATTGTAGCTATAACGACAAATGCAAATGTCAATGGGTTTCTAAAAGGCACTATATTTAAAGGAAGTACAAAAAAAATCTGTGTCCCAGGTTTAAACTGTTATTCTTGCCCTGGAGCTATAGGCTCTTGTCCCATAGGCTCTTTACAGGCTGTTATTGGAACTGTAAAATATAAATTTTCATTATATGTAGTTGGACTTATGTCTTTATTTGGTATTATATTTGGTAGATTTATATGTGGGTGGCTATGTCCTTTTGGTCTTATTGAAGACCTATTACATAAAATACCTTCTAAAAAGATAAATGTAAATAAAAAAGTAAATAATGTACTTAAATATTTAAAATATATTATATTATTATTATTTGTTATAATATTACCTATGTTTTTAGTAAACGAATTTGGAATAAGCCCTCCATATTTTTGTCAATATATATGTCCAGCAGGAACATTAGAGGGTGGGGTACCGTTAATTTTACTAAATCAACCTTTAAGGGGAGCTATAGGATACTTATTTGTCTGGAAAATGTTTTTACTAATTATCATTATTATAGCTTCCATAATTATATACAGACCATTTTGTAGATATATATGTCCATTAGGAGCATTTTACTCACTATTTAATAAAGTAAGTTTTTATAAATACGAAGTAGACAAAAATAAATGTACAAGCTGTGGTGTTTGTACACATAAGTGTAAAATGAATATAGAAGTTTATAAAAAACCTAATAGCCCTGAATGTATTAGATGTGGAGAATGTGTAAAGATATGTCCTACAAAGTCTATTAAAAAAGGAATTAAATTTTAGAATTTTAATTATGGGTAAGGCTGGAATAGCTAGCTATCTAAGCTTTCTATGAAAAGAGTATTTTGTCTCAAAAAAACTGGAACAATATAAAGTATAGTTAAAGAAGTATATAATTAAAAAAGGCAATAATAGGTATATAGAAGAATTCATAGTGCAATCAACTATATGACTCCGCATATAGCACGAAAAAACATAATATAAGGAGATATAATATGAAACGTAAGAAGACTTTTTTAGAATTACTTTATTAATTGTATTTTTAGGCATTATAGCTGTGGTAGGATTTAATAAGTTATTTAATACAGAATATAATTCACTAAATGATTTAGATAAGAGCATGATAAATCAGCTTTCAGAAGTTTATGAGACATATGATAATAATTCGAGGGATATATGGATGGAAGGATATAATTTTAATAATATACCATTTATATTGACTCCGGTAAGTAAGGATAGAGGAACGTTACATGCATATTCATATGTGGTAGGAGTTGATAAGTTAGAAAACTCCATATTTTCTAAAGAAATGAATTTACCATCTATTTATAGAGTATCTTTTTTATCTCCTTCTTTGATTAAGGCATGGACACCAGCAAAGTTTATTTTTTCAGATATAGGAACTCAACATGTTACTTTTTTTAAGTATAATCCTTTGAATACTACAGCACTGAATACAGAAAAGTCATTTAAATATTTTTTAATGCATGAAGTATTTCATGAGTATAGACAAGTACCTTTATGGAAAAATGTGAATGACTTAACCTCAAGTATTTTTATAGAAGAAAGAAATAAGGAGCAATATCAACTTTTATTATTAGAGTTTGCCATTATGGACAAAGCTAATGAAATAAATAATAGAGATGAATTAATAAATATTTTAAGTGATTTTGTTACAGCAAGGGAATATCATTATAATAAATTTCAATATATGAAACAAGAAAAGCTAGTTGAAACTTTGGAAGGATATGCTCAATATATAGAATATAATTATTCTAATTTAGTGGGAGATCTTGTAAAGCCACCATTCACTGTAGATGGAGAAGTAGTAGGATTTAAAGATGTATTTGCTAAAGAAACATTAGAAAACTTTGTAAAAGAAAATAGCTTAAATCAATTTATGGATAAAAACTTGTACTACTATGTAGGTTCATTAGAGGGTGTACTTCTAGATAAATTAGATATAAATTGGAAAGATAGAGTAGAAAATAATGAATTAATTTATGATATTATGAAAGATGAAATATATAAGCGAGCAGATGGCAAGATAAATAGCATAGAAGAAATCAAAGATAAATATGGTTACGATAACTTTGAAGATGAAGCTAAAATCATAATAGATAATTTAGATTAATGTTGATATTATTTTATATAAATAGAGACTGTAAATAATTTTGCGCTAAGTAATTAAATAGTCCTTTGAGGTTAATGTTAAAATAAATATTAATTTGGAAGGATTTTTTATGGCAAGACAAAGAAAATTAACTAAAGAACGAAAAAACTTAATCGATAATTTACTGGCAGCCTATAAGCCAGAGGATGCAAAAATAGTGGGATTAGAAAGGCAGAATTCTCGGTTTTTATATTTGAAGAGAATGTTATTATATGTTATAATAAGCTTGTAAAGGACTAAATATTAGAGGAATATAAGGGAGAGAATTTGATGTCCGCGTTTGTTTTTAACTAAATCAACTAAATAGTTGTATCTTAAAAAGTGTTTAAACCTATATTATCTAGGTTTATTTGTTGATGACTTTTTAAGGATAAGTTAGAAACATGGATATCATTAAACCACACAATATATTAGAATAATTAATGTTTATTAGAATTATTTTATATCAAATATGAATTTTTATATACCTTATATTATAGTTATAGGTTTATTTTTGAGTTTCAATATTTTAATATGATTTTTAGCATATTATTTATTGGAATCTAATATAGGGTATTATTTGACATATAATGTAAATGGTAAAAGGTTATAGTGACTTCGTGTTGCTATGACCTTTTTTGTTTTTGTTCATGTTTCTTTTTACTTTCAATATTAGCATAGACATAATTAGTATTTTAGTTCTTATAGACTATGCAATGAAATTTAAAATGATAAATATGGAGGACAACAAACAATGCTTAATTATATAGATGAAGTAAACAAGAATGTAAGTATAGAAGAAGGTAAGAAGGCCATAGAGAACATATTAATAACAATATACCTTAAAGGAGGAATTTCCACTAAGGAATTAGCAAGAAACAGTCTCCTACCTATTCCCGTGGTTTCAGCTATAAAAAAAGAATTTATTAAAAAAGGGTTGGTTATTCAAGACCGGGGAACAAGGCTTACAATAAAGGGTAGACATTTTGTAGAGGAAGGTTTAGGGTTCAAAAAAATAAATAGTGATTTATATATGAAACTATTAATGGAACCTTGGAAGGAACATAGAGAAATTATTGAGATAAAAGAGGAACTACAGGAGCTCTTTGATAATCGTCCTCAGGTAGATGTCACTATAGATCAGTCAAAGTCCAGTATAGATACATCTCTAAAAAGGGCAATATTGTCTCTTAAAAATCATAACTTGGTAGGAAAAAGAATTTTGTGTTTGGGAGATGATGATTTAGTAAGTATAGCTTTAGGTTTTCTGCTAAAAAAGCTTTTTAATAATACTATTCATCATACTACTAAAATTACTGTAATGGATATTGATAAAAGAATTATAGACTATATAAATGATATAGCTATAAAAGAATCTCTTCCAATTAAGTGCGAGTATGTAGATTTCAGGATGCCATTAGCGGATAATTTTAAAAATCAATTTGATTGTTTTTTTACAGATCCACCTTATACTCTTGAAGGAATGAATTTGTTTCTTTCAAGAGGGATAGAAGCCTTAAGAGATGATAGTGGGCTTACTATTTATTTTTCTTATGCTCATAAGTCTCCAGATTTTCAATTAACTATGCAAAAGTGTTTTTTTAGCATGGGACTTATAGTTTCAGAGGTAATGGCTAGGTTTAATACCTATGAAGGGGCTAGCATAATTGGAAACACAGGACAAATGATTGTTCTTAAGACTACTAATATAACTAAAGCGTTAATAAAAACCCCTTATAAAGGAGTTTTGTATACTGGAGAACTGAAAGAAACAGTACGCTCTTATAGATGTAAACAATGTGGTGAAATTATAAAGGTAGGGCGTTCTGAAAAATTTAATAATATAGAAACATTAAAGTCAAAAGGTTGTTATAAATGTAATAGCCAAGTATTTGAGTTAATTCAGAGAAAAAATATAAACTAGTTAAATATAGAATAAGTATAGAAAAGGAGAAGTTATGATTAAACAAAAGCAATTAGGAAACCATCTTTTAATTGAATACTATGATTGTGATAGTGAAGTATTAAAAAATACACAGCTAATAGAGAAATATATGATAGAAGCTGCTAAAATGGCTCATGCTACAATTGTGGAAAGTGTATTTCACACATTTAGTCCTTGGGGAGTTAGTGGGGTTGTGGTTATTGAAGAATCACATCTAACTATTCATACTTGGCCAGAATATAAATATGCAGCTGTAGATTTATTTACTTGTGGGAATACAATAAAGCCTTGGGTTGCTTTTAAGTTTTTAGAAGAAAAGTTAAAAGCAGAAAGAGCTGATTTAGCAGAGATATCTAGGGGAATGATAGGTCGGATTTTAAAAGATAACAAGAATCTTTTATAATAATCTGGGATTTGATTAGAATAAAACTCAAGCTTGGAAAATCTGTAGGTCTGTAGGGTTAATTCTATGATGCAATAGATATGACTTCATATGACCTCTTGTATCTAAAAAGCAAAAAACAGAGTTTAGACGCAATATGTAATAGGTGGAGGGTGATTTGGGGTCAAAAAATCAGTGAAAAACACTGTTTTTGACCCTTAAGAATAGGTAAAAACGTAGATGTACCGGAAACATTGGTATCTATTATCAATGAGTTTTGGGATAAAAAGCAGAGCATATAAATTCCAATTTGTAATCGAGCTATTTCACATTCTTTATTTGTTGTATACCAGTAGAAAAATATTCAACAGAAACTATTTATATTTTTATTAGTCATCTAAAAGGAAATTTGGCTGATAAACAATATAGAAGATATGGTATAATTTGCTTATTAGAATAGCTGAACTAAATAAATTGCCTAGCAAGCTATTTTTTTGAATCACAGATCAAGAATAAAGATAAAGGGAGATAGTACAAATGGAATGGTCAATATTTAAACAGGAGAATGAATTTGTGACGATTACAGAAGAAAAAGTAGGTGATATTCCATACCTAAGGGTTAATCCAAAAAAATATACTGGAGTATTACCAACTGTTATTTATTATCATGGATCGCATTCAAGTAAAGATTTTATAAGATTTCAAGCAATGTCAATTGCCAGTTTTGGTTATCAAGTAATTGTACCTGATGCATTATACCATGGTGAAAGACAGTCAATAGAATATAACGTAAAATATATATGGGAAATAATATTTAAAAGTATTCAAGAATCGGATATACTTATTAAGAGAGCAATAGAAAAACATGATGCTGATTCAACACGGATAGGAGTAATGGGAGATTCCATGGGGGCAATAACAGCTGGGGGAGTTTTCATTAAGCATGACTACTTAAAATGTCTAGCTGGATTCAATGGAGCCTTTGCTTGGCAAGAATGCATAAAAGTGAATGTCTTGCCATCGAGTGAACTTTATAAAGATGAAATTGAGTTATATGATCCAATGACACATGAAGAAAAAATAAAAGATAGAGCTATTTCAATTTTCCACGGAATAGAAGATACATCTTTACCTATTGAAATACAGAGAAAATTTGTTGATAGAATGAGACCACTTTATACAAGTAATCAAGATAAATTACAGGTAATAGAGTTTAGTAATGTTGACCATAGGGTTACGACAAGTATGTTAGAGAATTTAATTACATGGTTAAAAGTAAATCTTTAGTACTAAGTAGATGAAAATAACTTATTAAGAATCAGATGTACATCTCATGGAAATAAAAACTTCCTTATATGGATTATATTTATATAATTCAAAATTGTAGTTGTATTCTTTATTTCATTTTAGTACAATATAAGAGAATACAGCTTTCAATTTAATTTCGAAAGGAGTTGATTAAATTATGGCAAATATGAATATGGTGATGAATCAATAATTTAATACTTAAGTGTACGCTGAAACTAAGGTTTTCCGTATACTTTATAAAAACAACCCTTTTGAAAATACTGTATAAACAGAACTTGTCGATGGGCAAGTTTTTTTGTGCAAAAAAATTGGAGGTAATATGGTGAGATTTGAAGAGATTTATAAGAATGAAATGATTCTGACAAGAGAAAAAGATAATTTAATTATAGCACGTGTTAGCGAAGTACAGAGAGAATTATTAAAAGTAGTGTGTAGATATGGAGAAACAAATGCAAAATTAAAAGGTGCTTTTTATAAAGATAAAATGAATAAAGAGTATCCTGTAGTAGGAGATTATGTTCTGCTAGAATATAATGAAAATGGAACTTCTTTAATTCAGGAAGTATGTGAACGAAAGAGTTCTTTTTCTAGAACGGATTTTTCAGGACATGTCGCTGGATATGTTAAAACAGTGAAAGAGCAGGTAATAGCAGCTAATTTTGATTATATATTTATTCTTTCGTCTCTGAACCATGATTTTAATTTGAACAGAATAACCAGATATATTAGTGTGGCTTTACAAAGTGGGGGAAAAGCGGTAGTGATTTTAACAAAAGCAGATGAATGTAATAATCCAGATACTTATGTAGCACAGGTAAAAAACATATCAGAGAAGGCTGATGTTGTCGCTATTAGTGCTAAAACTGGATATGGAATGAAACAGTTAAATGTGTATATGCAGGCAGGAAAAACTATAGTTTTTTTAGGATCTTCTGGCGTAGGGAAATCGACACTTGTAAATGCAATTGCAGGGGAAGAAATCATGGTGGTAAGTGAGATACGTGAAAATGATTCTAAAGGTCGACATACAACAACTCATAGACAGTTGATAGAACTTGCTTCAGGAGTAACTGTTATTGATACTCCAGGAATTAGGGAACTTGGAATGTGGGATGCTGAAAATGGCATAAATGATACATTTTCAGATGTAATTCAACTTTTTGCTAAATGTAAATATCATAACTGCAGCCATGGCAAGGAGCCGGGATGTGGAGTAAATCAAGCAATTGAGGATGGGATACTTTCCATAGAGAGATGGAAAACATATTGTCAGCTGTCAAATGAAAATGAATGGGGAAAGAATAAATCAATATATACTAAAAAAGGGAAATTGAGAAATAAGATAAAAGGGAGGAAATAAAAATTCAAAATATGGACCAAAAATATATAGAAGAAGTCCTTGAAGAATATGGCGTTAATAAAGAATATAGCAGTAAAGGTATACACAATTTATTATTAGTTGAAGTATCAAAGAAATATGAGAAGCAAGCTATGGCATACAGACAAGATTATATATCCAATGGAGAAAAACATATAAATGGTAGCAGTGGACTTATTCACTATCAAGATTATGATGAATGGTTAAGGAAAATTGAGCTTGAAAAATACAAGGAAGCTTCGCAGGATGATACACCTGCCACCACATATTTTACAATACGTAAAGAAGACAATAAAATCATAGTTTCGATTCAATTGCGTCATCATTTAACAGAAGAACTAAAGAAAGACGGAGGCAATATTGGTTACGGAATATGCCCATCAGAAAGGGGTAAGGGTTATGGGACACATCAACTTGCCTTTGTATTACTTCAAGCTCAAGCACTGCAGATTCAAAAGGTAATGATTTCATGTGATAAAAGCAATAGAGCATCTGCAAAGGTAGCCATAAAGAATGGAGGCATTTTATCAGGAGAAGGTTTTGATGAAGAAAGCGAAACAATAACAGAAATATATTGGATTGACCTTTGTCAATAATTATAAAAATTCATACGTAGATGTGTTTTATGTTCCCTTAGCCCCATAGGTCTAGGGGAATTTTTATAAGGGGATATACTGATAGCATTATCACCATATTCAATAAATTAATATGTAAGTGCCTAACTCCAATACACAGTTTATTGTATATTAGCTATATGATATGGCGTATTGAAATAAAGCTTGATAAATCGGGGGATAAAATTTAAAAGTTTGTATGGTGAGAGAGTTGACAAACTGAAAAAATTATTATATATTGTTTATGGACCGACTGTCGGTCTATAAGGGAAATAGGGTGATACTATGAGAATTATTAAGGCATATGATGAAAGAAGAAATGAAATTCTTGATACTGCCGAAAGGCTATTTCAAGTGAAAGGATATGGGAAGTGTACTATCAATGACATACTTAAAGATGTTGGAATTGCCAAAGGCACTTTTTATTATTATTTCAAATCTAAAGAAGAAGTTTTAGAGGCAATTGTATCAAGATATAAAGAGATTATAATTAGTAGAGTTGAAAAAGTGATTGAGAAAGATGATATTAGTTTGGAAGAAAAACTAATGTATACATTTATGGCAATGCGAATTGATGATAGGGTTGACAGTCATATGATTGATGAATTGCATCAAACTGAAAATGCACTATTACATCAGAAGACTTTGAACCAGATAGTTACGGCTATGGCCCCTATTTTGGTGAAGGTTATTGAGGAAGGGATTGAAAAAGGAGTTTGGAATTGCAAATATCCATTACAGTATATGCAGATTTTTCTGGTGGCATCATTAACCTTAACTGATGAAGGTATTTTTGAATTGGATACTGACTCGCAAATGAAGGTTATGGTAGCATTGATTTCCGTCCTTGAGAAGATGCTAGACATTCCTGAGAACTCTTTTATGCAGTTGTTTATGCAAAACTGGGAATAAAATTTGTAGAGGGAGATTTTATATTATGACTGCAGGGAATATTCGAGTATGGCAAATCTGCAAGTATCTGAGAGATGGAAATAAGCTTGGATGTATAACAATTAGATACTTTAATGCAAATACATATAGTAGAAGGGAGAAAGTATGTTTTTAAAAATCGTAAAGAATGATTTTATAAGGAAGAAAATCATAACCCTGACAATATTCATATTTATAACTATGGCAGTTATTTTAGGAGCTAGTGCAACAAATACTATTGCAAATTTGACTCAGTCCATATCACAATTTAAGAAATTTGCAGTACCTGCAGATATTTTACAGATGCATATCGGAAAATATGACCAGGCAGAAATTGATAAATTCACAGAAGAACATCATGAGAATATAGCCATGCAGCAGACGACAGTTCTTTTGAATTTTGAAGGAATGAATATCAGTTTTGACAATAATGAAACCATGGCTGGAACTATACAGGATATTTCATTTGTTGAACAGAATAAGAACTTTGATTTTATATTAGACTTAGATAATAAAAAATTAGATGTAAGCGAAGGTAAGGTAGCAGTTCCCATTTATTTCATGGAACAATATGACCTAAAAATAGGTGATAAGATTACGGTGGAAAGTAACGGGTATCAAAAAGAGTTTGTCATCTCAGATTATGCAAGAGATTATGAGATGGGTTCTTCTTTTACTTCTTCGAAACGGTTTGTTATTAATCAAGTGGATTATGATGAAATAAGGCAGGCAGCAGAGCTAGAATATCTTATTCAATTCAAATTAAATGAAGGTGTGGATTCTAAGGATGTGATGTCTGCATATATTGAAGCAAATCTCCCTGGGAACGGACCTGGTATAGAAGGAAAATTTTTTATGGTGTTTAATGCCATTTCAGATGTGACAGTTGCCATAGTAATTATACTTATCAGTATTTTATTAATTATTATAGCTGCTGCTTGTATCAGACTTACCTTCGTGGCAACCATTGATGAAGATTTAAGAGAAATTGGAGTTATGAAAGCAATTGGAATATCACAAAAGGATATAAAGAAAGTGTATCTTACTAAATACAGAGTTATGTCAGTCGTAGGTGGTATAATCGGCTATCTACTTTCCTTTGTAGCAATAAATCTGTTTAACGGTAATATGAGACTATATATATCTTCAGATCTATCAGGAAACTTAAAATATATACTATCTCTTATAGCTCCATTGTTTGTATATATCATAATTGTGATGTACTGTAAGAAGGTACTGAAAAGGATTGATAAAATATCTGCGGTGGAAGCTTTACGAACTAATATCATGGAGAGTAGAAAGAATCAAAAATACAGATTTTCCTTGCTTAAGAACAAATTTTTCAGCACCAATATTTATATGGGATTTAGGGATGTATGGAAGCGTTTCAAATTATACAGGTTACTGATTTTTATTTTTGTACTATGTACATTTGTTGCAATACTTCCTTTAAATACTTATAATACCATGAATTCACCAGAGTTTTCTACATATATGGGAATAGGAAAATGTGACATTAGAATCGACCTTAGAAGAACAGATACGATTACAGAGGATTTCAAAAGGCTGAAGGAAGAGTTAGAAAATGATTTGGATATAGAAAAATATGCGGACTATATCACATATTCCTACCAAATTAAAAATGCAGAAGGTTCTTGGGACCACATTAATATTGAAACTGGAGATTTTTCAGTATTTCCATTAAATTATTTAGAAGGAAGAGCACCGGAGAATGAGGAAGAAATAGCACTTTCTCTTGCAAATGCGTCACAAGATGGATTAAACAAGAAAGTGGGAGATGAAGTAGTTGTAAAGGTTGCTGGAACAGAAAAGACCATGAAAGTAAGCGGTATTTATCAAGATATTACAAATGGTGGAAAAACAGCAAAGGCACATACTAGTCTTGGGCTAAATGAAGATGAAGTTCTTTGGTATATTGTGAGCATTGATGTGGTCACTGGTGTTGATATTAATAAGAAAATGGACTACTATCAGAAAGCCTATGATTCTTCACAGGTAAATAATATTAAAGAATATACTAGGCAGACTCTTGGAAATATGATTAATCAGATGAAAATAATTGTTATAAGTGGAATTGCAATTGCACTTATAATTGTTACATTGATAACTACATTATTCCTTAAAATGTTATTGTCAAAGGATATGTACCAGATTGCAATCATGCGAAGTATTGGACTAACTTCTAAAAATATTAAACATCAATATATGGTAGGAATTTTGCTGGTACTAGTATTGGGAATTATACTGGGAGTATTGACTGCTAATTCTTTAGGTGAAATACTTGTAAGTATGGCAATGGCCTCTATGGGTGCTTCAAAAATTCAATTTGTTAATATTGCATGGCAGACTTGGATTCTATATCCCTTGGTACTAATTACAGTGGTTGGATGTATTATTTCAGTGTGCTGCAATGTAATAGTAAAAGATGATTTATCTGTAGTATTAAGAAGTTAGAATTTCTATTTAATATTTTACATTGGAGGAATATATGAGCAATATATTAGAAGTAAGAAATATTAACAAAATAGTAGAATTGGGGAAAGAAAATGAGGTGCACATCTTAAAAAATGTAAATTTAGATATAGAAAAAGGCGAATTCCTATCAGTAATGGGACCATCAGGAAGTGGAAAATCAACTCTATTATATAATGTAAGCGGTATGGATAAAATTACTTCTGGGAGTGTGAAATTTAAAGACCGTGAAATCGGGGAACTAAAAGAAGAAAAACTGGCGAAGATTAGACTAGATCATATGGGTTTTATCTTTCAGGATATTAATCTTTTAAAAAATCTATCAGTGATTGACAATATTATGTTTCCTGCTCTTGTATCAAAAGATGCAGATAAAAATGCAGTAAGTCAAAAGGCGAAACAATTATTGAAAATGACAGGAATTGAAAAGCTAGCAGATAATAATATCAACCAAGCCTCCGGCGGACAACTGCAAAGAGTCGGAATCTGTAGATCATTGATAAAGGATCCAGATATACTATTTGGAGATGAACCGACGGGAGCATTAGACTCAAAATCGGCAGCAGAGATTATGGCAATCTTCGCAGAGATTAATAAAAAAGGTGTGACTATAATGTTAGTTACCCATGACGTAAAGGTAGCGGCAAAAACTGAGAGAATATTGTTTATGGTAGATGGAAAAATTATTGCACAGAAGAAGCTGGGTAAATATGATGGCTATCATGATGATATTAAGAAAAGAGAAGAAAGTATTATGAAATGGTTAGTGGAAAATGGATTCTAATATTAAAATCATAGTTCTATAGAAAAAAGGAGTGTGAACTTATGAAAGTAATAGCTATTAATGGTAGTCCCCGTAAAAATGCCAGATCAATGGCTTGGCTCCTTAAGACAATTGACGCAGGAAAAGAAAAAATACCTGTTCCTGTAGAAGAAGACCGTGTTATGATAAACTTTATACGATAATAAATCGGAAAGGAAAATGGTCCTGAAAGAGAACTTTTATACATTTTAAGAATTCAAATAAGATGGAAAAATTCATGGGGCTAGAAACTTGAAAGGATAGTATGAAAAGAATCTGGTTGGTTCAGCAGAAAAAGTTAATGTAATAAAGAACAAACCCAAATATTTAAGCTTACAAAAAGAAACGGAATAGAAGTATATTCCGTTTCTTTTTACATTTATATATTTATTTCAAGAAGGAATGCTAGATTTGCTTAAGGTTTCATCTTCATTGCTATGCAGGTTATAATTTTATATATTATTTATAGGATCTAAGTTCATCAACTAATAGGTGCTGTAGAAAGTCAAGAAGTTGCATTTGGCACATTAGGAGCTTTAGTGATTGCAAACTTTATATTGGCATTTTTCGTACCTTTAACAACGGCAAGAGCAGGACGTATTAGGGAAAATACCAATATACTAGCAAATGATATAGACGGCATTATAATCGATGGAGTGAAGGTACTGTTTAAGGAAGCAACGGAACATAGGGCTGTACTTATATTAAGGGGACAAGGCCTTAATGGGAATATAACAGATTCAGATCCCAAGGTTTTAAATGGAAATACAAAGTACAAGAAAGTTTATGCAACTGATGATAAAGAGGAATCAATATTTACCGCAAATATATTAAATAAATTTCTTTTAGAAGCAAATAAAATATTAAAAAATCATGAAATAAATAAAGATAGAGAAAAAAGAGGGGAATTACCGGCAAACTTTATCCTTACAAGGGGAGCTGGTATTATGCCTAATATGAAAAAAGTAACAGAAAAATTAAACTTCAAAGCTTCTTGTATAGCAGCAGAAGGGACTGTATTGGGTGTTGCAAGATTAGCAGGATTTAATGCAATATCTAATATAGAAATGACAGGAAATATAGATACAGATGTGGAACTCAAGGCTCAGAAAGTAATTGACGAACTAGAGGATAATAATTTTGTAGTAGTAAATCTAAAAGCACCTGATTTAATGGGACATGATGGTAATCCAGAAGGAAAAGTAAAGGCTATAGAATTATTTGATAAGCTTATAGAAAATATATTAAAGCATAAATCAAATGATACAATCATATCTGTGGCAGCAGATCACTCAACGCCTTGTGAAAGAAGAGAACATAGTGGAGATCCAGTTCCTGTACTAATAAACGGTCCTGGAATAAGAAGAGATAGGATAGAGAAATATAATGAGATAGATTGCAGTCATGGAGGACTAGGTAGAATAAAGGGTTCTGAGTTTATAAGTATATTATATGATTATCTAGAACTGACAAAAAACAAGGGAACTAGATAAATTTGTACCAAGTTTAAATTATAATACTAAAACATAAAGGTGCTATCTCAAAAAAAATGAGACAGCACCTTTTAATGTTTTATTTCTTTTTTAGGAATGGAATGGGTACTTGATAAACACTTACTGAATTTACTTATTATTAAAAAGGAGAGGTCGGATAATTATATTATCTACAACCTTTATTCTTAGGATAGAAGCATTTACAACAAATTCCATAACAACAATGTTCTGTTTAATGTTTATATATAATTTCATAATTATAAAATTATATATAATATAGTATGCAGGACAAAGTATTTGTTTACATTTTTAGTCAAAATTTTTACGAGAACTTGTAATGTTCGTCATGACACTTTATTTTAAAATAATAGAGTTGTAGTAGAGGTGGAAAGTAAATTGTTTATCAATATTAGTAAGAACAGCTTATATTGCCTACTTTGACAATGGTTTACAAGGTTTATATGTTTGTTATTATATCTATAAGATTTTATTATAGATATAATAACAAACATATATTTTACATATAACTGTTAAGTTGTTAAACTTGTAGAGGCAAAGGAGAGATGCATATGAAAGAAAATAGACTTTGGAAACTTTTTATTTCAACCTTCACCTTAAGTGCCTTCACATTTGGTGGTGGATTTGTAATAGTTTCCCTCTATAAGAAAAAGTTTGTTGAAGAGCTAAACTGGTTAGAAGAAGATGAGATGTTAGATATTTCTGCTATTGCACAATCGAGTCCAGGTCCTATTCCAGTCAATGCAAGTGTAATTTTAGGATATAGAATCCATGGTATTTTAGGAAGTATAGTTGCCATACTAGGTACAATTATTCCGCCTTTTGTTATTATTTCTCTTATTTCAGTTTTTTATCGAGAATTTAAAAACAATGAGATAATTGGAATTGCACTACAGGTAATGCGAGCTGGAGTGGCTGCTGTAATTTTAGATGTGGTTGTTAATTTAGGAAAAAATGTTATCAAGACAAAAAATGTTCTTTATACAATTGTAATGGCAGTTGCTTTTATAGCCACATATTTCTTTAATCTTGGTGCTATGTATATTATATTTTCTTGTTTAGGGATTGGACTCATTTCTGTCTTTTTAGACTATAGAAAGGAGAAAAGTAATGGAACTTCTATGGACTCTATTCATTAGTTTTATACAAGTTGGTTTATTTAGTGTGGGTGGAGGATATGCAGCAATTCCACTTATTCAGGAACAAGTAGTTTATAATCATAAATTGTTAACTATGGCTGAATTTACAGATTTAATCACAATTGCTGAGATGACCCCGGGACCAATTTCGATCAATTCAGCTACCTTTGTTGGACAGAGAGTATATGGTACTTTAGGGGCAGTAGTATGTACCATAGGGGTTATTCTTCCTGCATTTATTATTTGTCTGACCCTTGCTTATTTTTATTATAAATACAAGAACTTTTCTGGTGTTCAAACTGTACTAGGGGCACTTAGGCCTGCTGTAGTAGCCTTAATTGCCAGTGCAGGTGCTTCAATTCTAGTACTTGCATTATTTAATACTGATTTTAACAATATAGTACTTAGTGAATTTAGATGGCTTGAGTTTATACTATTTATAGGTGGATTTATAGTTCTTAGAAAATACAAATTAAATGCAGTAACAATTATTCTAGGAACAGGTATTGTAGGCACTGCTCTACAAATTATTATTAATGCAATCTAAAATTTGAAATATAATTTGATCCTTATCTTGGCTCTTATTATAGATATATCTTATTGAGCGTGGACAGCTATAATCAGCAAAGTTTAATTGCTTTAAGCTTTGCTTTTTTATTGCTGTTTCAGCAGCTATTTTAGAAATAATGGCAAAACCATAGTTGTTTTCAACGGCTTGTATAATTGTTTCTAAATTCGTTGCCCTAAATATGATTTGTGGATGAATATTTCTCATATTCATATCAATCTCAAATTGATTTCTATAATGACTTCCTTCTTCACGAGAAATCCAAGGTAATAGTTCTAAATCTGATAAGTTTTTAATATTGCCGTCAAGAGGATAATCTTGTCCAATTACGGCTATTAACTCATCCTTTAAAATCTCAACTTCAATTATATTTTTTGAATTAATCTTACCCTCAACAATAGCAATATCAATTCTATTATTCAATATTAGTTTTTCTATTTCTGCAGTATTGTTAATTATAACTTCAAATTCTAGATTTTGTATAAAAGATTTCAACTTTTTTAGATAATCATTTAATAGATATTGTCCAACTGTCACACTACTACCAATACGAATTATTTTGTTTAGCCTAAACATTTCATCATTCATTTCTTTAAAATCAGTCATTACTTTTCGTGCATACTTTTCTAATTTTATACCTTCAGGAGTTAAATAAAGTTTTTTAGAAACACGATTAAATAATCTAGTTGAATAGTAGTTCTCTAAATCCTTAATCATGAACGAAATATTTGGCTGTGTAGTGAAAAGCCTGTTAGCAGCAGCAGACATTGTCTTATGATCAATAACAGCCAAAAAAGCTTCTAATAATTTTATATTCATGGCTTAGCCTCCATATGCTGATTTTAATGTCATATTTATTTTATCATAATTCAATGCAAATGTAATATAGTGAAAATCCTACACATTTTAATCTCTACATAGTAATTTGATAAATTATCTTGACCTTATATATTGTTTATAGGCATCGAACATGAAATCATAATAAAAAATACTAAGAGAGTGCATTTGCAGAATATGGAATAACTCCCAATGAATGAAGCTATAAAATCCGTAAAGAAATTTATATGTTTGAGCGTAGCGAGTTTATAAATTTTAGGATTTTGTAGCTGAATGAATTGTAGGAGTTACCCATATTCGAAACGGCCGAACGTGTATTTTTTATTATGATGTTGGATGCCTATACTTATGTTATTTAAGTAGTTGAATTGAAAAAAGCTGTGAGATATAATATATAAAAATCCATATTGCCATAAAAGATATTAAGAAAACTAAATAAGTCATATAATAGGAATAGCTATACTAAAGGGAGGGGTTAGATGAGAGTTGCAAAGATTGGTATGAGAACTATAAAGACTGTTATAGCAGTACTCTTAACTCTAGGAATATCACATATTCTCAAGTTAAAAAGTCCGCTGTTAGCAAGTATAGCAGCTATAATGACTATGGAAAGTTCAATTTCAGAATCTTTTGCTACAGGAATAAATAGAATGTACGGAACTATATTAGGTGGTGTAGTGGCACTAATCATGTCTTATATTCTTCCTATTAATTTCTTTTTCATTGGCATAGGCTTAATTATAATTATAACAATATGTAATATATTTAAGTGGGAAAAGGCTGTTAGAATGGCAATGATAGTATTTCTATCTATAGCATTGAACTATGAAGGTCAGGCTAGATTTTACTATGCAGTTTTTAGAACTTTAGATACACTCATTGGAGTAGTAATAGGAACTGCCATAAACTATTTCATAAGACCACCTAATGGAGAAGAAAAAATTAAAAATATAATAAATAACGCTTATTTGGAAATTAAGGATGTATTAGAAATGCTAATATGGAATAAGGAAATAGATAAACTTGAAAAATTAAAAAGTGAGATAACAAACATAGGAGAAGGGTATAAAATATTTATAAAGGATTTAAAGTTTCATATTGGAAGATCTAATAATGCTGATTCTTACCATAAGCTATTTAATTCCTTTGAGAAAATCCACAATCATCTGAGTGTAATATGTTCTATAAAAGAATCACCTATTATTAACTGTAATAATAGAGGGATCATAGAGAACTACTTTAATAGAAAGATTCCAGATATGGAATATGATGAAATGGATGATTTGGATTTAATATATAATTATCATCTAGAACAGATATTATCTGAGTTGGCCATTATAGATTCAATGATATAGAGACTAAGATATTATAAGATAGCTATAGAACTAAGGAGGAAAACTATGTTAAAAGATTTTAAAGAATTTGCAGTAAAAGGAAATGTAATAGATTTAGCAGTAGGGGTAATCGTTGGTGGAGCATTTGGAAAAATAGTTACTTCTATAGTCAACGATATGATAATGCCAGTAATAGGTTTGTTAATTGGAAAAGTGGATTTTACAAATTTATTTATTAGTCTAGATGGGACAAAATATTTATCTCTAGCTGCGGCAAAAGAAGCAGGAGCAGCAACATTAAATTATGGTGTATTTATTAATACTGTAATTGAGTTTTTAATTATATCCTTTTCCATATTCATAGTTATTAGGCAATTAAATAAGTTTAACAAAAAGGAAACTGAAGAGGAGTCAAAAGCAAGTACTAAAACTTGTCCATACTGTTATACAGAAATTAATCTAAAGGCCACTAGATGCCCTAATTGTACTTCAGAAATAAGTGAACAATTAAGTGAACAATAAAATAATTTGTGAATATCTAATAAAAAAAGGTGTAGATTTATAATCTACACCTTTAGTAAGTTTCTAGCTATAGAAACTATGTCCTCCTATTTTTTTCATGTAAGTTTTATTCTTTACAATCCAAGTACCTGCTGCCTTAGCCGGATTGAAGAAATATGTTGCGTTTCCTACTGGTCTTGCCCCATTTAATGCATCCTTAGCTGCCTTTATACTATCATCTGATGGCTTGTTATAAATTGTGCCTTCAGCAACTGGGCTAAATTGAGGAATATTTTTATAATACTCAAAAATCACATCATATATAGTATTAGGAAATTCCTTAGAATCAACTCTGTTTAAAATTACATTACCAACTGCTACTTTTCCTTCATATGATTCGCCACTTGCTTCAGCCTCAATAATCCTAGCTAACCATAATAAATCCTTATCACTATAATTTCTAGAAGAGCTTCTTGAGGTGCTTGTCCCTCTGGAAACCGTAGTGGTAGTAGATTTATTATATAATGCACCTTGAGTTTGTTTCCCTGCAATACCATCAATAGTTAATTTATTATCTTTTTGAAAATTGATAACAGCTTTTTCTGTTACAAGACCAAAGATACCATCTACAGCAATATTATAGTATCCACGGTTTTTTAACTCCTGTTGAAGTTTAGAAACTTGATTTCCTTTACTTGTAAACTCTAAATTTACAGAATTCTCACTTGCAAATACTCCAGTCATTGGTGATAATACCAATACTAAAGCTACTAAGAATGATAAAATTCTTTTTTTCATTGACATATACACTCCTTCCTTAATAGAGCTTCCGAAGTTAGCTGACGGGTTCGGGATAGAAGGCTCCCTACCACAAATGTGGATTAACCCCTTAGTTGGTTCCTCCGTACCTAGTAATTTCTAGGATTCAGCAGTTATAATGGTATGCAATATGGATATTATATAAAAGTGTATAAGCTATGTAAACCCAAAACAGCCATATACCAAAATTTACATATTGATAAAATTACCATAATATACAAAAAACACCATAATTCATGTCAGTAAAATGACGTAAATTATGGTGTTTTTTTATATATTAATAAGTCTCTACAAAGAGCTCAAAATGTCCTTGTGGATGTATACAAGCTGGACATAAGTCAGGTGCATTAGAACCTTCATGGACATATCCACAGTTTCCGCATTTCCATAATACTTTTTCAGCTTTTTCAAATACTTTATTATTTAATATATTTTCAGCAAGTTTATTGAATCTAACTTCATGGGCTTTTTCAGCATCTGCTATTGCTCTGAAAGCATCTGCTATTTCTTTAAATCCTTCCTCTTCCGCAATATCTGCAAAAGCTGGATAAAGCTCTTCCCACTCTTCATTTTCTCCACTTGCAGCTGCCCTTAGATTGTCTATTGTATTGCCTTGTGCAACAGGAAAAGATGCTTCTATATTAATATTTGCTGGAAGTTCATCTTTTAATCCTGCAAGTAAGAACTTGTAAAATCTTTTTGCATGCTCTTTTTCATTATCAGCCGTTTCGATGAATATATTTCTAATTTGTTTATACCCTTCCTTATCGGCTACAGAAGCATAATATGTATAACGATTTCTAGCTTGAGATTCTCCTGCAAAAGATTTCATTAAATTTTCAGCTGTTTTTGTTCCTTTTAAATTGTTCATTTTTTACCTCCTAAAAAGTATTTTTAGATTAGATAATCTATATAATAATTGCTTGTTTGTAATCATTACAAGTTATATAGTACCATTAATGTAAAACATTGTCAATAAAATACTTTATATAAAATTAGTAAAAATATCTTTACTTTTCTTTAGATATGAATTATAATTTAAAATAATTTAAAAAACTTTGAAGAGGAAAGTAGTTTTAAGAAAACTTCTACAGCGAGTTCTAGATGGTGAAAGGGAACAAAGTCTATTAAAATGAAAAGGGCCTCTGAGTTGTGCACCGAAGTATGAACTAAGGCTGCAACGGGTTCACCCGTTATAGTGATAGGGTATAATCATTTTTTGATGGTACCTAAAGAGGCTTATATCGTAAGATATGAGTAAATTAGGATGGCAACGCGAATATACTCTCGTTCCTAAGAATATTATTCTTAGGAATGGGAGTTTTTTTATTTTCTAGAGGGGAGTGAATTAGTAAACAGTCATTGATTAATAAAAATAGGAGGTATGATTATGGAAAACAAAATAACTAAGAAAAAATATGCATTAGGAGATTATTTCAAGTTTATAATACCGTCATTAATAGGTATATTACTACTTATGCTTCCATTTCAATATGAAGGTGAAACTACAATAGTAGTAGCTCTACTTGCAGGAAAAATGACATCTGCATTAGAAAATATACTACCAACCATTATTTTAGGATTTATAGCCTTTACTGGAGTAGCAACTGTAGTATATAAAGCATTTAAGCCAGCAATCATTGAAAAAAGTAGTTTTTTAAAGGATACATTTAATGTATCAAATTTCTGGATAGTAGTTAGAATGATAGGTGTAATACTTGCAGTAATGGTATATTTTAAAGTAGGACCTGAATGGATTTGGTCAGGAGACACAGGAGGATTAATTTTATATGATTTAATATTGACCTTATTTACCATGTTTTTATTTGCAGGATTTTTATTACCATTTCTTACAGAGTTTGGACTTTTAGAATACGTAGGAGCGCTTTTCACTCCAATTATGAGACCAATTTTTCAATTACCAGGGCGTTCTTCCATAGACTGTATAGCATCTTGGGTAGGGGATGGTACTATTGGAGTTGCGTTAACTAACAAACAATATGAACAAGGATATTATACAGGGAAAGAGGCGGCTATTATTGCCACAACCTTTTCAGCAGTATCTATTACATTTTGCTTAGTAGTATTGAATCAAGTTGGGTTAGTTCATTTATTTGGACCGTATTACTTAACTGTAGTTATAGCGGGATTAGCTGCAGCTGTAATAATGCCTAAAATTCCACCACTATCTAAAAAATCTGATGGTTATTATGAAGGAATAAAAAGAGATATAGGTGAAGATGTGCCTAAGGGATTTACAAATGTCCAATGGGGTCTACATTTAGCCATAAAGAAAGCGGAAGAAAGCAGCAGTGTAAAAAACTTTATAGTAAATGGAATTAAAACCGTTTTAGATATGTGGTTGGGCGTATTACCAGCTATAATGGCCTTTGGAACCATAGCTCTTATAATTGCAGAAACAACACCAGTATTTGAATGGTTAGGTATGCCCTTCATCCCGTTATTAAAGCTATTTCAAATTCCATATGCAGTGGAAGCTTCTCAAACTATTATGGTAGGATTTGCAGATATGTTTTTACCATCAGTTATAGGTGCTAGTATACCTAATGAAATGACTCGTTTCATAGTTGCTACACTCTCTGTAACTCAATTAGTCTATTTATCAGAGGCAGGAGCAGTAATCTTAGGTTCAAAGATTGATATTACTCCTATGGATTTATTTATAATATTTATAGAGAGAACTCTTATTACTTTACCAATTATAGTAATAGCCGCTCATTTAATATTTTAAGGAGATGTAACACATGATTAATTATGAAAACATAAAGGAGGCTAAAGGCAGAATAGATAAATATATTTATCATACGCCTTTAGAAAAATCCATATATTTAAGTAATGCAGATACAAATATATATCTAAAGCTAGAGAATCAACAAAAAATGAGATGTGCCAAAATCAGAGGTGCTTTAAGTAAAATTACAAATCTTACAAAAGATGAAATAGAAAAAGGCGTAGTAGCTATTTCCTCCGGAAATCATGGAGCTGCTGTAAGCTATGCATCTAACTTATTAGGAGTTGAAAATGCAACTATATACGTACCAGAAACTACTCCAAATAGCAAAGTAGAAAAAATAGAATACTATGGAGCTAAGGTAGTAAAGATAGGAAAAAATTATGATGAAGCCCATGAAATGGGGCTGGAGGAAATAAAGAATAATGGCGGTCTATTCATAGACCCATGTTCAGATGAAGTAGTCATTGCGGGACAGGGAACAATTGCATTGGAAATACTTGAAGAAGAACCTAATATTGATACCATATTAGTTCCCATAGGTGGTGGTGGAATCATAACAGGCATAAGTATAGCAGCAAAAGCCATTAATCCCAACATAGAGATAATAGGACTTCAAACGGCAGCCTGTCCTGCCATGGTGGCATCTTTAAAGGATGAGAAATTTTACGAAGTATATCCAACAGAGGATTCTATATGTGATGCATTAGTAGGAGGAGTTGGTGAAATACCCTATAAAATGGCAAAGAAATGTATAGATGATATACTAGTAGTAGAAGAAAATCATATTGCTGAAGCTATTAAATACCTTATAATGACAGAAAAGATAATGGCAGAGCCGGCAGGAGCCATAGGGATAGGTGCCATAAGAAAAAATATAGATAGATTCAAAGGAAAAAATGTAGCCATAGTTATTACTGGTGGCAATATAGATCAAGGTCTAATGAATGAAATTATTAAATAGGATATATTCTAAAATTATCCAATAGGTTGACAAATATGAAATATTGATATAAACTATAAATCATAATTTAATAAGGCCTCATCTTTTTCAGGTGAGGTAGAGGCGCAGTGTTTAACAGTCCTTAATGGAGCATGAGAAAGCCATGATATTAAGGAGAAGGAAATGTTGCCGAAGTGTATAATATTCTCAGTATTATATGCTGGGTCTGCAGTGAATAATTGCAGGACTGTCTCAATAAACTTTCCCAGTTTATTGAGTTGTGCTATCTCATTTTGGGAAAAGGAGGGGAATTAGGTACTACTATGTCTATTAGGATCTGAGTTCATCTCGGATCTTTTTTTGTTACCAAAATAGTGCAACTCGGATACAAGGTGGTAAGTTTAAGATCTTAGATTTTATATTATTAAATTAAACTTATTATGACAGAAGGAGAGAAGTAAATATGAAAAGAAAAATATCATTATTAGTAGGAATCGCCTTAGTAGCTATGGTTTTAGGAGGATGTGGCAAGTCAGTATCAGATGATAATACTTTTAAAATAGGACTTGAGGCAGGATATGCACCATTTAACTGGACACAAATAGATGATTCAAATGGTGGAGTTAAAATAGATGGAAGTTCAGAGTATGCAGGTGGATATGATGTTGAAATTGCAAAGAAGATTGCAGAAGGGCTAGGAAAAGAATTAGTTATTGTAAAGACAGAGTGGGAAGGTCTTATACCAGCGTTAATATCAGGAAAAATTGATGCTGTAATGGCAGGTATGTCACCGACAGCAGAACGTTTAGAGTCTATTGACTTCTCAAACAATTATTATAAATCAGATTTGATCATGGTTGTAAAAAAAGGTGGAGAATATGAAAATGCCACTTCAATAGATGATTTTAAGAATGCTAAAATTACTGGACAACTAAGCACATTTCACTATTCAGTAATTGATCAAATAGAAGGTGTAAATAAGCAAACAGCAATGGATAATTTTCCAGCCATGAGAGTTGCACTTGAATCAGGAATAATTGACGGTTATGTATCAGAACGCCCAGAGGGAATAAGTGCCACATCTATAAGTGATAAGTTTGCAATGGTGGAGTTTGATCATGGATTTGAGACATCTGACGATGATACTGCAATTGCCGTAGGTATTGTAAAGGGTAGTGAATTAAAGGAAAAGATAAATAAAATATTAGATGGGATTTCAGAAGAAGAATTTAAAGACATTATGGATAATGCCATTAAAAACCAACCAGCAGTTGAGTAATGTTTATTTAGAGAGGTGACGAAAATGAGTTTTGAATGGATAATAAAAATTATTTCAGAGTATTGGCCAATGCTTCTTAGGGGAGCAGGTGTGACTCTTTGGATTTCTATAATTGGTACTATTATAGGGTTTATTATTGGACTATTAATAGGGTCTATACGTACTATTCCAATGTCTAGAAATAAGATAAAGGCTTTTGGTCTTAAAATTGTTAATGCTATCTTTTCTATTTATATAGAAATATTTCGTGGGACACCTATGATAGTGCAAGCCATGGTAATTTATTATGGTTCTGCCTTGGCCTTTGGAATAGATATGGATAGAATATTTGCAGCTATACTTATAGTATCTATAAATACTGGGGCTTATATAGCAGAAATCGTTCGTGGTGGTATACTATCAATCGATAAGGGACAGTTTGAAGCAGCTGAGGCAATTGGAATGAATCATTTTCAAACTATGACCAATATTATATTACCACAGTTAATTAGAAATATCTTACCTGCAATAGGAAATGAATTTGTTATAAATATAAAAGATACCTCAGTTCTTAATGTAATTTCTGTGACAGAATTATATTTCCAAACCAAATCTATTGCAGGAAATAATTTTAAATACTTTGAAACATTCTTTGTGTCATCTGTTTTCTATTTTGTGATGACCTTTACAGTAACTAGGATTTTACGTTTTATCGAAATGAAAATAGATGGCCCTGAAAATTATACTATGAATGTAGAGGAAATGTCAGTGGAGAAGTCTGAAAAATTACTTCCTAGAATGAAAGATGCCGATATAGGACAATATTAGGAAGGAGAGATAATATGGAAAAGGTAATAGAAGTTAAACATTTAAATAAATCCTTCGGAAATCATGAAGTCCTAAAGGATATTAATTTTTCAGTAAATAAAGGTGAAGTAGTCTGTATTATTGGATCATCAGGTTCTGGTAAATCTACACTTCTTCGATGTATAAATCTTTTAGAAGAACCTAGTAGAGGGGAGATTATATATAAAGGAGAAAATATATTAGATGATAATCATGATATTTGTCTATATCGCAGAAAATTAGGAATGGTATTTCAGCAGTTCAATTTATTTAACAATCTTAATGTTTTGGGAAACTGTATGGTGGGACAAAGAAAGGTATTGAATCGCTCTAAAGAAGAAGCAGAAAAGATATCTATGGAGTACTTAAAAGTTGTAGGAATGGAAAAGTTCATCAATGCAAAACCAAAACAATTATCAGGAGGACAAAAGCAACGTGTAGCCATTGCAAGAAGTTTATCTATGAAACCAGATGTAATGTTATTTGATGAGCCAACATCAGCTCTTGATCCTGAAAAGGTGGAAGAAGTGCTTCAAGTTATGAATAAACTTGCTAAAACAGGACTTACAATGATAATAGTAACCCATGAGATGGAGTTTGCAAAAGACGTTGCAGATCGTATAGTATTTATGGATAAGGGTATTATTGCAGAGGAGGGAACTCCAGATAAGATATTCAATAATCCAAGTAAAGAACGTACAAGGGAATTTTTAAGACGTGTATTATAGAAATGAAAAGACAGTAAACTTTACTGTCTTTTCATTATATCTATGATTATGAAGGATTGAAAGTGTCCTTATTTTTATGGGAATATTCTTTTTCTCCCATGTGAGCTATACTCTTGGTTATACCCATGGAATTTGCCATAGTAGTAGGATCATAGCCTAATTCATTGGCTATTTCTAACTTCATTTCTTCAAAAGCTTTCATAGCATTTTCGTTTATTGGTTTTTTAGTCATTAAAATCACCTCGTATATATTATTTGCTCTTATTTTATATAATTAGTAGATATTTCATACTAGGTAATTAAATGAAAATGCTTCTAACTAATGGCTTCCTTTAATGTATGCCATGCTAAAACAGCACATTTTACTCTAGCGGGCATATTAGAAATATTTTGTAGAACTATGGCATCTTCCAATTTTTCCAATTGATTTTCATCTGTTATTTCTTTTTTAATCATAGCTATAAATATCTCTACTAGATTTAAAGCCTTCTCTGTAGTTAGCCCTTTTATTAAATCTATCATCATAGATGTAGATGCTTGAGATATGGCACATCCAACTCCTGTAAAGGAGGCATCTTTTATTATATTTCCATCAAGTTTAAGCTCTAAAGTAATATCATCGCCACAACTAGGATTATGACCTCTTTCTCTTATATCTGGATCTACTAAAGCTTTTTTATTATGTCCACTTCTATTATGTTCCATAATTAGCTCTGTATAAATAGAATTAATATCCATAGCCAAACCACTTCCTTACATTTTTAATTCCTTCAATAAATTTATCTATATCTTCCGTTGTATTATAAAGGTAGAAACTAATCCTTGAAGTTGCAGGTATATTAAGATGTTTCATTAAAGGCTGACAACAGTGGTGTCCTGCTCTTATGGCTATACCATAGGAATCTAGAATGGAGGCTATATCATGGGGATGAATATCATCTATGGTGAAGGAGATTATTCCACCACGTAAATTTAAGTCTTTAGGTCCTTGAATATTTATATATGGCAAACCTACCATTTTGTCTAAGGCGCATTCCACTAGTTTGTTTTCGTGAGCTTCAATATTATCTAATCCAATTTTTTGCAGATAGTCAATGGCTGATGCTAGTCCAACAGCACCCTCTACATTTTGCGTTCCCCCCTCAAATTTAAAGGGGAGGGGAGCAAAGGTTGCACTATCTTCAGAAACGTATTCTATCATATCTCCACCTAATAAAAATGGTGGCATTATCTCCAGTAATTGTTTTTTCCCATATAACACTCCAATGCCCATGGGACCCAACATTTTATGTCCAGAGAAAACAAAGAAATCTGCATCAAGTTTTTGCACATCTACTGTCATATGAGGAGTGCTTTGGGCACCATCTACTATGACTACGGCACCCATTTTATGGGCATATTCTATGATTTCTTCTATTGGATGAATAGTTCCAAGTGTGTTTGACATTTGAGAAATAGCCACAATCTTTGTTTTGTTGGTTATTTTAGATTTGACTTCTTCTAGAGGAAGTCTTCCTTCTTTATTAAGGTACATATATTTTAAAACTCCACCTTTTTGCCTTGCTACCCTTTGCCAAGGTAAGACATTACTATGATGCTCTGATATGGCGAGAACTATTTCATCATTTTCTTTAATAAACTCCATACCATAAGAATAAGCAATTAAGTTAAGAGATTCTGTAGCATTTTTTGTAAATATAATTTCTTCTATATATTTAGCATTTATAAACTTTTTTACTTTTTCTTTAGCCAAGTCATATGCTTTAGTAGCCTCTATACTAAGCTCATGGGCTCCCCTGTGGGGATTGCCATGGGAAGTTCTATTGTAATTATTCATGGCATTTATCACATCTATAGGTTTTTGAGTTGTAGCACCATTATCTAAATAAATTAAATTATTACCATTGATTTTCTGATTGAATATAGGAAAATCTTTTCTTATTTCAAAAGGATTTAATTTATTCATCTATAAGCCTCCCCTCAATTTCCTTACTAATAATAAGGCGTAAGTCTTCAAATGGTATCTTATCAACTACTGGTCTAAAGGATGCTTCTATAATCAATTTTTTTGCTTCTCTCTCACTTAGTCCCCTACTCATAAGATAGAAAAGTCTATTTTCATCGATTTGTCCTGCACTGGCAGCATGTTCTCCCTCTACATCATCTTCTTCACATAATAGAGCAGGAATAGAATCAGATTTTACAGTGGGATCCAGTAGTATTACATATTCTTCTTCAACACCTTTAGAGTGTCTAGCACCTCTTTTAAAATCAAGATTTCCTCTGAAGACTTTTTTGGCATTATCTTTAAGGACTCCCTTAGTTTTAATACTGCTTATGCTTCTAGGACCTTTATGAATCATGGAATATTCTAAATCCATTTTTCGTTCACCATCTCCTAAATATATAGAGGAAAGAGCAGATTCACTGGCTTCTCCTTCTAGAAATGTGGAATAACTAGCACCGCTAATATTACTTCCCAACTCTACAGAAATCCAGTTAACTATTCCTCCACCTTCAACAAAGGCAATATTTGAATCAAAACTAGGAGATATATCATTTAGCCTTTGAATCTTTACTATATTGACTACTGCATTTTCCTTTGCATATACGACAGTAAGTCCATTATGAAATGCATTTACCTCTTTTGTAGAATTATAGTCAAAGATAATAGTGGACTCACTACCAGATTCAGCTACAATAATATTTTTATCTATAACCATAGGGTTTTCCATATCCATATTGAATTCAACCTTTATAGGGCTATTAACCTTTATATTCTGGGGAAGGGATAAACTTATTCCACTATTATATGAATCCCTGGCAAAGACAATAAATTTATCTCCTAATCCTTTAGCTTCGTCTATGTCTAACTCTATGTCCCGTGTAGTTTTATTCAATTGTATTTCATTTGGAATATTGCTAGATTTAATGTATTCTTTATTATAATTGACAACATTGGGAAAATCAAAATCTTCCAATTTAATTCTCTTCCAAAGCATTTTATCCCTCCTTATCCAATAGAGCCTTCAAGCTCTATATTGATTAGATTATTTAACTCAACTGCATATTCAAGAGGTAGTTCTTTGGTTATTGGGTCAACAAATCCTCTAACTATCATTGCCTTAGCCTCTTCTTCATCTATACCTCTACTCATTAGATAGAAAATAGCCTCATCACTGATTCTGCCAATTTTTGCTTCATGACCTATATCTATATTGTCATTATTTAATTCTATAACTGGTAAAGTATCTGACTTAGAATCATTATCAAGCATTAAGGATTCACAGGATACTGTAGACTTGCAGCCATAGGCATCCTTAGCCACCCTAAGAAGTCCCCTATAAAAAGCATATCCACCATCCTTAGATATGGATTTAGAGTTAACAGTAGAAGTAGTATGAGGAGCTGCATGAACCACCTTTGTACCAGTATCTAAATGCTGACCTTTTGCAGCAAATGTAATACCAGTAAATTCAGATTTTGCACCTTCTCCCCTTAATATGCTCATAGGATATAGCATGGAAACTTTAGAACCAAAAGAGCCAGAAACCCATTCTATAGTTCCATTTTTATCTACTACAGCTCTTTTGGTATTTAAATTGTACATATTTCTAGACCAATTCTCTATGGTACTATATCTAAGAGAAGCATTTTCTTTTACAAATAATTCAACACAACCAGCGTGAAGATTATTTACCTTATATTTTGGTGCAGAACAACCTTCTATAAAATGAAGCTTTGCACCTTTTTCAACTATAATTAAAGTATGTTCAAATTGTCCTGCTCCAGGTGCATTAAGTCTAAAGTAAGATTGTAAAGGAATATCTACTTGAACTCCTTCGGGAACATAAACAAAAGAGCCACCAGACCATACTGCTCCGTGAAGGGCAGCGAATTTATGGTCATTTGGAGGAACAAGTTTCATAAAGTATTCTTTAACTATATCTTCATAGTCTATTAAGGCAGTTTCCATATCCATATAAACTACACCTGCATCTACTAATTCTTGTCTAATATTATGATATACTACTTCTGAATCATACTGTGCCCCTACTCCAGCTAGAGATTCTCTTTCTGCTTGAGGTAGTCCTAATCGCTCAAAAGTGTCCTTTATATCATCAGGAACATCTTCCCAGCTATTCTTCATATCTGAATCTGGCTTAATATAGGTAATTATATTTTCCATATCAAGATCAGATAAATCTACTCCCCATTTAGGAATAGGTTTATTATTATATATTTCTAAAGATTTTAATCTAAAATCAGTCATCCACTGGGGCTCATTTTTTTCCTTTGAAATTTCCATTATTATTTCAGGAGTTAATCCCTTGTCGGTCTTATATTTGTAGGTAAATTCATTTTTAATATCGTAGATTCCTCTATCAATATCTTCAATGACAGACTTTTTTCTTTCCATATTCATCACCTCTATTTATTGGAAAATTCATTTTTAATATTTTCATATCCATTTTTATTAATTTCCTGAGCCAATTCTAATCCACCACTTTTAACTATCTTTCCGTCAAGTAATATATGGACAAAATCAGGCTGAAGATATTCTAGTAGTTTATTGTAGTGAGTTATCACTAATATAGATTTTTTATTATCTTGAAGTTTTTTTACACCCTCGGCTACTATTCTTATGGCATCTACATCAAGCCCAGAATCTGTTTCGTCTAGAATTGCAAGTTTTGGCTCAAGAATAGACATTTGAAGAATTTCATTTTTCTTTTTTTCTCCACCAGAAAAACCTAGATTTAAATATCTGGAAGCATATTCTTCTTTCATTTCCAGTTGCTCCATTTTTTCTTTCAATAGTTTTCTAAATAGAATAATCTTTTGCATTTCTCCAGATACAGAAGCTTTTGCAGTTCTTAAAAACTCCTCTACTGTGACGCCAGGAATTTCTTCTGGATATTGAAATGATAAAAAGATACCCTTTTTAGCTCTTTTATCTGGTTTTAAATCATTTATTATTTCTCCATGAAATTCTATACTTCCATTTGTAATTTCATACTTAGGATGTCCCATTAGGGTATATCCTAAAGTAGACTTACCACCGCCATTAGGCCCCATGATTACATGGATTTCTCCTTCACCAATTTGGAGACTTAGACCTTTTAGTATCTCTTTATCTTCTATATTTACCTTTAAATCATTTATATTTAATAAATTATTTGTCATACAATCTCTCCTTTATATGAAATAGACTATCAACTGATAAGTGTTATCATTATCATATATTTTTAATTATATACTTATGCCCTAAGAAAGTAAAGCTACTAATTTAATAGGAATTAATTATAAGTTTATATAAAGAATAATATATGAGATATAATCCTGGATTCATAGGAATAGAATAAATAGAAGAATTATATAGGTATGTGAAGGAGAGGGTTATATGTGGAAACAAGGACTAGTACTAGTATTATCTATTATTTCGTCTACTATGATTACTAATCCAGAACAAGAAGTATTAGATAATCTTAATATAAGTATGCCAGAAGAAGTAATAGAAAGCCAAGAAGAACTAGTAAATGAAGGAGTTGGAGAAGAGATAGAGGAAGAAATTGAAGAAGAAATTGAGGAAGTTAATGAAGGAGAAAAAGAAATTATAAAGTTTACATTAGATAAATTGAATTTAAAAGAAGGTATAGTGGCTGAAGATGTTTTAAGAGTTAAAAAGTTTTTAAAGGAAAAAGGATATACAGATATGAGTGAAGGTTACTATTTTGATGGAAGTATAAAATCAGCAATAGCAAAATATCAGAAAGATAATGGGTTAACATCTGATGGAATAGTTGGAAATTTTACATATGAAAAAATAAACCAGGATATGGAAAATAATAATATAAGCATACCAGAAATAAAAATAGAATTTACAAAGGATATACCTAAGGGAAAGTTTATAATAATCAATAAGGATAGTAATACGTTGTATCATCTAAATGGAGAGGAAATAATAAAGAAATATCATGTGGCAACAGGAAAACAATCAGAGCATACTCCAGAGGGAAAGTTTACTATAATTGTTAAATATATAAATCCCTCATGGGGTGGTGCAGGGAGAAGTAAGCCTATAAAAGGAGGAGCACCTAATAATCCTTTAGGGAAAAGATGGATGGGATTAAATATTAAAGGTGGGGGAGTATATGGAATTCATGGAAATTCAAATAAAGACAGTATTGGAAGATACATATCTTTAGGGTGTATTAGAATGTTTAATGAAGATGTGGAATATTTATATAATATAGTAGAAAAAAATACTCCTGTATGGATAGGAAATGAGGAAAAACTTAAAGATTTTGGAATATTATTTAGGTAATTGCAGACTTGCAAAGGACGAATTAATTTGATAGACTAATTATATATTTATTGTAAAAGGATGGCTTCTATTGGGACACCCATGACGTTGCCATATCTTTTTTATTTTTTGCAATATTTCTTAGACAGGAGGATAAAAATGAATAATGAAACAACAGACAAATTAGGACAAGACAGTATAGGAAAATTATTATTCAGTTTGGCAATGCCGGCTATCATAGCTCAGCTTGTAAATATGCTATATAATATTGTTGACCGTATTTACATTGGACATATGCCAGAGATAGGAGCAACAGCTTTAACAGGGGTTGGTGTTACCTTTCCGATTATTATGATAATTACAGCATTTAGTTCACTTATAGGAATGGGTGGAGCACCAAGGGCAGCTATAAAAATGGGAGAAAAAAACCATAATGAGGCTGAAAAAATATTAGGAAATTGTTTTGTACTTTTAATTGTTATTTCTATTATATTAACAGCTTTTTTCCTGGCAACAGGTGAAAAACTATTGATGTTGTTTGGTGCCAGTAGTGATACTATTGGCTATGGACTTAGCTATCTAAATATTTATGTAGGTGGAACAATATTTGTAATGATAACATTGGGACTTAATAGTTTTATATCAACTCAAGGTTTTGCAAAAACAAGTATGATGACAGTTTTAATAGGAGCTGTAATAAATATAGTCTTAGATCCAATTCTAATATTTGGATTTAAAATGGGTGTTAAAGGTGCGGCAATTGCTACAGTTACTTCTCAGGCAATATCAGCTATTTGGGTTTTAAAGTTTATGTTAGGGGACAAAACTAGATTAAAAATTCGCAAGATAAATATGAAACTAGATAAAGCGGTTATTATTCCAGTTCTTATGTTAGGGGTATCTCCTTTCATAATGAATAGTACAGAAAGTTTATTAAATATATCTTTGAACTCGTCTTTACAAAAATATGGGGGAGATGTGGCAGTAGGAGCAATGACCATATTATCCAGTTTAATGCAGGTCATATTTTTACCAATATCAGGATTAACACAGGGAGCACAACCAATAATTAGTTATAACTATGGTGCAAAGAAGAATGATAGAGTAAAGGAAACCTTTAAACTACTTATAATATCGGCTATGGCTTTTTCACTTATAATGTGGGGATTGATGATGATATTCCCAAGGGGATTTGTATCTTTATTTACTAAAAATATTGCACTGATGAATTTTACTTCATGGGCACTCAGAATCTATCTAGGATTAGGGGTTATACTTGGAGCGCAAATAGCATGTCAGCAGACATTTATAGCCATAGGGCAAGCAAAAATATCATTATTCCTTGCGTTACTTAGAAAAGTAATATTGCTTATACCTTTAATATATATATTACCTCATTTCTTTGAGGATAAAGTATTTGCAGTATTTTTTGCAGAGCCTGTGGCAGACCTAATTGCAGTTACTGTTACTGTAACTGCGTTTTCAATGCAATTTAAAAAGTTATTAAGGGCGAATAATTAGATTATTTAATATTGAAATATATTAAAATTATTCGGATAAAAAGTAAGAAAGTAATAGGATGGATAAAGAAAAACTGGGATATCCCAGTTTTTCTTTATCCAATATACACTTTAGTTTCATCTTTGTGAAAATATCTATATAGGACCTTCACGAAATTAGGTATAGTTTTAGACACATTTTTTAACTTTACTTCACCTTCATATTCTTTTTCATTTTTTATAGTTTTGAGGGCATAGTCTAAAATACTTTTTTCGTTTACTTCTATCCCTGTTTTATAAAAAAATAATTCAGAGAGTAGAGTTAGTGCTTTAGGATTATCTATAAATGCAAAAGAAGCAAATAAACAAAAACCTAGATTCTCTAAGGTAATTATATATGCATATAAATAATCTAAATCTGATAATCCTGGTAAATTAATAGTTTTCGACTGAATATCTATATTGAAGTTTTTTTCCTCAACTATGGATGGCTTAGACACCATTTCCTTATATTTTTCTTTTTCTCTAAACAAACCATACATACCCTCAGTTTTACTACCTAATACTCTGCCTATTAAAGTAAGATTTTTGACCTCCACTAAAGCTTTATCCATTTCTTTTATATTACCTTCTATTTCCTGTAGATTAAAATAAAGAGCACAGCTAAAAATGAATTCAATACAATCTATACCTAACTCAAAACACTTATTTGTAAAGTTTTTTACATATTGCTTATCATTTATATCAAAACATTCATTCAATGCTGCATATGCTTCACTTTCAGCAGGAGCAGAGTAATAGTCTTCACCTGTTTTAGTATGTCTATTTAAACATCCTACCACACAGAGAGGAGAACAAGTTCTATTAATTTTAAATGCTATATCTTTATAATTATTTTTGATATTGTTGTTACAATCTAGCTCTGACATATCTATGTTTTTACCTTGGGATAACATTTTCATTAAGGTAATAGAACCAAGTCCAGGTAAGGCCTTACCACATATAGGATGTTCTATAATGATTTTGGATAATTCCTTAGAACATCTTTTCATATTTTCTACATCATATACTGGAGCGTTAAAATGTTCTTTATTTTTAACAGCTATGGCCTTTAACCCTTTATATCCAAAAATATCACCTATACTGTTTCTTGCGCAATAAAAGGAAGGACTTCCCTCTGGATATGTACTAAATAGAGTGGATATGGGTAATAGATTTTCACCTGAAGGGCCTATGCCAATAACTCCACATTCTTTCCCATATAAGCCTTGTATAATATCTATGGTTGAAGATACATCCATGCCTTTAATATTATTAATATTAACTAAAGAAATATGATTTTCCTCAATTAATAGTGTCAATGGTATTTCTTCAGTACTTTTTCCAGATATTATAATGGCATCTATATTAAGAGATGCTAATTTTTGTGAGATAGTACCTGCAATATTTGAAATCTGTATTCCTTCATCTTTTGAGGATTTTGTACCTACCAATAGCCTGCCAGTACTGGGAGCCAAGGTTCCAGAGAATAGACCTGGGGCTAATACTATTACATTTTCGTCATCAAGCCTACTAGCATTAGGAGAAACCTCCTCCCTTATAATCTTTGCAATTAAACCTCTGCCATAATCCTCGGAGTCGTTTTGCTTTTTAATTATTTGTTTTTTCGTTAAATCTATATAAAGTAATTTACTCAAATTAAATTACCTCCTTCATCTTTTCTAATAAATTATACCATTAATTTTTTTAAACCATCTATAGATTAGTAAAATCTATAGGAAGGCTTCTATTATAGATAATCTTTTTAAAAATTGCTAATTAATTGACATTGAAAAAATTATATGGTATATCTTATTTAGATTAATACTGTAATTATCAAGTATTAGAGCAAGATAATATGACGAAAATTAAAGGGGGATTTTAATGAAATTTTGGAAAAGAGGTATTTTATTTCTATTGGTTTTTGTAATTTCTGTATCCATGGTTGGATGTAAACCAAAGGATAAAACTAAGGTTGATGAAGAAATAACAGATGCGTCAACAGAAGAACTACAAAACAAAGAATTAGAGCAAGAATCCGAAGAAAGTGAAATTACTATTATAGACCATTTAGGAAGAACGGTAACACTTGATAAAAAGGCAGAAAAGATAGTAAGTGGATATTATATAACTACATCTATGATGATTGCTTTAGGACTGGAGGATAATGTAGTAGGAATAGAGGCGAAAGCTAAATCAAGACCTATTTATTCATTAGCAGCACCTGAATTTTTAGAACTTCCAAACGTTGGTACAGCAAAAGAATTTAATTTAGAAGGTACGATAGCACTTGAACCAGATTTAGTTATATTACCTATTAGATTAAAGGATGCTGTAGAAAGTTTAGAGAAAATGGGAATAAAAGTCTTAGCAGTAAATCCTGAAAACATGGACTTACTGAAAGAAACCCTTAAAATAGTAGGATTAGCTACAGGAACTACAGAGAGAGCTGATAAGTTAATATCCTATTATGATGATAAGTTTATACAAATTGAAAAGTTAATTGGTACAGAAAGTAAGAAGAAAGTGTATCTAGGAGGTAATAGCGATTTTCTGTCTACAGCAGCAAAGAATATGTACCAAAACTATATGATAGAAGCAGCAGGAGGTATCAACGTTGCTTCTGACATTGATGATACTTACTGGGCTACTATTTCCTATGAGCAATTAATCTCTTATAATCCAGACATTATAGTTATAGTACCAGAAGCAGACTATACAAAAGATGATATAATAAATGATACTAAATTAGCTGGAATAAATGCAGTGAAAAATAATAAAATATATGTAATGCCAGATACATTTGAAGCTTGGGACTCTCCAGTACCTTCTAGTATATTAGGTACAATGTGGTTAACATTTGTTATAAATGAGGATATTCATAACTTTGATGATTTTAAAGAAGAGGTAGCTAACTTCTATGAAACATTTTATAATTTTACAGTAGATAAAGAGAAAATTACTAAATAATGAAGATATATGCTTCAGAGGTAAGGAAGACTAATAACAAATATTTCCTTCAATATCTTATAGCAATTATATTATTATGTGTTGCATTTGCCTTTTCCATAGGAGTAGGAAAGTATCCAATTCATATTAAAGATATAATAAAAATTACTCTTGGTAAGGAAGTTGATTCAACTGTAAGAATGGTATTTTTTAACCTTCGTCTTCCAAGGACTATTATGGTTCTTATTGCAGGAATGGGGCTTAGTATATCAGGGAGTATATACCAAACTATTTTCAAAAATCCTCTTGCAACTCCAGATATTATAGGAGTATCTTCTGGGGCGACTCTTGGGGCGGCCATTGCAATAGTATTTTTATCTGGAGGAACATTTACTGTAGCTTTTAATGCCTTTATGGGAGGTATAGTAGCAGTTTTCATAGCTATTGGACTTGCTAGGATGTCAGAGAATAAAGGGATTGCTACCATTGTCTTAGCAGGTATCGTTATTGGTTCAATAACTAATGGACTAATAATGATATTAAAGTTCTTTGCAGACCCTGAAAGGCAGCTTGCAGCAATAGAGTTTTGGTCCATGGGTAGCTTTGCAGGAATTACAGCTGATAAAATGCTAGGGGTATTACCTTTCTTTTTATTGGGTATTATCATACTTATACTACTTAGATGGCAGATAAATATTTTATCATTAAGTGATGATGAGGGGAAAAGTCTTGGTTTGAAGATTGAAAGAGTACGCTTACTTATTATTGCAGCTGCAACTTTAGTTGTAGCCAGTATTGTAAGTATTACTGGGCTTATATCATTTATAAGTCTAATAGCACCACATATAGCAAGGATTATGAGGAAACGAAATGACTTTAGTACCACTATTTTTAGTGGATTAATTGGTTCATTAATCCTCATTATAGCTGATTGCCTAGCAAGAAGTATAGGAAGTAGCGAAATTCCCATTAGCATACTGACTACTTTTATTGGGGCACCTTATTTAGCATATTTAATGAGTCGCCATAGGTAGGAGGAATATAATGGAGGTATTAAAAATTGAAAATATAGTTGCTAGTTATGGGAGAGAGTTAATAGTTGATGATATTAGTTTTCATATGAAAAAAGGGGAATTCACTGCTCTTTTAGGTTTAAATGGTACTGGGAAAACAACTTTATTAAAGGTGATTTGCGGACTGCTTAGACCGAAAAGTGGTAAATGTTTGATAGATAATAAAGATATGATGAAATATAAGGAAAAAGAAAGGGCAAAGTATATTTCTTTTATGCCCCAACGCCACAGTATAATATATGATACAACAGTGTTAGAGGTTGTATTAATGGGAATTACCCCCTATCTTGGAACTTTTAGCCATCCAACTAATGAGCATAGAAAAATTGCTCATGATATACTAGAAAAAATGAATATGGGAGAACGTGCTAATAAAAACTTTCTCCAGTTAAGTGAAGGACAAAAGCAGCTAGTTATTATAGCCAGATCTTTAATGCAGAATTCACAATTTATGTTATTTGATGAGCCAAATAGTGCTCTTGACTTTAATAACAGCCATATGATTTTGTCAAAGATAAGGGAAGTAATAAAAAAGGAAAGAAAGTCTGGGCTAATAACTTTGCATGATCCTAATATGGCACTAAGCTACTGTGATAGAATTATAGTGTTAAAAGATAAAAAGAAGTTTGCTGATTTTTATATAAAGGATATAGATAGTGGATTTATTCAAGAAGTGTTTAATAAAATATATGGAGATATAGAGATAATTCATTATAATGGAAAGTATATGATAGTAAAATAAAACCAGTGGGATTTCCTGCTGGTTTTATTTTACCACATCTTTGGCTACAGTCTTTTCAATACAATTTTTAAAATACTTCAAGAGAATAATTAAATCATTTAATTGTATATATTAAAATTATTTGGGTAACAAATAAGAACTAGAAACTATTAAAATATATTGGAGGAAACATGAAAAATATCATATCTCAAGAATGGCTGAAAAACAATATATCAAAGGAAGACTTAATTATATTAGATACTAGAGCTGAGTTAAATGATCCTAGCTACGGTTTTAATGAATATAATAAAGGGCATATTAAAGGTGCACAATTTGTGTCAATGGAAGAAGTTATGACTGGAGAATTAAGGGAACATGGAGGCAGACACCCATTGCCTAATATGGATGAATTTATAGAAAACATGAAAAGTCTTGGTATAGAAGATAACTCTACTGTAGTTATTTACGATGATGGAGAGTTAGCTATGGCAGGTAGATTGTGGTGGATTCTAAAATATTCTGGAAAAAACAAGGTTTATGTTTTAGAAGGGGGTATAAAATCTTGGGTAGAAAATGATTTAGAATTGACTACAGAAATTCCTAAAGTAAAGAAATCAAACTCCTTAACTCTAAATTTAGCCCCATCAATGGAAGTGGATATGGATTATGTAAAAAAAGTAATTACCGATAAAGACATAGCCATAATAGATTCAAGGGCCTATGAAAGATATATCGGGAAAATAGAGACAATAGATAAAGTAGCAGGGCATATTCCAAGTGCTTTAAATTATCCATGGACTAATTTAGTAGAAGATGGAATAAAGCCTAAGGAAGAACTGGAAGAATATTTTAAACCATTGAAAGACTATAAGGAAGTAATAGTTCACTGTGGTTCAGGTATTACAGGAACAGTAAATCTAATGTTCATGGAAGAAATAGGATTGAAGCCCAAATTTTACGTAGGTGGATATAGTGATTGGATTAGTTATGAAGACAATGAAATAGTAGAAGGAGATAAATAAAACCAGCGGGATTTCCCGCTGGTTTTAAAATACCCAATTTCCGTTTCTAAATAATTCTACTTCATTTCCACTCTTTTCATAGGCCATAATGCTTAGCTCAGGTCCACCCACCATAAAATCCACATGGATTAAACTAAAGTTTGAACCCTTAGCTTCTAATTCTTCTTGAGTCATATTTGAACCATTCCTCATGGCATAAGCATAGGCACGACCTAAGGCAAAGTGACAAGAAGCATTTTCATCAAATAGAGTTTCATTAAATAATATGCCTGTATTAGAAATAGGAGAATCATCTTGTACCAAGGCAACTTCGCCTAAATATTTAGCACCTTCGTCATTTTCTAAAAGCTTTTCAAGAACATCTTTACCCTTTTCTGCATAAAAATCTACAACTTTTCCATCTTTAAATGTAAATCCAAAATTATCTACGATTTTTCCATTTAAACTAAGAGGCTTGGTAGATTTAAGAGTACCATTTACCTTTAAGCGATGAGGTGTAGTAAATACTTCTTCTGTGGGAATATTTGCAACATAGGAATGTCCACTTTGACTTTCTTTTGCACCACCCATCCAAAAATGATCTTCAGCTAAGTATACCTCTAAATCTGTACCTGGACCTTTAAATACTAATTTATCAAACTGTTTTTCATTTAAAAAGTTTCTATATTTTTTAAGATTTTTATCATGAATCTCCCATGCTTTTACTGGGTCATCTTGATCAACTCTAGTGGCTGCAAATATTTTCTCCCATAGTTTATCTATGGCTTCTTTTTCATCTAATTCTGGAAATACAGATTTAGCCCAAGCTGGTGATGGCATGGCTACTATATTCCATTTTGTAATTCCTGTCATTCTATATTTCATTACATGAGCCATAGCCTTAGAAGCAGACTTTTGACTTGTGGCAATTTTTTCACCATCTACATCTTTTAATAGTTCAGGGTCAGATGCTAAAATAAAAATATGATGATAATTGTCTTTATACATAGCTTCTAAAGAACCCACTTTCCACTGTGGAAAATTTTCAAATACAAAATCTTTCCCATTTTCAAATTTTATTAAACTCATTTCATCATCATTTAACATAAATTCAACATGCTTTGCACCGATTTCATAAGCTTTCTTCATCATAAGTCTGGCTAGGGGTAATGTTTCTGCGTTTCCTGTTATTATTAACCCCTCTTTTTCCTTTAAATTAACTCCAACTTTTACAGCAAGTTCAGCATATTTTTCTAAATTATTCATATTTACCTCCCTAATAAAAGTATTATCTATATTTTACCATAAAAGTAAAGTTTAGTTGCAACAAAAATTCCTAAAGAGCATAATATGGATTATTACTATGGTAGACATTAGTACTAGACAAAATTATACATTAATAGCCCCTTATATAATACAAGAGGAAAAGAGTTCTCATATAGGAACTTTTTTCCTCTTGTGTTTATTTTGTTTGAAACATAGCTAAGCAAATGTTAAATATTTAAACATATAAAATGAGGAATTATTTTCCTTGTTTTATAGTTATACCAGAGAAATATTATATACGTTTAAAAAGCATATTGTAACATCTTATGGTTATATAATCGAATTACAAGAATTATAGAAAAATTTTAAAAAGCAAAAGATTGGCAATTTACACACCTTTCTTTGATGAATATTTTGTTTTCTGAAACTTGGCACAGGAGTTGCTTATATAATGAATTGCAATATAAAAAATAAGGGGGTATGTGTAAATGTTAGATACAAAGAGTCTGAAACTAGTGGCAGATAGGCTCCACCTAGTAGATACCTTATTAGATGAGAATGTTTATGCAGATAAGGTATTAGCAGGTGGTAAAGTTGTAAACGTTATTACTAAAGAAATCTATGAAGCAGAGGTAGCCATTACAGGTGAGTATATATTAATGGTTGGAAATTGTTCAAAGCTTAAAGGACCTAAAACTGAAATAGTAGACGTCACAGGAAAATATATAACGCCAGGCTTTATAGATGCACATATGCATTTTGAATCTGCCATGCTTACAGCTACTGAATTCTCAAGATTATCTCTACCTACAGGTACAACTTGCCTTATATCAGACCCACATGAAATAGGAAATGTACTAGGAAAAGTTGGAATGAAGGCAATGGCTGAAGAAGTAGCCACTCTTCCACAGCACGTGTACTTAAGAGTTCCTGCTTTAACTCCAGATTCACCAGGACTTGAAACAGCAGGAAAAAATATAACATCAAAAGACATACCAGAAATGCTTTCTTGGGAAACTGTCACAGGAATAGGAGAGACACAAGGAGTAACTACTATAAAATTTGTATATGAGCATAATTATGAAGTTATAAAGGATACAATAGCTTCCACAGTATATGCAAGATCAATTGGAAAGCAAGTTGATGGAAATATAGCTGGACTATTTGGAGAAGAACTAGCGGCCCATATAATCTGCGGTGGAACAGATATATCTTGTCACGAGACTACAACTAAGGAAGAAGCAGTTGAAAAATTAAGATATGGTGTGTACGTGCTAATGAGAGAAGGATCTACTCAATATAATATGGCTCAATCTGTAAGAGCTATAACTGAAGATGGATTAGACTCTAGAAGAGCGATAATAGCAACTGATGATATGTTAGCTGAAGATATTATAAACAAAGGACATATGAATGATATTATAAGGAGAACTATAAAAGAGGGAGTAGACCCAGTTGAAGCTATTCAAATGGCTACTATAAACCCAGCTACTTGGTTAGGACTTAGTGAAATAGGAGTATTAGCACCGGGAAAATATGCTGATATAGCAGTTATAGACGGAAAGCTTGAAGATATGAATGTAACTCAAGTATTTTTAAAAGGAGAAAAAATAGCTGAAAATAAAGAACTTTTAATCGACCTTCCAGTCTATACTTATCCAGATACAGTTAAGAAATCAGTAAAGAGAGATCCAATAACTGCTGAGGATTTGATGATAGCTTCTAATGATGATAAGGTATTGGCAAACTGTATAGGACTTATACCACTAAACAATTTATCAGAAAAGCTACAGGTAGAATTGCCGGTTGAAAATGGATATGTAAAATCAAATGTGGAGGATTTACTCCCGGTTGCAGTAGTTGGCAGACATGGGCAAAAGGATATAGGTAAGTCCTTTGTGAAGGGATTCGATCTTAAAGAAGGAGCTTTTGCAGAGACAGTATCCCATGATACCCATAATCTAATAGTCATAGGAACTAATTATGAAGATATGGCAGTAGCTGTAAATAGAGTTATAGAACTGCAAGGTGGAGTTGTTATCGCTAAGGACGGAGAAGTAGTAGATGAATTGCCACTTAGAATATCTGGACTTATGACAGATGAGTTAACAGCTTATGAACTTACAGATAAAATGACTGAACTCCATAAAAAGGCAAAAGAGGTTCTAAAATGTTCTATACCTGCACCATTTATGCATTTAGCATTCCTTTCTCTATCTACAAGTCCAAAGTGGAAGATAACTGACAAGGGAGTAGTAGATGTTGAAAATTATAAAGTAATACCATCAATTGAATCTATAAAGTAATTAAAAATCAAAAAAGAAGTAGTAAATATTGCTGTATATGGCTGGAGATATATCTCCAGCCATATGTAAGAATTCAAGTGATTTTCATCAATTAAATACCAGAAAATATAAGAAAGAAGGTATAATATGATAAGTGAAAAGAAAAAAATCACTAATAGTACTACAGCATCTTTTCTCGGACTTGTGATAATCTCTCTTGTAGGTCTTATATTGTATTTATTATTGTCTAATATTGTAATTGTAACAGATTGGATTCCCTATGAATCTATCATAGAGGGGATAATGGGAAATAATATAATATTTAAGTTTATTTGGATGATAAAAGATTTTTCAGAGGGGCAGTTTTATGGAGGATTATTCGCAAGTATAGGTCTTATAATAGGAGCTATACTTGCTTGGAGACTAGATGTTAAAAATTCTAGATATGCTGGTATAAATATATCTTATGGTTTAAATATATGGCCTTGGATATTTACATCACAGATTTTGACGATGTCAATATCTATATTTATATTGAACTACTTGAGTCTTTTAGACAATGAAAGCTATACTTGGTTACCTACATTTCTATTATTAGTAGGAGCACCACAGGCAGTATTATGCATCTATGGACCTAGTATTAAAGCATTGTTTACAGGTTCAATTTTAGGAGGAACACTTACAGTTCCTATAGCTAACTGGATTAATAATTACATAATGATACCAGTTGGGATGCCAGGAACTGTGGCTAATTACTTTGCATTGGCAAGCTCCATAACTATAACATTACAAGTTTGTAGTTTACTTCCATGGATGGAAAAAAAGTCATTTAATACTATAGACTATGGACCAAAGCCTACAGAAGAAGAAATGTATAATATCTTAAAAAATCCTCTATGGATTATTAGGAGAACTTTGGCAGATTTAACAGACCCACTTTTTTATGGAAATGAAATAGCCTCTCTTTTTTTAATAATTGGAGCTATAATAGATTGGCTTTTAAACTCAAAGCACGGATTCCTAGGATCTCAAGTTTTTCCAGCAATATTATTTTCTCAATTGTTAAGTGGGGGGGTGTCAGTATATCTCTATGGTAGAAAACATTTGGAAAATGGTTGGTATCCTACTTATGTACCAGTGGTAAGTATAGCCCCATTTTGTGTTTTAACATTTGGAACTACTATACCTGTAATACTACTTTCTTCAATACTTGGTGCAATAATAGGGGCACCCTTTGCTGAATTGTTAAATAGAAATCTTCCAGACCATCTCCATGGAGTCATACCAAATGTATTAGCTATGGGTATGACTACTATGCTTACAATAAGTGTTATGAATTATTTACCTTGGTTTTAAAGGTATCCTTTAAGGATACCTTTTTATGTGATTATTTTATTATTAGTAGTATAACTTTTAGATTTTATAGATTAATTAATTTCCAATAGGGTATCACTAAAATTAGAATATGCATAAAATTAGGAGGATTTATATGGCGAATTTTGAGACTGAAAGTTATTCTAAAACAATTGAATATATTTTAAAGAATCATCATACTCCATTAAAAAAGGAATTACCTGAGTTAGAGAAATTAGTATATACAATATTTAAAGTTCATTTTGAAGATATGGGAGATGTTTTAGAGAAGGTTCATGAACTATACGGACGACTAAAGACTACTTTAGAATCCCATATAATAAAGGAAGAAAGAGCATTATTCTATAGCATAAGGGACTATGATAGGGATAAATCAAAGGATTTATTAGAGGAAGTACTGGAAGGAATCAAAAGCGTTGAGATGGATAATAAAGAAATAGAAGAACTAGTAAAGGAAATTAGAAAAGTAACAGATGATTATTTAATTCCACCTACCAGTTGTCCGACTTATGAAAATACTTATGATAGATTAAAAGATTTAGAAAAAAACTTATGCGAACATATAGAGATAGAGAGTACATTATTTCTTAGATTAAAAGATGAAAGATAGTAGACAAAAAAACATCTCAAACTGCTTTAATAAGCAGTTTGAGATGTTTTTTTTATATATACTTAAATAAATTCTACAATATTATCTTTTGCATTATTAGTCTTTTCTCCATATATTTTTCAAGGCTTTCTTTATCAGCATCCATGGTATTTTGAGAGATTATAATAGGAAATTCTGAAAGAGCATCTCTTTGAAATTTATCAATTTGAATTTTGAAACCAGTAGAAAGACTGAGTATGAAGGGCACCTGTAGGTTCATCTGCTAGAATGATGTCTGGATCATTTGCAAGGGCACGGGCTATGGTAACTCTTTGCATTTGCCCTCCAGAGAGCTGGTTTGGTTTTTTGTGTATATGGCGTTTTAAGGATAATGAAGACTTTGAAATCATTACAATACGTGGGTTAGGTTATAAGGCGGTGAAAGGTAAGTGAATAGACTCCGAAGCCTAAATTTTAGTCTTGTCATTCTTGTATTTATAATTATGATATTTTCTAGTATATTAGCAGGTATTATCTTGTTTGTTTTGATTAAATGCAACATTATTTCTTATATAAGGATAACTCCAAGACTATTTTTAATGATTGGGCTTATTGTAAGTACAATCATTGGAACGATTCTTACTTTTCCCATAGGAAATCACTTTTTAAGACCTTTAAATCAATTGATTGAGGCAACTCAAGAGGTATCCAGGGGCAATTTTAGTGTTAAGGTAAAAGAACTTGAGAAAAATTATGAAATAGATAAACTTATTAGAAGTTTTAACACTATGACAAATGAATTAAGCAGTATTGAGATGTTTAGAAAGAACTTTATTAATAACTTCTCCCATGAGTTCAGAACACCAATAGTGTCTATACGAGGATTTGCAAGACAACTTAAAAATTCTACTTTAACAGATGAAATGCGTAAGGAGTATATTGATATAATAATTAGAGAGTCGGAAAGACTTACAAATATGTCCTAGAACATTTTGCTTTTAACAAAACTTGAGAATCAAGAAATAGTTACAGACAAAAAGTTGTTTTCATTGGACGAGCAGCTTAGGAACTGTATATTACTATTACAGATGGAGTGGGAGAGGAAGGATATTAGTTTTAGTGTTGAGTTGGACTCAATTGGGTATTATGGAAATGAAGAAATGTTGTCTCATGTTTGGTTAAATTTGTTAGGAAATGCAATTAAATTCAGCCATAAGGGCGGAGAAATTACAGTAAAATGCCGTAATGAGGGAAGCTATGTTAAGGTCAAGATTTCTGATAATGGTATAGGAATGAATGATGATACTAGACATCATGTATTTGAAAAATTTTATCAAGGGGACTCCTCACGTTCTTCAGAAGGTAATGGTCTAGGGCTTTCCCTTGTGAAACGTATTGTGGATTTGTGCGAAGGGAGAATTGATGTGAAAAGTCGCTTAGAAAAAGGAACAGATATTGTTATCAGATTACCAAATTGAATAAGAATAAAGCGTTAAAGAATATACAATCAAATTTAAATAGACAGAAGAGGTGTGTTTAAGATGGAAATAAAAGCAGCAGTAAATATGAATCAATTAAAGATGATGGAAAAAGAGTTAAAGAGATTTTTAATGTCCTATAAGTTTGGGCTTGAGGAAGTAAAGACAAAAATCAATATTTTAAATGAGGAATTCAAATACATTCATGACTATAATCCTATTGAGCATGTGAAATCTAGAATTAAAAGTCCTGAAAGTATTTTAGAAAAATTAAATAGAAAAGATTTAGAGATTTCTTTTCCTTCAATAAAAGAGAATATTAAGGATATAGCTGGAATTCGGATAGTTTGTTCATTCGTATCGGATATATATAAAATAAGTGAAATGTTAAAGAAACAGAAGGACTTGAAGGTGATAAAGTATAGGGACTATATAAAAAATCCTAAGCCTAATGGGTATCAAAGCCTCCACTTGGTTTTACAAGTACCAGTATTTATGTCAGATAGGATTGAAGATGTTTGTGTAGAAGTTCAGATTCGAACAATGGGTATGGATTTCTGGGCAAGCTTAGAGCATAAAATTTATTATAAATATAATAGTGACGTTCCTCAAAGGTTAAAGGATGAGTTAAGGGAAGCCGCAATTACAGTGTCTCAGTTAGATAGAAGAATGGAAAATCTCAGTAAAGAGGTTATAAAGATAAAGGACTCCAATAGTTCAGAGGAAAATTTGATAAATATTTTTGTAAAGGACACCAGTTTCTATCTTTCTGATAGTCTTTTAAATTTAGAGGAAGAATTGGAGGCATAATTTTATGAATATAAAAGAAAAGTATGTAAATTCTTGACATAGAAAAATAAATATGGTACATTTTTCTTATTAGCACTCTAGTGGTGCGAGTGCTAATTTATTTAAAATAAGAATTAAGAAAGGGAAGATACTATGGAAAAGAGAGAATTTAGGGCAGAATCTAAACGTTTATTAGATCTTATGGTCAACTCAATCTATACTCATAAGGAAATATTTTTAAGAGAATTAATTTCTAACTCATCTGATGCCATAGATAAAATTTATTATAAGGCATTAACAGATGAAAATATATCCTTCAACAAAGATGATTATTATATCAAAATAGTTGCAGATAAGGATAATAGAACCTTAACCATATCAGATACAGGAATAGGAATGTCTAAAGAAGAGTTGGAAGAACATCTTGGAGTAATAGCCAATAGCGGAAGCTTTGCATTTAAAAATGAAAATCAATTAAAAGATGGATATGATATAATCGGTCAATTTGGTGTTGGATTTTATTCTGCATTTATGGTAGCAGACAAGGTAACAGTCGTAAGTAAAACCTTTGGATCTGAAGAAGCATATAAGTGGGAGTCAGAAGGAGCAGAGGGATATACCATAGACAGAGCGACAAAGGACATAGTAGGAACAGATATAATACTTAACATAAAAGAAAACACAGAAGATGAAAAATATGATGAGTTTTTAGAAGAATATAGACTTAGAGGAATCATAAAAAAATATTCTGATTTCATTAGATACCCAATTAAATTAGATATAACAAAGAGTAAATTAAAAGAAGGTTCAGAAGACGAATACGAAGAATATAAAGAAGAACAAATAATCAATAGTATGGTTCCTATTTGGAGAAAGAATAAAAATGAGTTAAAAGAAGAAGACTATGAAAACTTTTACATGGAAAAACATTTTGGCTTTGATAAACCAATGAAATCTATCCATTTAAGTGTAGATGGAACTCTAAGATATAATGCCATATTATTTATACCACAGGAAGCACCTTATGATTTTTATACTAAGGAATATGAAAAAGGGTTAGAATTATATTCTAATGGAGTCCTTATAATGGAAAAATGTGCTGATCTTTTACCAGATTATTTTAGTTTTGTAAAGGGAGTAGTCGATTCAGAAGATCTATCTCTTAATATATCTAGGGAAATATTACAGCATGATAGACAGCTAAAACTAATTGCTAAGAAGATTGAAGATAAAATAAAAGACGAGTTAAATATAGTATTAAAGAATAATAGAGAAGAATATGAAAAATTCTTTGAAAGCTTTGGAAAGCAGTTGAAGTTTGGAGTTTATAGTGATTTTGGTATGAATAAGGAAGTTCTACAAGACTTACTTTTATTCTATTCATCTAAGGAAAAGAAAATGGTTACATTAGATGAATATATAAGTAGAATGCCAGAGGAACAAAAGTATATCTATTATGCGGTTGGAGAGTCAGTTGACAGGATAGATAAATTACCACAGACTGAAGTTGTAAAGGATAAGGACTACGAAATCCTATACTTTACAGATGATATAGATGAATTTGCAATTAAGGTATTGATGAGTTATAAGGAAAAAGAATTTAAATCAGTATCATCAGGAGACTTAGGCATAGAAATTGATGAAAATGATAAAGATAATGAAAAGGAAATAGAAGAGAATAAGGACTTATTTGGATTTATGAAAGAAACCTTATTAAATAAAATAAATGAAATCAAACCATCAAAAAGACTAAAAAATCATCCAGTTTGTTTATCTACAGAAGGAGATCTTTCCATAGAGATGGAAAAGGTTTTAAATATGATGCCAGACAATCCTAATATAAAAGCAGATAAAATATTAGAAATCAATGTAAATCACCCTGTATTTGAGACATTGAAATCTGCCTATGAAAATGATAAAGAAAAGTTAAAATTATATACTAATCTATTATATAATCAAGCACTGTTAATAGAGGGATTACCTATTGAAGATCCTGTAGAATTTACTAACAATATATGTAAACTTATGTAATATAAAGAGGTGGTTTAAGTATACTTTGCCAGTAAACTAAAACCACTTTCTTGTTTTCGAAAGGAGAAAAACATGAAATTAATAATACCTGTCATAGTTGGAGCCATCATAGGATATTTTACAAACTGGCTTGCCATAAAAATGTTATTTAGGCCCCACTATGAAAAGAAAATATTTGGTATAAAAGTTCCCTTTACTCCAGGACTAATACCTAAAGAAAAAGATAGAATAGCTAAGAGTATTGGTGAGACTGTAGGTGTTTATCTATTGTCACCTGATACAATAATAGAAGCTCTTTCTAATAAGGAAATAGATAATACGATTAAGTCTTGGATATATAATAATATGGAAAGATTAAAGGAAAATCACCAATCTATAAAAGTATTTTTAGAAAATACACTAGACAATAATTACAATAAATTTGTAAGGAGAATAGAAGAAAAGACAAGGGATTTAATTATAAAACAAATTAGAAAAGATGAATTTAAAAGTTTAATATCAAAGTCTATTGCCGAAAAAGTAAATAATATGAATTGTGAAGATATTTATAGATTATTAGATGAAAAATTAAGAGATTTTTTATTAGAGTTATCAAAATCTCATGAATTAAAAGTAGGAATAATAGAGTTAATAAAATCAAAATTAGATGCTTTATCAGGTGATGAAAGGAAGTTATCTGAAATATTGCCGGAAGAAATATTATCTTCCATAAATAATTATATTGATGAAAATAAAGATGAAATAGGAAATATTATAAAAAACAGCTTTAAGGATCCTGCTATACAACAAAAACTTAAAAATTCCATATCTGAATTAGTGCTCAAAAATATGAGTAAGGTAATTATGGCATTTGTAAGCCCTGATATGATAACTGAAAAGATATTTCATATGATTGAAAAATACATCAATAGTGAAGATACAAATAGGGATATTGTAATGCTTATTAAATCTCTATTAGATAAGCTATTAGAATCAAAAGTTTCAGAAATAAGTCCAAAGATATTAGATGGCATTGGAGAAGAAGGATTTGAAAAAATATCATGTATATTAATTGGATATATTGCCAATGAAGATAATTACAATGTATTATTAAATATCTTAGGAGAAAAATTAAGAAATTCTGAATCAGAAAACAAGGAAGCTATAATAGATTACTTAACTAAAAATATAGATAAAGTATTGGAAAGCGAAGAGCTTGAGAAAAGTATAGATTTATTTATAGCAAATATTGTGGAGGAGTTTTTAAACAAATCCATATCATCTATGGTAGGAAAGATAGATGAAGATAGTATTTTAAGAATATACAATTCTTTACGGAATATATTTGATAAGTTTGCCATAAATCAATTGCCAAAAATAATTGAATTCTTTAATATATCAAAGATTGTTGAGGATAAAATACAAAGTTTTGATGTGAACTTTACAGAAAAGCTGATTTTAGATATTGCCAATAAAGAGTTAAAGGCTATTACATGGTTAGGAGCTTTACTTGGTGGAATCATGGGCATATTAACCCCCCTTCTTCAAATGTTGTATTAAGATAATTTAATATCTTTGATTTTTAAGCTAATATTTGATAAATTGGGTATATGTTGTATATGAATGAATAAGATATACCATATATAGTTCGAAAATAGTGAATAGTGAATAACTAATATAAGCAGGGTACCAAAATTGTGGTTTTCAATTTTGTGTACATCGCTTAGTTTGTTTATCTAGTGAATAGTTAGAAGCCTTTATGTATATAGGTTCTCAACTATTCACTATTCATTCTTAACTAAATGGAGGGGGAAAAATATGTTACAAGTAGAAAAACGAAATGGTAATATAGTTATATTTGAAGAAGATAAGATTGTTAATGCTATTAAAAAAGCCATGGGAGAAACTGAATCGAGTATTGATGAAAATTTAGCCAAAGAAATTGCCCACAAGGCTTTTTTAGAATTTAGTGAATTAGAAATAGTAAATATAGAAAAGATCCAAGACTTTGTAGAAATTGAACTTATGAAATCACGTCCAGATGTGGCAAAATTATATATAATATATAGAGAAGAAAGAACGAAATTAAGGGAACAAGGATGGATTATGTCTGATCTTCAAAGAGATATATATGAAAAGAAATATCGCTATGAAAATGAGAATTTCGATAGTTTTTTAACTAGAGTAAGTGGTGGAAACAACGCCATAAAAAAAGCTATAAAGGATAAGAAATTCATGCCAGCAGGACGTATTTTAGCTGGTAGAGGATTAGACAAACTTGGAAGGAAAATTACCTTATCAAATTGTTACGTAATGCCAAAGGTTGAAGATAATATTGAATCCATATTTGATACTGCAAAATACCTTGCAAGAACTTATTCCTATGGTGGGGGAGTAGGACTTACTATTTCTAAATTAAGACCAAAGGGTTCTAAAGTAAATAATGCTGCTAATACTACAACAGGGGCAGTTTCCTTCATGGATTTATTTTCCATGGTTACAGGATTAATTGGTATGAGAGGCAGACGTGGAGCATTGATGCTAAATATGGACTGTAATCATCCTGATATAGAGGATTTTATTGATGTTAAAAATGATTTATCTAAGGTGAATTATGCCAATATTTCTGTTAATATAGATAATGAATTTATGAATGCAGTAAAAAACGATGAAGAATATAATTTATACTTTAAAGTTGAGGCTACGGGAGAAGAGATAAGTAGAAAAGTCAATGCTAGAGAATTATTTGAAAAGTTATCTAGGAACAATTGGAATATGGCAGAACCTGGAGTATTATTTCAAAATAGGATTAATTCATGGCATTTAATGAGTGAAGATAAAGAGTTTGAATTTGCAGGAGTCAACCCTTGTGCTGAGGAGACATTACCCGCATTTGGAAGTTGTAACCTATCCTCTATTAACTTATCTGAATTTGTAAAGAATCCTTTTACAAAATATGCATATTTTGAATACGAAAAATTTGGTCAAATGGTAAGGGATGGAGTAATTTATTTAAACGAAGTATTAGATGAGAATATGGAGCTGCATCCATTGGAACAACAAAGAGAAATGTCTAGGGAGTTAAGACAAATTGGTCTTGGAATCATGGGCTTAGCAGATATGTTTATTAAGCTAGGAATTAAATATGGAGGGAAAGAATCTATTGATTTGATTCACAAAATAGGCCATACTATGATTAACGAAGCTTTAAGACAATCAGCTTTAATGGCTAAGGAATATGGAACATTTCCAAGATATAACAGAGAGGCAATCCTTAGTTCATCATTCCTTTTAGAAAATGCAACAGAGGAAGTCTTAGAATTGATCAGGGAATATGGACTAAGAAATAGCCAGTTATTAACTATACCACCTACAGGCAGTATATCTACATTAATAGGATGTAGTAATGGAGTAGAGCCAATATTTCAAGTGTCCTATACAAGAAAGTCTGAATCTTTACACCATGAAGACACTTATTATAAAGTTTTTACACCGATAGTTAAGGAATATATGGATAGGAACAATATATCTAAAGAAGAAGATTTACCAGAATTTTTTATAACTACTTCAAACTTAAATTATAAGGACAGAATAGAAGTTCAAGCAGCTTGGCAGCAATATATAGATGCCAGTATATCATCTACAGTTAATGTACCAAATGAATTTACAGTTGAAGAAGTGGGAGAACTATATATATATGCGTGGGAAAGAGGATTAAAAGGGATAACTATTTATCGTGATGGATGTGCAAGGTCAGGAATTCTTATTACAAATCAAGAGAAGAAAAATAGATTAGATAAAATAGATGAATTAAAAAATGAAATAAATAAATTAGCAGAAGAACAGATAAAAGAAGATCCAGATACTTGTCCTATGTGTGGTGGAGTTATGATGCATAGTGGTGGATGCTCAGAATGTCAAGATTGTGGCTATAGCCCTTGTTCATTTTAATTATCAAAAAACAAGCTAAATGATTGTCATTTAGCTTGTTTTTATCTTATTTAACTATTTTTAATCCCTTTCTTTTTTTCCCTTTCTAGAGAAAGCTTCTAAAATTGGCACCATAATCCCTGCTACTATTCCGCAAGAAAATCCATTGTTATAAAGATTTAATCCATTATGTACCTTTAGTACATTAGCTACAACAGAAACATGAAGGAATCCAGCAATTATACCAGCTATAAATCCATAAGACCCTGCAATAGGTGCTAATGCTGTACCAAATAATGCAGCCATAATTACAGTTGTTGAAGAAGCATTAAAAATCTTTATTATAGCTGCTAGATATACACCAATAAAAATAGGTACTGAATTTCTAGGATGTTTACCAAAAGGAGCAAATGCCATAACAGTTACTATTCCAGCAACTATAGGTCCATTAAACACACCGTTAGTTAACAAAACATAAAGAATACTTATAAACCCCATTATCCCAATATTTATATAGGCAAGCCCAAAGCCAAAACGTTGGATAAAATCACCTAATGAGTGGCCGCTAGTCTTTAGGACATTAGAATAACCTTTAAAACTTCGATTATTCATTATATATCCTACAATTAAATAGAAGGCAGAAATAAAAATTAATAAATACTTCATAAATATACTATATTCTGTGGAAAGAGTAGATTGAGTTCTTATACTAAATCCAAATCCTTGAATTAAAGAGGTAATTAGCGTTCCTATTATGCCACCAGCAAATCCCATGTTATATAAATTATATCCAGAATGAAAATGCGCAATATGAAGAGAAACAGGAATAATAATAAATCCAATTAGTATACCAGTTCCTATGCCTAAAGGAATACTAAGATAATAACTTAAATTAAGACCAAATGCTATTTCACTAACTGCAGGAGCTAGTGTAGTTGCAAATAGAATAGGAGTTAGAATAGTTTTAAATTCTATTTTTTTATGACGACAATATAATAATCCTCCAACTAAAATCGGCCATACATTTCCAATGTTTTTTCCAATAAAACTAAAGCCTATGACAGTTAAAATTGCTGCAATTAAAGGTCCTGTTAAAGAAATCTCTAAAAAATATACTATGAAAATACATAATAGACCTAAAATCCCAGCATTTAGAAAGGTAGCTCCTATGCCACCTACTGCTAAATAATCAGTAAGCAGTATATCTGGGGCTATAATTAAATCGTATAAACCTTTAAATATTTCTTTAGGAGAATCAATTAAAAACCCTAGAATAATTAATAGGGAAGGAATAAAAGATAGTAAAATAAGATTGAGATGCTGAGTGGAAAAATAGTATCGTTGCTTTTTCATCTGTACCTCCAAGCTCAAATAAATTATTTATGAATTCATATGTTATAATAAGAGAGTTTTATTATAACATAGAATTAAGTTCTTATGATAGATAAATTTTTATCGAGAACTATATTTGTAATATATTAAGGAATTAAGTATGATAATTAATAAGTTATTGATTTTATCTTCAAAATAGGTGATACTATAAATAGTAATAAAAGGTAAATAAACTAATAAAAGATGAGGAGTGTGCTTAATGCATGGGGAATCACCTACAGTTTTAAAAAAATTAGAAAAGAAGATAAAACATTTTATTCTGTGGATAGAAGTTATAATGGCAATGTTTATACTTGCTACAGTAATTGTAAGCTGTAAAGACATAGTTGTTTTAATTTATAAAGTGTTTATTACAGAGGCTAGTTCTTCTTATGTAGTCTTGCAAGGACTATTTGTACATATATTGCTTCTAGTAGTAGGTTTAGAGTTAGCACTTATGCTAATAGGTCATACTGCTGGAAATGTTCTTGAGGTAATTCTGTATGCAATAGCAAGAAAAATGTTAATTAGCAGTTCTAATAGTATAGATATACTCTTAGGTGTAATTGCTTTGGCAATAATATTTGCAGTTGATAAGTATTTACATACAAAAGAAATTAAGAGATTGTTATAATTATAAATATGTACATTACTAAGAGTTAAAGACAGATATCTTTAACTCTTTTTTAGTGATAATATAATTGAAATTAGGGTAAAGAGTTTACAAGGTTAACTTAGATAAAAGGAGAAACCCTATGGAAAAAGTAAGAATATGTGCAGATGTAAAACATCCACCCTATGAATTTATAAATGACAACGGAGAAATAGATGGTTTTAACATAGATATTAGTAAAGCCATAGCAAAAGAAATGAATATAGAGATTGAGGTAAATTTATTGGACTGGACAGAGGCTATAAAGGCCATGGACAATGGACATTATGATGGGATTGAGGGAATGTCTTTTTCTGGTGATCGTCAGGAGAAATATATTTTTGGTGCAGAATATATTACAGTATTTCATTCTGCTTTTGCCTTGGAAAATAGGCAGGATATAAAAGACCTCATTAATCTATATAAATATAGAGTGGCAGTACAAAAGAATGATGTTGGATTTGAAATAATAACTAGAGCAAGTTCCAATAAAAATCCTATATCAATATTTGTAGTATCTAGCCATGAGGATGCTTTAAAACTATTATTAGAAGGCAGAGTGGATTTAGTAGTAGGAAATAAGCTAACAATACTGCATTATGCTGAGAAACAAGGGTTTAAAAATAAATTAAAGTTAATTGGGTCGCCAATTCATTTAACAAAGTACGGAATAGCCTTTAAAAAGGGAAATGAAGCTATTGCAAATAAGTTTAGAATGGGAATGAAAAAAATAAAAGACAATGGTAAATATGAGGAAATATATGATAATTGGTTTAACCACAAAATGGGCTATTTTGGGAAGCAGATAATAGAAAATATAGACACAGGAGTAATATATATAGATAAATTAGGTAGAATCACTGCAGTAAATAAATTTGCTGAAGGTATTTTAGCTTTATCTTTAGAAAATATATTATTTAAGTCTTTTTATGAAACAGATATAGCTAAAATATTTAATACAACAGTTATACATCATATATTAGATGGTATTGAAGATACTTATTATGCAAAACTAGAAATAGATAATGCCTGTGAAAAAAAGTATCTGGAAGTTAATTATACTAAATTATTAGATGATAAAAATGTATTAGTAGGTGTACTAATTAACTTTATAGATATTACAGAACGTAAAAAAATAGAAGAAACTTTAATTAGAAAAGATAAGATGGAGTCTTTAGGATTCCTTCTATTAAATATTGCCCATGAATTAAGAAACCCACTTACTAGCGTTAAGAATTTTATTGAATTAATCCCAGAGCATATTGAAGATGAAGAATTTAGGGAATCTTTAATTTACTACGTACCAAAACAAGTGGATTACATAAATAAACTTTTTACGAGTCTATTAGAGTATTCTAAACCAAATGAGGCAAATGTATCTAACGTAAATATAAAGGAACTATTAGAAAATGATATTATGAAATCATTATATAAATCATCAAGCAGATTTAAGAAAATAAAGTTCCATATAGATATAGAAGAAAGATTTACATTAAATGTAGATAAAAATCAAATAAAACAAGTATTAATCAACTTAATATTAAATGCCATTGATGGGATTAAAGATATTGGAAATATAAATGTTTACGCTAAAGAAGATAATGATAAAAAGATGATTTTAATAGAAAATGATGGTAAACAAATCTCAGGAGCAAATATCTCAAAAGTATTTGACCCATTCTTTACAACAAAGAAAAATGGAACAGGATTAGGATTATTTATATCATATAATCTCATTAAAGAGAATAATGGAATTATTGAGGTAGAAAATATAGATAATATAGTAAGGGTTTCCCTAATTTTTCAGATATAGGAAGTGATAAAAATGGAAAAAATATTAATTGTAGATGATGATGAGGCCATAGTAGAGTCTTTGAAGTTTGCGTTTAAAAACCAATATAAGGTTTATTTAGCATATAATTCAAAAGAAGCACTAGAACATTATACAAACAATGAAATATCAGTCACCATCTTAGATTTGAAACTAGGAAATGAAGATGGAATGGAGTTATATACTAAAATAAAAAAAATAAATCCAGAAGCTGTTGTAATAATTGTTACTGCCTATGGTACTATAAAATCTTCAATTGAAGCCATAAGAAGTGGAGTATTTCATTATTTAACAAAACCTATAGACATAAAAGAACTAGAATTTCTAATAGCAAAGGGTACTGAAGTCAATAATCTTTATAAACAAATAAATTTTCTAAGTGCTGAATCTCGAGAAAAGTATGTCAAAGATGGAATCATAGGAAAATCTAATGCTATAAAAAGTATATTAAATACTATAGAGAAGATTAAAGATATAGATTCTAAAGTCTTGATTACTGGAGAAAGCGGTACTGGAAAAAGTTTAATAGCCAAGGCAATACATAGGCAAGGAAATAGGAGACATAAGAAGTTTTATGCAATAAATTGTGCTGCAATACCAAAGAATTTACTAGAAAGTGAACTATTTGGATACAAAAAAGGTGCTTTTACAGGTGCTACAACAGATAAAAAAGGATATTTTGAATTGGCTCATGAAGGAACATTATTTCTAGATGAAATAGGAGATATTGAGTTGGGACTACAGGGAAAACTATTACAAGCAATTCAAGAAAATGTAATAACTCCTGTAGGCTCCAAGGATTCTATAGTTGTAGATGTAAGGATTATAACTGCTACAAATAAAGACTTGCTTAATTTAGTAAAGGAAGAAAAATTTAGAGAAGACTTATATTATAGATTAAATGTAATCAATATTCATATGCCTGCCTTAAGAGATAGACCAGAGGATATTGTTCCTTTAGCCAATTATTTTATCTACAAATATAGTAGACTATTAAATAAAGAAATAAGAAAGGTAGAATATGATTTTATTGAAACCCTAGAGAAATATGAATTAAATGGAAATGTAAGGGAATTAGAAAATCTAGTGGAAAGAGCCATAGCTCTTGTGGAGGGAGATACTCTAACTAAAAAAGATATATTATCCCATATAAATAAAGACGAGAAATCAGAGAAATTTATAAATAAAAAACTTATTCCAATATTCGTAGGACAAACTCTTGAGAATATTGAGAAGAAGGTTATTGAGACTACTTATATAGAATGTAATTATAATCAAAGAGAAACAGCAAGAATACTTGGAATAACTGATAGAACCATAAGAAATAAATTAAAGAGATATATAGAAGAAGAGAGTAAAAGTGAATAGAAGAAGGAAAAAAATACCTATGAGGAAAAAAATACCTATGAGGAAAAATATTCCTTTTAGGTATTTTTTCTTTTAAATGAAGATGAACAAAAGGATTTGAATTATTGAATATTTTCTAAATATTACGAGGAGGAAAAAAATTCTTCTTTTAGCTTTGGTACAAAAAGCAAAATATTGAGAAAGCTGCTTTGCAGGATATAAAAAATTGGCATAAGAATTGCTATTAATATGTGCATATATAAAAGACTAAAGGAGTGTTAATATGAATTTTAATCAAAAATGGGAGATTATCGACCTAACTCAAGAAATTTATCAAGGTATGCCACTGTTTGGTATACATCAGCCAACATTTATAATGACAAACCAAACTCATGAAGAGAACATGAAGGCTACTGGCAGTGAAACATTAGGATTTTATGCAAGAAATATTTTAATGAGTGAACATGCTGGAACTCACTCAGATGCAGTTATTGAGTATAAGCCAGGTGGAGCTCCAATGGAGGATATGCCTTTGGAATATTTCTTCGGTGATGCTATATGTGTTGATTTGAGACATATTAGATATCCAGACTATATAGAAATAAAAGATATTGAAGAGGCTCTAGAAAAACATGGCTTAGAAATCAAGAAAGGTGATATTTTCATAATGTATACAGGACATTATGATAGGACATATCCAGACAATGGATACGGTGGACTAAGTGCAAAACATTCAGGAGTTTCTTATGAGTCAGCAAAATGGTTAGCAGAAAAAGGAGTAGTAAATATTGCTGTTGATTCACCAGCAATTGACCAAACTCCAGATGATTTAGATTTCTCAGGCCATCTAGTATGTGGAGAATATGATATTACAAATACAGAGCATTTATGTAATTTAGATAAAGTTGTTGGAAAGAGATTTGTATATATGGGATTACCTTTAAAGATTAGAGGCGGAACAGGTTCTCCAGTTAGAGCAATTGCATTATTACCTAAGAACGAATAATTATTATCGCTAGTATCTCTAAAGAGATACTAGCGATAATAATTATTCATATGTACTAGGAAGATTCTTTGAATCAAAGATACTAGGAAATAAAGGATAAGCATAATATAATAAATAATAAATATCATATGAATAGGTTAAAGAAAGATTTTTCTTTAACTTCTTTTAATTTACCATAAATATATTTAATTTATTTGGGAATATATACTTAAATAAGGGAATATATAAATAAATATTAAATATTAGGAAGTAAGGGGTGGAAATAATGGGAAAGTATAATATGGAAGAATTACATGAACAAACCATAGCAATGCTTGAAAGAAGAGGCGTAAAATTAGAAGATATAGGAGAAATAGTATTACTGCTTCAGAAAAATTATTATCCTGATTTAACATTGGAGTTCTGTGTAGAGAATATTAAAGCTGTACTTACAAAGCGAGAGATAATCCATGCTATTTTAACAGGAATAGCTTTAGATGAATTGGCAGAAAAAAAACTATTACCAGAACCACTTCAAGATATAGTTGAATCTGATGAAGGATTATATGGAATTGATGAAATAATTCCTCTATCTATAGTAAATGTCTATGGAACCATAGGACTTACAAATTATGGATACTTAGATAAAGAAAAGATTGGAATCATAAAAAAAATAGATGGAATGAAGGGCGTTGCAGTTCATACATTTTTAGATGATTTAATTGCAGCCATAGCAGCTGCAACTGCTAGTAAGATTGCCCATTCAAGAAAAGATTAAAAAATAGGTTCGATTAATCGAACCTATTTTTAATTATATGCTTTCTTCAATTATTGCAGCAACCAACTGACTAGTTTTAACTAAATCTTCTATGGCTATATATTCATCTACACTATGAGCATTAAACATACCAATTCCAAGGGTAGCTGTTTTGATTCCTTTTCCATTGAATATATTAGTATCAGAGCCACCACCTGTAGAACAAGGTCTATATGAAATATTTAACTTATTCATAGCTTTTTCTATTGTCTTTAACATAGGTTCTTCTTTATCTAATTTAAAAGTAGGATATGAATAGTTTACTTCAGTATCTACTGTGCCATTGAAAGATTTAGTGGCTTCCTCCATGGTATCAACCATATGTTTAACTTGATTGTTTAGCTTTTCTTCATCTAAACTACGAGCTTCAAATTCTATTTCAACTAAATCTGCAACAATATTAGTTGCAGCACCACCTTTTATAATTCCTACATTTGCAGTGGTCTCTTCATCTATTCTAAGTAAATTCATTTTATCTATGGCTCTTGAGGCAATTTGAATAGCACTTATACCTTTTTCTGGACTAAGACCAGCATGGGCTGCTTTTCCATGAAATTTTGCAAAGATTTGAGCTTGGGAAGGTCCCTGAACATTTACTCCTCCGATTTCTCCACTAGCATCTAATATAAAGGCTGTTTTAGATTTTATCTTAGAGTAGTCCAAATATTTAGATCCATATAGCCCAACTTCTTCACATATGGTGAATACTACTTCTATATCACCGTGAGGCATATTATTTTCTTTTATATATTTGATTCCCTCTAAAATACCAACTATACCAGCCTTATCATCAGCAGAAAGAATGGTATTTCCTTTAGATTTGACAATACCATTTTCAATAATAGGTTCAATATTTTCACATGGAGTTACAGTATCTAGATGAGCACAGAACATAATAGGAGCTGCCTCTTTATTTCCCTTCAAATATCCAATAAGATTTCCAGTATCTGAATTTGCCTTTATACCTGCATCGTCAACTGTTACATCGAAACCTAAAAACTCCATATCCTCTTTAACTTTTTTAGCAAAGTTTCCTTCTTTATAACTAGGACTTGATATTTTTACATAATCTAAAAATCTTGATAAAACTTCATCCTTATTCAAATTAAAATCCTCCCATCTATAGTATGATTTATGTAAATCATACTATAGATGGGAGGTGATTTCAAATATAAGTTTTATTTAACTAGTTTGTTTCCAGAAATTTTATTTACCATAAGAGCTATAGCTCCATCTCCAGTTACGTTTGTTGCAGTACCAAAACTATCTTGGGCAACATATAAAGCTATCATTAGTGAAAGCATAGGCTGTGGGAAACCTAACATAGTTTCCAGAAGTCCTAAAGCTGCAATAACTGCGCCACCAGGAACTCCAGGAGCTGCAACCATAGTGATACCAAGCATTAGTATAAATGGAAAGAAAGATACAAAGCTTATAGCCATGCCATTTAACATCATTATAGCCATAGAACAAGAAACTAAAGTGATTGTACTTCCAGATAAGTGTATAGTAGCACATAGAGGAATTACAAAGTCAGCAATATCATCTTTAACTCCATTTTTCTTAGTTTGGGCCAGTGTAACAGGTATAGTAGCTGCTGATGATTGAGTTCCAATAGCTGTTAAATACGCAGGAATCATATTTTTTAACATTCTTATAGGATTACCTCCAGCTATTGTACCACCAATGAAGAATTGGATAACTAATGTAATTATATGAAGTGCAATTACCATTAGGAATACCTTTGAGAATACAGAAAGAATAGTCACTACTTGACCTGCATAAGTCATGTTTGCAAATATTCCAGCTATATGAAAAGGTAATAAAGGTATTACTATACTGTTTATAAGCTTTTCAATTATCTCTTGGAAATCATTCATAAATTTCTTTAATGTATCACCTTTAATTGCTGCAATACCAAGTCCTAAAGTAAATGCAAGTAATAAGGCTGTCATAACATCAAATATAGGTGGCATTTCAACTGTAAAAAATCCAGTTAGTAAAGCCTCTTCAGGATTAGCAGCATTTAGGCTTAAACTGCCTAATTTTAAGAAAGTTGGCAATATAATGGAACCTGCAAAGTATGCTAAACTACCTGAAAGAATAGTGGAACCATAGGCAATTCCTGCAGTAATAGCCAATAGCTTTCCAGCTCCATCACCTAGATCACCAATTCCAGGGGCAACAAACCCTATGATGATTAATGGTATAGCAAACCCTAAGAAGTTGCCAAATATGCCATTGAAGGTTGCAAGGACCCTAACGGACCACTGTGGTCCAAAACTTCCTATTAGTATACCAATAATTATGGCAATAATTAGTTTAGGTAGTAAGCCTAATTTTTTCAAAATAATCTCCTCCTTCGTAAGATTTATAATATTATATCACTAATTCCGTTATGTAATACCCTACAAATTTTGAAAGTAAACTCAGAATATGCAATTAATACAAATAATAATATAAGTATAAGTTTTTAAATTATCTTAAAGGGTACATATATATGAAGAGGCGGTTAATAAATATAGTTTAATAAAAGAATTGACATAAAGGAGGAAATATGATTAGTTTAGGAGATGTTTCTATACCCATAGCTTTTGGGGCAGGGTTTCTGTCTTTTTTTTCCCCATGTATACTTCCCCTAATACCAGCTTATATAATGTATATTACTGGTGTTGATATGGAAGATGAACTAGAAAAGAAAAGATTATTTGCTTTAACGAGAACCTTTGGATTTATAATAGGCTTTACAATTATTTTTATGATAATGGGCACATCTGCCAGTTTTCTAGGTAAGATATTTGTAAAAAATAAAGAAGCCTTCAGTAAAATCAGTGGGATTATTATAATCCTATTTGGATTAAATATGATGGGAATATTGAAACTTAGATTTTTAAACTTTGAAAGAAGGGCTAAGGCGCCTAAGAAAGTCACTAATTGGTTTAGTTCTATTCTAATGGGAATGGCATTTGCAGCTGGATGGACTCCTTGCTTTGGACCAGTATTGGCATCAATACTTATGTATGCAGGTGGGGCTTCTACTATTTCAAAGGGAATCTATTTACTACTGGTATATTCTATAGGAATGGCAATACCATTTATATTGACTGCATTATTTATAAATGGGTTTACCAGACTAATGAATAAGGCGGATAAGTTTATGAAATATATTCCAATAATTAGTGGACTCATTATGGTTGTATTTGGATTACTTGTGTTTTTTAATAAGGTGATAAATATAAGTAGATTTTTGCAATAAGGAGGAGAATATGAAAAAAATATTGATAATGATTTTGGCATTAACGCTATTTATAGGAGGATGCGGTAAACAAGATAAAGAAGAGGATATAAATCAGGTAGAAAACAATATAGAAGATGGTCAAACCCCTGATGAACAAACACCAGAGGAAGATGAAGATATAATAATAGAGGCTCCAGATTTTACTCTTAAAAATTTACAGGGTGAAGAAGTATCCTTATCAGATTATAGAGGTAAAATAGTTCTAATAAACTTCTGGGCTACTTGGTGTACTTGGTGTGATAAGGAAATGCCAGATTTACAAAGGCTAGATAATGAAAATGATGATTTAGTAGTTCTTGCAGTAGATGTAATGGAAGATAAGAAAACTGTTGAAAAATATATTGAGGAAGGAAAATATGAATTTGAAGTAGTTTTAGATGAAGATGGAGAAGTATCACAGACTTATTTAGTAAGTGGATTTCCTACATCTTATTTTGTAGACAAAGATGGAATATTATTAGGTGGAGTGCCAGGAGCAATGACTTATGATGATATGGTTAAAATATTAGAAAGCATAAGGGGAGAAGAATAAGACAGGATATATCCTGTCTTATTCAGATTGTTGACTTATTGCTTCTTGGTTGCAAAAATCAAGAAGCAATTTCAAGTTCACAAAATTTTTTTCAAAACCTTCAAATATTGACACAAACAAGCGGAAAAGCAAAGGGGTTAAGTCGTTCTTCCGCAACCTATTTGCCAATTTTTTAGGATTCATACAAGCAAATAAGAGGTTTAGTTCCATTTTCACTCGGTCTAAACCTTTATGCTGGCATAACGAATACCATGAAGCTCCTTAGCATCTGCAAAGACCAGTTCAATAGTTTGGCTTCGGAGTGCATAGAGTTCCTTGCTCCCTACGGTATTATACTTATTAGCCATAATTCAAATTATATATTTAACCACAAAGCGGGACGAACGCCGCCTGTACATTTGCCATCGCTGATGTTGCCTTTCAATATATTGTTGCCTTGGATACCTATATTACCGTTAGTCCCAAAGATGTACACGGCTTTTACATTAACACGGCCGGGCGACCGAAGCCACCACCACCAACCCCATTCTTTACCCTGAAGTCTTGCTATTCGCTTACTGTTGTTTTCATCTTTTCTTTCAAACCAATATCTTTGATTTTTTCCTCGATTTTGCAGTTTTGAACGGCTATCACCGAAATATTTGCACACTTCCTCAAGGCTTAATAAAAATATACTATCTTGCGTATCTGCTCCGCCCTTTGAACCATACCACTGATTGTCAAGATTTTTATTTATTACCGGAATTATCCTTGATTTATCAGTTGCGTTGAATTTGTCATAAAATTCACCATTAAGATATTTTCTTAACGCGCAGTCAGCCCATGTTATATCTTTATAAGCATCATGGTAAGGACGTTGTTCTATTATTTCTTCAGTTATAATCAAAGCCGCATTGTTTTTTATGTCAAGCACACGCCAGTTGTAGTCACCAAATGATATTATCGAATCAATTTTATAATTTTCCATTGTCCTTCTCCTTAATAGGGAATAATAAATCAAGCTGTAAATTTTCCATTTTACCACCTTTTTGTGCAAAATTATAAAAATTCAATGTTTCTTCAAATCCCTGCCCCGCACTGGTTTCTGGCGATGTCCAGCGTGGGGAACCCCAGTCGTTATCATACTTATCACTTGCATTAACCCATTCTCTTAATAAACGCCAATCTTCAAAATCCCATGTCCTCAATACATGCGCAGCATATAACCCACCGTTAAAGGTTCGCTTTACTAAAGGCATAGGTATTTCTATGTCGTTGGGAACAGATACCCACCCTTCATATACATGTGATGGTTCTCCGATTGCTATTGCCTCCTTAGAGCAGTCAAAACCAAAACTTCGGGCGTCGGGTTTAATTTTTAACAATCCACTATCTTTTATAAATTGATTAATCATGTCCATCGCTTTGCCTTCACAGCCTTCTCCCGATGCGTAAGCGGCAGCCACGGTCATAGGCGGAAGGTAAACAATCCGTACATCTTTGTCTTCAAGTTTACTAAGCTTCTCGCTTGCGTGGTTAAGTTGTTCCATTGACTTTTCCTCCTTGAAATTAATTTTAGAGACAGTCAATGAATCTACAATTTCTAATAAGCCTTCATCATCTGGTAGTGCGAATATTGCGCTTCCAAGATTTAGATGTTCGATAAAGGCTTTAATAATGCTACGGATAGTGGAGAGTGCGGTAATTTCGTCCTCAATTTCCATAAGGTTGTGCTCAAAGGCTTCGATTGCAACACGCACATCTGTGCTTTGCAGAATCCTGGCAATCTGTTTAAGAGGTATCCTTAGTTTGCGTAGAATAATAATCTGATGCAGACGTGTAATGGTTTCCATATCATATGCACGATAAGCAAAACCTTCTTTTTTCACAGGTGTTATCAACCCTATTTGCTCGTAATATCTAAGTGTCCGGGTTGAAATTGAAAAATATTTAGATACTTGACTTATGGTTTGCAGTTCCATGACTATCCCCCCTTTCAATTATAAGTATATAGGTTGACGCGACGTCAAAGTCAAGAAAGAAATCAAGAAATTCGTTTTAAAAACCCACGGAAAACCAAGATTATGCTTGCCGTGCAGATAATATAAAATTTGTTCGCTACTGTAATAAAATCAGTGTATCATATTTAAAATTTCTTTTCTACAGTTGGATTAAAAAATTCGGGCAAGTAATGTGTATATTATCTGACTAATAATCAGTATAGTATAATTCTTTTACTAATCATAGATATTAAAAAGCCATCAACATATAGAATGTCGACGGCCTGAAATAAGGCAGGAAATCCTGTCTTATTTTTTAATTAAATCTTTTAATCTATAGTTACCAGCAGTAAATAATGCCAAAACTATAAGTAAGACTATAAATACATTTGGAAATAATATTGATTTTTCTAGACTATCAAATATCCAGTATTGTGGAGTAAATTTACCTAAGTTTACTATAAATTGAGGAAGATTCTGATACATTCCCTCTTGAGAAAATACAGATAAAAATAGTGTCATCATAGCGATTAAGGCTGTAATTAAAGAAGCAGAACTCTCATTATTAAATAATCTAGTCATAGCCAGAGATAAAGTGATGGAGAAAAGGCTAGCTAAAGTAAGATTTATAATGATGATAGGAAGATTAACTATGTTATAACCTATGAGTTTTGTACCTAATAATACAACTATGGTATTTCCTACGACTTGAAAAAATAATAGAGATAAACCTAGACTTCCTAAAATTACACTACTTTTATTTGGAGTAGTAATAGCCCTTGAAATAATATTTTTTTTCTTAAATTCCATTAATTCTACAACAATAGGAGAAGCACCTAAAATGATAAAATATACTAACATCATGGTTACTAGATTCATATCTCCAGTGATTACTTTTTGATTTCTCTCAAGAAATGTTTCAGTTTTAAGAATATATAAATCATCTTTATCTGAAATTATGCCTTTATCAAGAAGTAATTTTTCTTTGATAAACTCATTTATTTTATTATTTATTTCCATTTCCAATGGAACTGTTATATTTCCTTCTTCTCTTTTATAAGATTCAATAATTGGCTTTTCATAGCTATTAATTTTATCACTAAAGTCAGCAGGTATATTATATACTACAGCAACTTCATTGGTTTCAAGTAGATCTAAGGCTTTACTTTTTTCATTGTGAAATACCCATTGAGATTTAGATGGAATAGAGACTTCATCCCATAAATTACCTTTATCTTCAATATTATAAGCCACACTGATATTGGATATTGTACTAGATGTATGTGTATCTCCACTTTCTAGGAAATTAACAAAAAATATTACAGCAATAGGCATTATAAGCATAAATCCAATTTTACTGGGATCTTTTAACATTCTTTTTATGTTTACAATTATTAGTTGAACTAGATTCATTTACTTACACCCCATTTCATTTTAATTAATAAGATATTGATTAAATAAAGTATCGCAGATATTCCTACCATAATTAATAAATAGTTAGATATAGAAGATAGATTATTGTTGATTATATAATTTCTATAGCTATTTACAATGACTGCATCTAGTTTATATTTAGCAAAAAAATTAAAGATAGGATTACTGTTCCATTTGTGTAAAGGGCCTACCATTCCACCTAATATCATATGCACTACTAGGAATACTTGCAAAAAAGGTAATCCATATTTTTTCTTAAATAAGGTAGAAATCAAGCTGCCTATAATTGTTATCATAAGGCTTTGTACTAAGACAATTAAAAGTAAAATAGGCAGTGAACCTTTAAAGGATAGTCCACTTATTCTATATGCACCAACATAAATTAAATTGGCCACTAACATCATCAAATAATTTGACATAACACCATAATTAAAGTATTGAACTTTTGTCATAGATGTGGACATTATTCTACTATATAGACCTTGTTCCTTTTCTAAAGCATCTGATGCAACAACTGCCATTAGAAATATAATGAAAGAAAAATTTAAGAATGCAACAGAGTAGTATTCAAAAGAATTTAAGCTTTTTCTAACTTTGTGAATATTATCCTTTATTGAATTTGTATCATAGGCATTACCTAATGCACTACGGAGTTCCATAATTAAATTTTCCTTATTTTCTTCAGATAACGAACTTCCTTCAATTCCTTCACTAATGATTAATCCCTGACTTACTTCAAGATTATATTTATCTACTATATTTACCAATATATTTCCCATAGTAGTAGAAGACTTTTCTTCTGCTTCTACTTTTACAGAGGCAGAATTCTTACCGAGTAAACTACTACTATATCCCTTTGGAACTCTAAGGGTATAATCAAATTTATCACTATCACTTGGTTGGACAGTGAGTACCTGAGACATATCTGCACTATTTAAAAAGGATATTAAGCTTTGAGACTCCTTAGTATTATCTTCATCTACTATGATAATTGAGAAAATAGGATCGTTTATTGCAGGAGTAAACATATCCTTCTGTACATATCCCATTACTAATGCAAGTACTATGGGATAAATAGCATAGGATAATACAAAGGTAGGAAATTCCTTTATGATTCCTTTTAAGGAAACTTTTAAATAAGCTAATAATTTCATCATATCACTCCTAATCCCGTAAATTCTTTCCAGTAAGGCTTAAAAATACTTCCTCTAGATTTGGCTCGTCGACATTAATACTTTTTATTATAGAGTTATTTTTTTCAAGAATCTTTAATAAGGGTTCTAATTTAAAAGTATCTCCCTTAACTAAGAGTTTGATTTCATCCGGGGAAGTATCACAATTTATTACTGAATCCATTAGCTCAATATTACTTATTAAATCCTTGTTGATTTTGTCAACTCTTAAATTAACTTTATTATTATCACTAATCATAGATTTTACTGTCTTTTTATTTCCATATGCTATTTCCTTACCTTCATCCATTATAAAGATATTGTTACAAAGGTATTCTACTTCTTCCATATAATGTGAAGTATAAAGAATAGTAGCATTTCTTTCTCTATTCACAGATTTAATAAATTCAAAAATATGATTTCTTGACTGAGGGTCGATACCTACTGTAGGCTCATCAAGGATTAATACTTTTGGTTCATGCATTATGGCAGCAGCAAGATTGAGCCTTCTTTTCATTCCACCAGAAAACTTCTTTACCTTATCATTTCTCTTTTCAGTAAGCCCAGTAATATCTAAGGCATAACCAATTTTTTCTTTTAGGGTTTTTCTCTTTAAGCCATATAGGCTGCCAAAGAATTCTAAATTATCATAGGCAGATATATTTTCCATTAAGGCTAATTCCTGTGGTACTAATCCTAGAAATTCCTTTGCCTTTAATGGTTCTTTTTTTATATCAAATCCACCAATTGAAATACTACCATTATTAGAATCTAGTAATCCAGTCATAATATTTATCAATGTAGATTTTCCAGCACCATTTGGGCCAATTAAACCAAAAATATCTCCTTCTTCAATATTAAAAGAAATATTATCAAGTACGAGTTTGTCTTCAAATTTTTTACTTATGTTTTTAATTTCTATTATATTCATATAAAACCCTCCTTTATATTTTCATTATATGAAAAATCATAATTAAATCACATTGCCCTAGGTAATGAAAAAGTAGTGACTAAAGTCACTACTTAGTAAGATTGTTTTTAAAGGCAAAGACCACTATTTGTGTACGATCACGAAGATTAAGTTTTGATAGAATTGTACTTACATTATTTTTAATAGTTCCCTCAGAAAGAAATAGTTTTTCACCAATTTCCTTATTAGATAGACCATCTGCAATATACTTTATAATCTCGTATTCTTTCTGGCTTAGATCGTATTCTTCAAGGGTTTTATCTACATCGTTTTCTATTGAACTATGATTAAGGATATTAGTTGCAATTTCAGGATGAATGACTATATTACCCTTTACGGCTGCCTTAATACCCTCATAAATTAAGTCAGAAGAACTGTCCTTTAAAAGATAACCAGATGCTCCATTTTTCAAGGCTTCTTGTATGTATTCCATATCTTTAAATGTAGTTAAGATTAAAACTTTAGTATCTGGAAACTCATCTTTTATAATTTTTGTACCAATTACTCCATTACATATAGGCATTCGTACATCCATTAGAACTAAATCAATATCTTTAGATTTACATATATTTAGCGCTTCATATCCATCTCCAGCCATAGATACAATATCTATATCATCATAAGTAGAAAGTATAATTTTTAAGCCTTCTCGTATTAATTTCTCATCGTCAACAATTGCTATTTTGATTTTTTTCATAATATACCCCCAATATATGTAATAACTAATATAAGCAGTTACTAAAACTATGGCATTCAATTTTATAAATACTACTTACTTTGTTTATCCAGTTAATATTGAATAACTATTTATTATTATTTTTTACTGGTCTAAACTATTCACCGATTTTAAAACTATTCTAAGGAAGAAGCCCTTATCTTCTTTACTTTCATAACTAATATTCCCTCCAAGTTCCTTTACTCTTTCGGATATACTGGTTAGACCTATTCCTTTTTTGATAGTATTTGTACCTATTCCATTGTCTTGTAAAGTAAGAATTAAATCATCTCCAAAGTGTAAGAAGATATTGATTTTAGTAGCCTTTCCATGTTTAGCAGAGTTAGACAAAAACTCTTGGATAGACCTATATAAAACTAAAGAAGTTTCCTCACTGATTTGCCATTTGTTTTTAGAGAATCCAAACTTAACATCTATTCCTGTTAATTTTTTAAAATCTTTTATTAAATTTTCAATAATTAGTAGAGATTCATATTCCTTAAACTCCTTAGGTTTAAGTTCTCTTAGAGCCTTTCTAATTTCTTCAAGTCCATCTTTAGCAAAGACTTTTAAGTTTGACGCCATTAAAGATGCAGCTTCTCCATTGTCCTTTCCTATTTTTTCTATGGCACCTAATTGAATTATTATAGTAGATAGGCTATGACCTACACTATCATGGATTTCCCTTGAAATTCTATTTCTTTCTTTAAGGATAGACAATTCACTGATTGAATTTGCATATATTTCTAGTTCTTGATTTGTTTTAATCAAATTTTCTTCTGATAGTCTAAGTCTATGATATAAATCCTCTAATTTCAATTTATTATTATGTTCTTTTGCGATTATATTTGAAATAAATAGTAAGGAAATCATAGAAGATAAAAAGGCTAATAGTTGTTCTATAGGTAAGTCCTTACTAGAATATAAGAAAATCATAATGCCTAAAAGGCTGATGATATATCTGCTGAAGTCTTTGATTAAGAAGAAACTATCTGTTATACCTATGATGAAATATGGAAGAAGTAAACCTTGGTATTTTGTATATAATGTGTATCCCAATACAAAGTCAAGAAGAATAGATAAAAATACAAAAGTGGAAATTTTACTAAAGAGAAAATAACGTAATTGATTATTTATAATAAAAATTAAAGTCAATATTATAGGAAAAATAGTAAAGCTTCTTACTTCTATAAGTGTAATTCCAAGTATTATTATAGGCAAATTTATATATCTTATGATTAATAGATTTTTATTTTCCATATTATACTCCTGTTATTTTATTTGAGATTTGTTTATATTATATCATTTATTAAGTGAATATAATTTAAAGAGTATAAAGGGGTAAAGATATATATCTTTACCCCTTTATATTTGTGTTATTTGCCAATTATTTCAAATATATGTTCAAGGATTTCAATGCAACTTTTAATAGTTGTTTTATCTTCATTATCAAGTAGAGGATTTAACTCTACAAAATCAATAGAAGTAACAAACTCTTGTCCTAAGAAAGAAGTAAATACTTCTTTTCCCTCTTCTATGGAGAATCCTCCAACTACAGGAGTTCCTGTACCAGGTACAAGGGTTGGATCTAGAACATCTATATCGAAACTCAGATGTACTCCGTCTATATTGGAGGCTTTGATTTTCTCTATTATTTCCTTTATTACATCTTCTAGTCCTCTTTCACGGATTGCTTCCATAGTATACATATTAAGATTAAGTTCATCGCTAAGGGCAAACTCACCTGGGTCAATATCTCTGCCTCCTAGTATATAAACATTTTCTGGTTTCACCTTTTGCCCATCATAATAAATATTTCTAAGGTCACTATATCCTACATTCATTGATGCAGCAAGAGGCATACCATGTATATTACCTGAAGGTGATGTTTCAAAGGTATTTATATCAGCATGGGCATCAACCCAAATCACAGCCATCTCTCTAAAAAAATTACTGGCACCTGCAATACTGCCCATACCTAAGGCATGATCTCCTCCTATTATGAAAGGAAAACGATTTTCTTTAAGTGAGCAATATACATTATTAGCTAAATTTGTAGTGATTTCCGTTATTGTATTCAAATATTTCATTTTTGGGTGATCACAAAATTTTAATTCATTAGGTATAATTGGAACATATGTATCTCCCATATCATAAACATTATGTCCATTTTTTTTAATGATATCTATTATGCCATTTTCTCTAAGAATTTTAGGACCTAAATTTGCACCATTTCTATCACAACCATAGTATAAAGGTACTCCAATTATGTTAATATCCACCATCAATACCCCCTTAATATATAATCTACAGATATATTATATCATGGATTAGAGCTGAGTGTTAAAAAATCCAGTTATCCATACTGAAAAATTTATATTATGCTATAATTAGGATATTAATAGTATAGAGGTGACAAAATGGCAAAGTTTTACTATGCAGTAAGAAAAGGAAAGGTACCAGGTATATATGAGACTTGGGGAAAGTGCGAAGAGCAAGTAAGAGGATATTCAGGAGCAGAATATAAGAAATTTTCCACATATGAGGAAGCATTAACATTTATAGATGGTGGAAGTGAGAAGTTAGACTTAGTTGATGAAAGTAGTTTAAAAGAGAATGAAATAATAGCCTACGTAGATGGAAGTTTTGATATAAAACATTTTACTTATAGCTATGGAGTTGTATTAATAACCAATGATGGAAAGGAAACATATAGTGGGCGAGATAATAACAAAGAATTGGCAGAAATGAGAAATGTATCAGGAGAAATAAAGGGAGCCATGGTAGCTATGGAATTGGCAATAGAAAAAGGTAAAGATACACTATATCTTCATTTTGACTATACAGGAATAGAACAATGGGCAATAGGCAGTTGGAAAACAAATAAAGATGGGACAAAGGCCTATAAGAATTTTTATGATTCCATAAAGAATAAATTAAAGGTAGTATTCATAAAAGTAAAGGCTCATTCTGGTATAGAATATAATGAAGAAGCAGATAAGTTAGCAAAAGAAGCAATAATGGAATAAAGAGTAACTCCGATTTCCGATGACTAGCATCAGAAATCGGAGTTATTCTATTTTTTCAAAATTTATATTGTTTTTATTAAGTAATTCTACGGCATAATCATCTATTCTATAATCATTTTTATAGTATATACATTTGATTCCAGATTGAATTAGTGCTTTAGTACAGTTAAGACAAGGGAAATGAGTGACATAGGCAGTACATCCCTTTACAGAAATTCCTTCTCTGGCACAATATAATAAGGCATTGATTTCAGCGTGAATAGTGGCAATACAATGTCCATCTCTCATAGTATGTCCAATATCATCACAATGGGGATTTCCAGAAACTGAACCATTATATCCACTAGATACTATTCTATTATCGTCATTAACCAATAGACAACCTACAAAAGCTCTATTACAAGTAGAGCGTGTTGCTACTAATTCTGTAATTTCCATAAAATATTCTTTCCAAGATTTTCTGTTATCCATATCGATCCTCCTAAATTCATAATTCAATATTATATCATAGAAAATAAGAATAATAACATAAACTATAGAAGATAATATGAAAGATTTATATAAATTATAGTAAAATATAGTTGTTGTTGGAGTTTTTTGTATTATTAGGGTATATTTAGAATAACCAATAATTATATTTAGGAGGCTTAAATGAAAAAAAGATTTTATTTACTTATGTCAATAGTAGGTATACTGCTAGGTTTATTTTCTGTTAAGGCTGTAGAAGTCTTGGGAAGTAAAAATGATACTGAAATTCAAATAAGTGAAAAAACAAGAAAAGAAAAAAAGGAAGAACCATCAATAGAAGCATTTGAGTCAATAGATGAAACTGAAGAAACTTGCAGCCTTAGTATCTCTTTGATAGGAGATATACTAATGGATGGAAGCGTAAAGATACATATAAATAAAAACGGATTTAATTATCCTTGGGATAGGGTGAAGGAATATTTCCAGAATGATGATATAACCATAGGAAATTTGGAAACAAGTATTACAACTAAAGGACAGAAATGGCCTGATAAACAATTTAATTTTCGTTCAGATCCAAGAAATATAAAGGCTATGGAAGAAGCAGGAATAGATATAGTATCACTTTCTAATAACCATTCCCTAGATTATGGTTATGATGGACTTATGGATACGTTAAAATATATAGATAATAGCAAAATAAAAAGAGTTGGGGGTGGATATAATAAAAAGGATGCAATTAATGGCACTATAGTTGAAAAAAATGGAATTAAAGTAGGAGTACTAGGATTTTCTAGAGTAGTCCCTGATGTTAAATGGTATGCTACAGACAAAAGAGCAGGAATTGTTGGAGCATATGATCCTCATATAGAAGAAGTAACAGATAGAGTAATGGAAATGAAGAAGGAAGCAGATATAATGGTGTTGGCTATTCACTGGGGTGTAGAAAGAAGTGATACTCCAAGAAAACAGGAAATGGATTTAGCTAAAAGACTAATTGATTCTGGCGTAGATATAGTAATGGGACATCATCCTCATGTTTTGCAAGGAGTAGAGATTTATAAAGGAAAGCCAATATTTTATAGTTTAGGAAATTTTGTATTTGGAACATCAACTGAAATTACTTCCAATACTATGATAGCACAAGTAAACTTAATCAATAAAAATATTGACAATATTAAAATAATACCTTGTGAAATAGTAAGTGGTAGACCGATACCTTTAGATAATAATAAAAACGCAGAAAAAATTAATTATCTACATAAGATATCTAAAAACTTCAAGACTAATATTGATAAGGATGGATTAATAAAAATAGTAAAGGAGTAAGGATGTGTTATAATGCATGGATTAGTTCTAGAAGGCGGGGGAGCGAAGGGTTCTTATCATATAGGTGTATATAAAGCATTAAAGGAATTAAATGTAGAAATAGGTGGAATTGCAGGTACTTCAATTGGAGCCTTAAATGGTGCAATGATAGTACAAAATGATTATGAAAGGTGCTATGATCTTTGGTGCGATATAACTTATTCTATGGTGGCAGATGTAGATGATGAAGATATAGACAAGATAATGCAGTTGAAATTGGTAAGGGAAGATTTATCTTTTCTAAAGGATAAAATAAAAGTTTTAATAACGGGAAGAGGATTAGATATTACTCCATTAAAAGGATTGCTAGATATATATATAGATGAAGAAAAAATTAGAAAATCTAAAATGGATTTTGGAATGGTGGCTATAAATTTAAGTCAAAGAAAGCCTTTATATGCATTTGTTGAAGATATACCAGCAGGTGAGTTGAAAAATCATTTAATGGCGAGTGCATATCTTCCCATATTTAAATCGGAAAAGATAAATGGTGAGCGATTTTTAGATGGAGGCTTTTATGACAATTTACCATTTAAAATGTTATTGGAAAAGGGATACAAAGACTTAATTTTAGTGAGAACTCATGCCATGGGATATACTAGAAAAATAGATCTGCCATCAGATGTAAATGCTTTACTTATATCTCCTTCTGATAATATAGGAAAATCTTATGAATATGATGGAAATAAAGCTAAGAAAAATATAGAACTTGGATATTATGATGGATTAAAAGCTATAAAAGGATTAAAGGGTAATAAATACTATATACATCCTCAAGGAGACAAAGATTATTATTTTGAATTTCTGCTTAATATAAAAGAGGAAGAAGTAAGAGAGATTGAAAAGATATTGAAACTTCCAGAAATCCCCTATAGGAGATCTTTATTTGAACACATAATACCTAAGATATGTTCGATGCTTTCCATAGGTAAAGATTGTAGTTATGAAGAATTATTTATCTATTTATTAGAAAAAAAAGCAGAATGTTTGAATATAGAAAAGTTTAAGGTTTATGATTTTAGAGATTTATTATCTTTAGTAGAAGATAGAGCAATCAATATATATAAAGAGGAATTGGGACCCTTAGACAAATTAATAGAAAAGGTAGATATTATTCCTGTACTCAACAAGGAAAATACATTATTGGAGATTGCAGACATACTTTTTAGAAGAAGAGATCAAACTAAATGATAATTATTATCAAATGTATGTTTAAATTATAAAGAGATGGATATAAATAGAATAATGAAACACACCATAAAAAATTATAAAATACGGAGGTATAAAATGGATAGAATAGTTGGAAAAAAGGCACCAGATTTTAAGATGAATACTTGCGATGGTGATGGTAATAATTTTGGAAAAGTAGAATTAACTGATTACCAAGGTAAATGGTTGGTTATGTTCTTTTACCCACTAGATTTTACTTTTGTATGCCCTACAGAAATTACAGCATATAGCAAGAGAATTGAAGATTTCAAAAAAGAAGGTGCAGAAGTATTATCTGTATCAGTAGATAGTGAACATTCACATAAAGCATGGATTAACTCTAGTTTAGGAAAAGTAAATTTCCCAATGGCTTCTGATATGACTAAGCAAGTATCAAGAGATTATGGAGTATTGCTAGAGGAAGATGGAGTTGCTTTAAGAGGATTATTTATCATAGATCCAGAAGGAATTGTTAGATATTCAGTAATTCATGATTTAAACGTAGGAAGATCAGTAGATGAGACCATTAGGGTACTTAAGGCATTAAAAACAGGTGGACTTTGCCCAGTAGATTGGGATGAAGGAGAAAAATTACTTTAAACTAAAGGAGTCTTTTATGACTCCTTTTATTTTTATATAGATAGAATTAATTTTGTCTTCATTATAATAGCCAGAGGAGGAAAAGATGGATATAGAAAAAATCAGTGAAATAATTAGAGATAGAACTCCTATGCCTATAGATATAAAAAAGAATTACTCTGTACTTATACCAATTATTGAAAAAGACAATAGAATGGAAATAATATATGAACTTAGGTCTAAAAATCTAAATAATCAGCCTGGCGAAATATCATTTCCAGGGGGAGAGGTAGAAGATAAAGAAGCATTTGTAGAGGCAGCCATAAGAGAAACTATGGAAGAACTAAATATAGAAAGAAAAAATATAAATATAATTGGAGAATTGGATTATTTGGTTTCCTATGCCAATATGACGATTCGTTGTTTTCTAGGCATAATTTCTGGATTAAATGTGGATAATATAGTTCCAAATGTTTATGAAGTAGACCATATATTTACAGTACCATTAGATTTCTTCTTGGAAAATGAACCTGATATTTATTATTTAGATTTAGAAACTGTATTAAATGATGAATTTCCATATAATTTAATCCCCAAGGGAAGAGACTATAATTGGAGACGTGGCAGATACTCTGTTATGTTTTATCATTATAATAATTATATAATTTGGGGATTTACTGCTAGAATGACTAAACAGTTTAGAGATATAATAAAAGGGCTAGTTTAAACTAGCCCTTTTAATTTAATTTTTTTCTACTCCAAGAGTTCTAACACTTCTAGTTACAAAATATACAGTAATTATAGAAGCAATGAGATCTGATAGAGGACCTGCTAACCAAACTCCTGTTAATCCATAAAGTTTAGGCAAAATAATTAATGCAGGAATAAGTACTAAAACTTGTCTTGATAGACTAAGTAACATAGCATGTTTTGGTTTTCCAATGGCTTGAAAATAATTGGAGCTTACAACTTGAATTCCTACAATAGGAAACATGGCTAAGTATATTCTCATACCAGGAACACCTATTTTGGTTATTTCTGCTAAATTACCACCTTTACTTATGAACATTTTATATAATGGAACAGGAAATAATTGGGTCAATATAAATCCAACAGTGGTTATACAAGTTGCACCTATAATTGCATATTTCAAAGTTTGCTTGACTCTATCGTACTTCTCTGCCCCATAGTTAAATCCAATAATAGGCTGTGCACCTTGATTGATACCAAATACAGGCATCATTACCATCATAGCAACACTGTTAATAACAGCCATACTTGAATTGGCTAAGTCACCGCCATAGTTTTTTAAACTATTATTTAATAATACAGTTACCATACTACCAGCCAACTGCATACTAAAAGGTCCAAGACCAATGGCAATGATTTTCTTTGTTATATCTAATTTAGGTTTTAGATAATCTTTTTTAATAGTTAGCATACTATTTCCACCGAAGAAATATCTCATAACCCATAGGGTAGATAGAGCTTGTGAAATAATAGTTGCTAGGGCAGCACCACTTACGCCCATCTTAAACCAAAATATAAAAATAGGGTCAAGTATGGTATTTGAAATGGCTCCTATTAACATGGTTTTCATTGCGATTGTCGGGCTTCCTTCACCACGAATAAAGTTATTCATTCCAAGACCAACAGCTTGGAATACAGCACCAATAAGTATAATTTTCATATAGTCATAGGCATACTGAAAATTAGAAGTAGATGCACCAAATAAGTTCAATAAAGGTTTTAAAAACATAAGTCCAAATATAGTTATAAGTAATGAAACTAAAATTAAAAGAATAAATGAATTACCTGTAACTCTTTCAGCTTCTTCTTTCTTGTTTTGTCCTAGTTTAATGGAAACTAAAGTATTTCCACCGATACCTATTAACATACTAAATGCCATTATAATCAAGGAAATAGGGGAACTAATAAATAATCCACCTATGGCAAGGTCACCTACACCTAATCCAATGAAAATCCTATCAACAACGTTATATAGGGCATTTACCACCATTCCCGTAATTGCTGGTAATGAAAACCTAATAAGTAATTTTTTTATTGGTTCTTCACCAAGCAATTTTTTTCTTTCGTTTTCTTTATCCATTTTATCACCTACACAAAAAAAATAATTAGCCCTTCTATATAGAAAGACTAATTATTATTATACCACACAAATACAGATATATTTAAATAATATTTTTCTTGACTAACTAATTAGTAAACATTTGAGTCCAGTAGTTTGTCCCATTACTTGACTTAGCTAAACCAACACCTATCTTATTAAAGCTAGGATTCATTATGTTTGCCCTATGTCCAGATGAATTCATCCATCCATTAACTACAGATTGGGCTGTAAGTTGACCTTTTGCAATATTTTCTCCAGCAGTATTATATTTAATACCAAAGGATTTCATCATATCAAAAGGTGAACCATAAGTAGGAGAAGTGTGACTAAAATAGTTCTTTGTTGCCATATCCTCTGATTTTGTCCTAGCTACTTTTGAAAGCTCAGAGCTTGCTACAAATGGTTTTAAGCCTTCTTTTTGTCTTTCAATGTTTACTAATCTAACTACTTCAGCTTCTATTGCTGATAATCCTGATACTGATGGTGTTTCAGTTGTAGGTGGTGTAGTTGGTTTAGGATTAGTAGGTGTTGTTGGTTCGGTAGGTGTAGTCGGTGTAGTTGGATCTGGATTACTAGGTTTTGTTGGGTAAGTTGGTTTTGTAGGTTTATTTGTATTAGGAATTGTTACAACATTTCCTGGTTTAGATCCTGGTCTATTAGTAATTATTGTCCAATTATAATTAGGATAGCCCTTAACTGTTGTATTTTGTTGTGTATTTGAATTCTTATTGCAATCATAGTTAGAGTTTATAGAATATTCTTTGCTATAATTATTTAATATTGAGTTATAATCAAAATTTGTAAGATCGAAGCTTGCAGCACTTGCTGCAGATGAGCTAAATATTGTTGCGGCTATTAATGAATATACTACCTTTCTTTTTCTTGTAAACATGTTTTGTCCTCCTTGAAATTATGAAAAAATTTAACTTTTTCTATTTGCTTAATATTATAAATTTGATCTTTTAAAAATATCTCTTTATTTTGCAGGAATTGTTAAACAGTTTCCTAACTTATCAGCAATAGCTGTCCAATCAAATTTAGAACAACTGCTGTCTGTTGTATCTTGTTCTGTATTTGAATTTTTATTTGAGTCATAATTGAAATTGATGCCGTACTCTTTGATGTAATTATTTAATATTGAATTACAATCAAAATTCGCTAGATCAAAGCTTGTAGCATTAGCTGCAGATGAGCTAAGCATTAGGACGGCTATTAATGAGTAAATTACTTTTCTTTTCTTTGTAAACATATTTTTGTCCTCCTTGAAATTTTGAGTAAATTTAACTATTTTAACTTGCCTCCTTTCAAATTGATTACAAATGTATTACAAATGTATTACATTTTTTAAAGTATAACATTTAATTCATAGGGATAGTAACCCTCAGATTATGACAGTTGTGGATAATCATGGAATGATATATACTATAATTGTAAGAAACAATTCCGAATTTTGAATCCTGGCTTTAAAATCGAAATTACTGAGGAGACAGTGATAATTTGTATAATATCTACATAGGATTATTATCTATCAAGTAATATAATACTCTTAGTATTGTAAAGATTTAGATAATCTATAAGGGGTGACGAATTATGAATAATATGATATTAAAGGGTGATATTGCATTTACACCAACTAAGGACATAATGGAAATTCATAAGAACTCATACATGATAGTAGAGGAAGGAAAGGTAGTGGATATTTGTAAGGAATTAGATAATTCCTACAAAGGCTATCATTTGAAGGACTTTACAGGAAAAATAATTATACCAGGGTTTGTTGATCTACACCTTCATGCTCCCCAATACCCTAATATGGGATTAGGACTAGATAAAGAACTTATTCCTTGGTTAGATACTTATACATTTCCAGAGGAAGAAAAATATAGTGATTTAGATTATGCTAAAAAGGTATATTCAAGACTTATAAATGATTTATGGAGATTCGGAACTACAAGATCTGCAGTATTCGCAAGTATACATAAAGAAAGTGCCAAACTTCTTATGGATATGTTCATAGAATCAGGTTTAGGTGCTTATGTAGGTAAGGTAAATATGGATCAAAACACAGCTCCAAAATTAACTGAAGATACTAAAAAATCCATAGAAGAGACAGAGGAAATATTAGAGGAATATATGACTAAATCCGATTTAGTGAAACCTATTATAACACCTAGATTTATACCTACTTGCTCAGAGGAGATGCTGACAAGATTAGGAGAACTAGCTATTAAATATGATATTCCTATTCAGTCTCATCTAAACGAAAATACATCAGAGGTTATCTGGGTAAAAGAGCTCTTCCCTAACTCTAAGAATTATACTTCAGTTTATGAGGAATTTAATTTATTAGGTCAGACAAAAACTGTAATGGGGCATTGTATATATAATACTGATGAGGAAATTGATTTAATGAGTAAAAACAAAGTATATGCTGCCCATTGTCCTTATTCAAACTATAATTTATCTAGTGGCATAATGCCTGTTAGAAAGTATTTGGATAAGGGGGTTCCAGTGGGATTAGGCTCAGATATTGCAGGTGGAAATAGTTTAAGTATAATGAGTATCATAGGATGTACCATTCAAGCTTCAAAGATGAAATGGCTAGATACAAATAAAGAACTTCAACCTCTTACATTTAATGAAGCGTTTTTCCTTGGAACAAAAGGAGGAGGCAGTTTCTTTGGCAAAGTAGGCAGCTTTGAGAAGGGCTACGATTTTGATGCACTTATAATAGATGATAGTTCATTAACAGGGCTAAAAGAATTATCTATAGAAGAAAGACTGCAAAAAATAATATATACAGGTGATGACAGAAATATAACTGAAAGATATGTAAAGGGAATAAAGATAGAGAAGCCCTTTATATCTTAAAAGGAGTTTTCCCATGGCTAGACAAAATGGAATTAGTATAGAGGATATGTTGGAACTTGATGTAATGAAATCCTGCAAATTAATTGCAGGATTTCGTGGCACTAGAAATACAATATCTAGGGTAAATATAATGGCAGACCCAGATATATTAGAGTGGACGACAGAAGGAGAGTTTCTATTAACTACTGCCTATTCCTTTAAAAAAGATACTATTGAATCTCAAAAAGAACTTATAAGAGAATGTGCATCTAAAAAGTTGGCAGGTCTGGGAATAAAAGTATCTCCTTATTTAGAATATCTGTCTCAAGAGGTTTTAGACTTGGCAAACGACTTGAGTTTCCCCATAATAGATATTCATTATTCCATACCTTTATCTGATATAATGATGGTAACTTTTAGGGAAATATTCAATAAGCAAGCTTCACTTTTAGAAAGGATTGAAAAGGTTCACGAAAAACTAATGGGAGCTATGTTGGAAGGAAATGGATTAAAAGACTTAGTTGAAATAGTTAAGGAAAACATTAAAAATCCTGTGGTACTACATTTAAACTTTTCCAATGAAACCATTAAGTCCTTAGATGGAAGTAATATTCAGGATTCTCAAGAGTTAATTAAAGAAGTAAAAGAATTTTATGAACCTAATAATACTAGAAGTAAATTAAAAAAGTTAATTGAAGATAAGGTAATAATTAATGGAAAATATGTAAAAAGAATGATAATGCCCATAGTATTAAGGGAACATATATATGGACATTTATTTGCTTGGAGTACAGATATGCCCTTAGGTGGATTTGATTTAGCAATTATAGAATCTGCTTCAACTACTATAGCCTTAAGTATATTACAAGAACTATCTGTGAAGGAAGTGGAGATAAGATATAGATCAGAATTCTTTGAGGATTTAATCTCCATAGACAGTAAGAGGAAGAAGAAGGCTCTAGATAGAGCAAGATTTTTTAACTTAAAGCTAGAAGATTTCTATGCCATAGAAGTAATGAGCTTTAAACATAAGAACGAGGATAATGAAAATGAACTTATAGTAGATTATATACAGGATTTTATAAATCCAATGGTACATACAATAGAAGAATTGATGAACTATTTAAATTTAAAGGGAATAGTCTCTACTAAAGTAAATGGAATTCAAATTCTTTTAAGCTTTAAAATAAAGGATTGTATTGAAGATAAAATTAAAGAATTTAATCAAAAGATAATAGAATCCATTAAGAATAAATCAGATAAATTAGAAGTTAAAATAGGAATTGGAAGAATATATAAGAATCTGGAAAATGTGGATAAAAGCTTTCAAGATGCAGTAAGAACAGTAAGAATAGGAAAAATTATTACTTCAAAGGAAGTAGTCTCCTTTAATGAGCTGGGTATATTCAAAATTTTATCTGAAGATATATTAAAAGATGAGTTAGAGGATTTTTATAATTCTACCTTAAGGCCTTTAGTTGACTATGATAGAAAGAAATCTACAGAGTTAGTTAAGACCTTAGATATCTACTTTAAAAATAATGGAAATTTAACTAGAATATCAGAACAATTATTTACCCATTACAATACAGTACTTTATAGAATAAATCGTATTACTGAAATAACAGAAATGGATTTGGAAGATCCAAATCACAGATTAAATTTAGAAATTGCACTAAAAATTAAAGAGCTACTAGATAAATAATGCCAGAGTTTCTCTGGCATTTTTTATTTATAAGAATTATAATAACAAAGGACATACTGTTATAAGGAGAGATAGAAATTGGAAATACAAATAAACGATGCCATACTTCATATATTAGATTCTACAAATGCACTACCTGTATATTCTCAAGAAATATTAGATTTAGACAATGAAAAGATACAGGAGTTTATAGGAAGACATATTGAAAGAATGTTTAATGATCAAGGGGTTAAATTAGGAAGATTTACTGAAGGTTCAAAGGTGAAAAATTTAATCGTAAAGATTAATGAAGACTTCATTGGTACTAGCATAAAGATTGCAGAAAACCTATATGAGACTATGATAAGATATATGGAAATCCCCAGTGGAGATTTATTAATAGTATCCTTAACTATAGAAAATCAAACTTATATTATGATGATAAAATTAAACTATAAAGAAGGATATACTCATTATGTGGATTATGGAGATAATGGAACATCAAATAAAATAGTTGTCAACAAAGTAATGTTTCCATCAGAAACTCAGAGAAGTATTGAGGCCACTTTAATTAAATTGGAAGATTTATCTTTAAGGATATTTGAAAGGGAATATGATGTTGAAGGAGAAAAGATATTATACTTTTCCAGAATGTTTTTAGATTGTGATACAGACCTTTCTATTAAGGAAAGTATTAAGGTAATTAGAGATGTGGCAAAGGATATGACTAAGGAATATTATAATAACGATTTTGAAAAAGTATCTGCCATAAAGGAAGCAATCTATGATAATCTAGATACTGGTGCTATCGAAGTAGAAAATGTGGCAAATAAAGTATTTAGAAATAATCCTGATATAAAAAGAGAGTATATGGAAAGAGTTGAGGAAGCAGGAGTCAATAAGGTAGTAGATTTAGAAGGAAAGAAACCAGAAAAGAAACTAACTGTACATAAAATCAAAATAGATAATGGAATACAACTAGATATTCCAGTAGATCTTTATAGAGACAGGAACATTATCGAATTTATAAATAACCCTGATGGAAGCGTATCTATATTGATAAAAAATGTAAATAAGATGAAGCAGGGGAATTAAGGGTAGTTCTCAATTAGTTCAGAGAGGAGAGATTATTTTGTTTTCTGAAGAAAGTTTACATTTGAGGATAAATGATATATTGGACTCATCATATGATGGGATTTATATAACTGATGGAAAAGCCAATACTATCATGGTAAATAAGGCTTATGAAAGGATTGCTGGTATAAAGGTTGAGGAATTAATTGGCAGAAATATGAATGATTTAGTGAAGGAAGGCTATATATCTCAATCGGCTACTCTATTGGTATTGAAAGATAAAAAGATAAATACCATTGAACAGAATTTTAAGACCGGAAAAAAAGCATTAGTTACATCTACTCCTGTATTTAATAGTGCGGGAGATATTACAATGGTAGTTACAAATGTAAGAGATATTACTGAATTATATGAACTGAAGGAAAAATTAGATGAAAAAGAAAGTCTTACTAAAAGATATTCTGTAGAACTTGAAGCTTTAAAAATAGAACTACTAAAGAATAATGATCTAATTGCCATGGATAAAAAAATGTTAGATATTATTCAAATGTCAATTAGAGTAGCTCCAATTGACACAACAGTATTGATAACAGGAGAAACTGGAGTAGGTAAGGAAGAGATTTCAAAATTGATATATAAAAATAGTAATAGAGCAAATAAACCATTTATAAAAATTAATTGTGGATCTATACCTAAGACATTAATAGAAGCAGAGTTATTTGGATATGAAAAAGGCTCATTTACAGGGGCAAATCGAGAAGGAAAAATAGGTTTATTTGAAGTAGCTGATGGAGGAACAATATTTTTAGATGAAATAGGGGAATTACCTCCAGATATGCAGGTGAAATTTCTAAGGGTACTTCAAGATGGACAATTTACTAGAGTTGGTGGAATAGAAGAGATAAAAGTAGATGTTAGGATCTTAGCAGCAACCAATAGAAATCTTGAAGAAATGGTAAGGGAAAAAGTGTTTAGAGAGGATTTATATTATAGACTAAATATAGTACCAATTATAATACCCCCATTGAGAGATAGACGAGATGATATTATTCCACTTATACATTACTTTTTAGATAAATTAAATAAGAAATATAAATTAAAAAAAACCATATCCAGTGAAGTAATGAAAACATTATATGCTTATGAATGGAAAGGTAATGTAAGGGAACTTAGAAATATTATTGAAAGAATGGTTGTAATGTCAGAGAAAGATATGATTAGCAAATCAGACCTTCCTAAATCAGTATTAGCTTGGAATGAATCTCAGAATATAATCAACGAAAATGAAATAGTTCCGTTAAAACAAGCATTAAATAAAATTGAAAAACATCTATTAGAAATTTCATTTGATAAATACGGCAATGTAAGAGATGCTGCAAAAGCATTAGAAATAGACCCTTCTACTTTTGTAAGAAAGAGACAGAAATATAAATAAGTGTTGTAAATTTGCAACCAGTTGCAAAAACACATCATAAATAAAAATATTAGATAATTGGGATTTTAACCCAATGAGCTTTAGAAGTACATAATATTTCCAGAAAAGATGTTGCAATAATACAACAAAAAAATCTGGAAATATTTCTTTATGCGATATAGTTAATTATTTAACGAGCAAAATAGAGAGGTGTAGAAGAATGTTAAAAATTTGGCATACTTATTGCAAAAGATAATAATAAAATTTAGGAAAGAGGGGTTGCCAAGTGGATAAAACGGTTGTAGAGATTATGGTGGAAAAGGCTAGAGAAGCACAAGGAGTATATGAAACATTTGATCAAGAAAAAGTAGATAGTATTGTAAAGGCCATAGGAAAGGTGATTTATGATAATGCTGAAACTTTAGCTAAGGAAGCTGTAGAGGAGACAAGAATGGGAGTATACGAAGATAAAGTAGCCAAAAATAGAGGAAAATCTAAGACTATTTGGAATAGCTTAAAGGGCAAAAAATCCATAGGTATAATAGATGAAGATATTGAAAATGGATTAATCTCCATAGCTAAACCTATAGGGGTAGTATGTGCTGTTACTCCCACTACAAATCCAATTGTGACACCTATGTGTAATGCAATGTTTGCCTTAAAAGGCGGAAATGCAATAATTGTTGCGCCACATCCTAGAGCTAAAAAATCAAGTGCTCATGCAGTAGAATTGATGAATAAAGAAATTAAAAAACTAGGCGGACCTGATAATCTTATACAAATAATTAAAGAACCATCAATAGAATTGACAAGTGAACTAATGCAGAAATCAGATGTTGTATTGGCTACAGGTGGAATGGCAATGGTTAAATCAGCATATTCCAGTGGAAAACCATCTTTTGGAGTAGGAGCTGGTAATGTTCAAGTAATTTTAGATAGAGATATAGATTATATAGAAGCTGCTGAAAAAGTAATTGCAGGAAGAAAATTTGATAATGGAATTATTTGTTCAGGAGAACAATCTATAATAGTACCAGAAGATAAATATGAGGATGTTGTAAAGGCAATGGAAGCAAATGGAGCTTTCTATGTCGGTGACGAAGAAACTGTAAGCAAATTTAGAGATGCTCTATTTAAAAATGGAATGATAAATGGAGATGTAGTAGGACAGTCAGTACAATTTATCGCAGATTTAGCAGGTGTTGAGGTTCCAAAGGATACTAAAGTAATTTTATTAAAACCAACAGGAGTTGGAAAAGAAGATTTGCTTTGTAAGGAAAAGATGTGTCCAGCAATGATAATACTTCCTTACAATGCATTTGAAGAAGCAGTAGAAATCGCTCAGACAAACCTTGAATTAGAAGGTAAAGGACATACAACTGCAATTCACTCTAATAATCAAGAACATATAAAATATGCTGGATTAAATCTTACTGTTTCAAGACTAGTAGTAAATGCACCATCATCTACTACAGCAGGTGGCTCATTATTTAATAGTTTATCACCAACTACTACTTTAGGTTGTGGAACTTGGGGAAATAACAGTATATCAGAAAATCTAAACTATAAACATTTGATAAATGTATCAAGAGTAGCCTTTGTGAAAACAGGAGTTACTGCACCTACAGACGAAGAAATTTGGGCTTAGATATAATAAGGAGGTAATTAAATGAGACAATTAGTTGTAAAACCTGAAATATATAAATTTAATAATTGTGCTGAATTTGTAGGGGATTTTCCAATAACCGAAAAAGATTTGGTACTTACAAATGAATATATTTATCAGCCTTATTTTGGAGACTTTAAATTACCATGCCATGTTGTGTATCAAGAAAAATATGGAGTTGGGGAACCTTCAGATGAGATGATAGACAAAATATTTGCTGACATCAAGGATATAGGGTTTAATAGGGTAATTGCAATAGGCGGAGGCTCTGTAATAGATATTGCAAAATTATTTGTAATTAAAAATGCTTCAAATACATTGGAGCTATTTGAAAAATCTATTCCAATGATAAAAGATAAAGAGTTAATAATCATACCTACTACTTGTGGTACTGGTAGTGAAGCTACTAATATTTCCATAGCCGAATTAAAATCTAAAGGAACAAAGATGGGATTGGCAATAGATGAATTATATGCAGACTATGCAATAATCATACCTGAGATGTTAAAAACATTACCATATAAATTTTTTGTGACTAGTTCCATAGACGCTTTAATCCATGCAATAGAATCTTTAGTTTCACCAAAATCCAATTGCTATACTGAATTATTTAGTATAAAAGCTATTGAAATTATCTTAAAAGGATACTTAGATATTATTGAAAAGGGTGAAGACTATAGAATTGAAATAATAGAGGATTTCTTAATTGCAAGTAATTATGCTGGAATAGCTTTTGCCAATACAGGTGTAGGAGCAGTTCATGCTTTATCTTATCCAGTAGGAGGTACTTATCATGTGCCACATGGAGAGGTAAACTACCAATTCTTCGTGGAAGTATTTAGGACATATAATAGATTGAATCCAGATGGAAGGATTAAAGATGTAAATAAGATGTTAGCAGATATAATCGGAACTACAGTTGAAAATGTATATGATGAACTTGAGAAGATATTAAATAATTTACTTCCTAAAAAATCACTTAGAGAATATGGCATGAAGGAAGAAGAAATAGAAGAATTTACAATATCTGTACTTGAAAAACAACAAAGGTTATTGGCAAATAATTATACAGAATTATCAAGAGATGAAATAAAAGGTGTTTTTGCTAGATTGTTTTAGGAGTGATTATATGAACTGGAAATTAGAATATAATAATAGATTAGTATCTAAAGAAGAAGCGGTAAAACATATAGAGTCTGGTGATAGAGTAGTAATAGGTCATGCTGTAGGTGAACCAACTTTAATAATAGAAGCCATGGTGGCAAATAAATCTCAATATGAAAATGTAGAAATAGTTCATATGGTTCCAATGGGAAAAGGTGAATATTTGGAAGAAGGTATGGAAAAACATTTTCGCCATAATGCCATATTTGTAGGTGGTTCTACTAGGGACGCAGTAAACTCAGGCAGAGCAGACTATACACCATGTTTTTTCTCAGAAGTTCCAAGGCTTTTTAGAGATAGCAGTCTTCCAGTAGATGTTGCACTTATAAGTGTTAGTAAACCAGATGAAAATGGATATTGTAGCTTAGGTACATCTGTAGACTATACAAAAGAAGCTGCTAAATCTGCAAAAATAACCATAGCTCAAATAAATGAAGAAATGCCAAGGACCATGGGAGATTCTAATATTCATGTGTCAGAATTAGATTATATAGTGGAAGGTAATATGCCTATTCCAGTTTTAAACCCTCCTAAGATTTCTGAGGTAGAAAGAGCCATAGGAGAACATTGTGCTTCACTAATTGAAGATGGCTCTACACTTCAATTAGGTATAGGGGCAATACCAGATGCAGTGTTATTATTCTTAAAGGATAAAAAGGATTTAGGTATCCATTCTGAAATGATTTCTGATGGTGTTGTAGAACTATACGAAGCAGGAGTAATTACAAATAAAATGAAAACTTTACATCCAGGTAAAATGGTAGTTACATTTTTAATGGGAACAAAGAGATTATATGATTTTGTAAACAATAATCCAGAATTAGAAATGTATCCAGTGGACTATGTAAATGACCCATGTGTTATAATGCAAAATTATAAAATGGTATCTATTAATTCTTGCATTCAAGTAGATTTAATGGGACAAGTGGTTTCAGACACAGTAGGTAAAAAGCAATTCAGTGGAGTAGGAGGACAAGTGGACTTTGTTCGTGGTGCTTCCATGGGAAAAGATGGAAAGTCAATTATAGCAATGCCTTCTACAGCAGCAAAAGGAAAGATTTCAAGAATAGTACCTATAATAGATGAAGGTGCAGCAGTTACTACTTCAAGAAATGATGTCCATTATATAGTTACTGAATACGGGGTAGCAAATCTTAAAGGAAAAACCTTAAAAGAGAGAGGGAGAGCATTAATAAATATAGCTCATCTAGATTTCAGAGACGAGTTAATTAAAGAATGGGAAATTAGATTTGCTGATAAGTTTTAATATGCTTTTATAGTATAAATATATTTAAAAGGAGATGTTTTAAATGGCATTAATGACTAGGGAGGAATATATAGAAAGTCTAAGAAAAATGAATCTAAAGGTATATTTATTTGGTAAACTTGTTGAAAAACCTGTAGACCACCCAGTAATTAGACCTTCCATGAATTCGGTGGCAATGACTTATGAATTGGCACAGCAAGAAGAATATAAGGATTTAATGACTACAAAATCTCATTTAACTGGTGAAGTAATCAATAGATTCTGCCATATTCATCAAAGCACTGAGGATTTAATTAAAAAAATAAAAATGCAAAGACTACTAGGTCAAAAAACTGCATCTTGTTTCCAAAGATGTGTAGGAATGGATGCTTTCAATGCCATATATTCCACTACATTTGAAATGGATGAAGAATATGGTACAAACTATCATGAGAGATTTGTAAATTACCTAAAATTTATTCAAGAAAATGATTATACAGTAGATGGAGCAATGACAGATCCTAAAGGGGATAGAGGACTTTCACCATCTCAACAGGAAGATCCTGACTTATATCTTCGTATCACAGAAGTAAGAGAAGGGGGAATCGTAGTAAGAGGGGCAAAGGCTCATCAAACAGGAGCTGTAAACTCTCATGAACATTTAATCATGCCTACCATTGCATTAAAAGAAGAAGATAAGGACTATGCAGTATCTTTTGCAGTACCATCAGATGCTGAAGGAGTAATTATGATTTATGGCCGCCAATCCTGTGATACAAGAAAATTAGAAGAAGGAGCAGATATTGACCTTGGAAATGCTCAATTTGGTGGACATGAAGCATTGGTAATATTCAATGATGTATTTGTTCCAAATGAAAGAGTATTTATGTGTAAAGAAGCCAAATATGCTGGTATGTTAGTAGAGAGATTTGCTGGATACCATAGGCAGTCTTATGCTTGTAAAACAGGTGTAGGCGATGTGTTAATAGGTGCAGCAGCTTTAGCAGCAGACTATAATGGTGCAAATAAGGCTAGTCATATAAAGGATAAATTAATCGAAATGACACATTTAAATGAAACTCTATGGGCGTGTGCTGTTGCCTGTTCAGCAGAGGGAAGTAAAACAGCTTCAGGAAACTATTTAATAGATTTACTATTAGCCAATGTATGTAAACAAAATGTGACTCGTTTTCCATATGAAATATCAAGATTAGCGGAAGATATAGCTGGAGGATTGATGGTTACAATGCCTTCAGAAAAGGATTTTAAAGACCCAGAAATAGGAAAATATGTTGAAAAGTATCTAGTTGGAAAAACTGGAACTTCAACAGAAAACCGTATGAGAGTATTGAGATTAATCGAAAACATTACATTAGGTACTGCAGCAGTTGGATATAGAACTGAATCAATGCACGGTGCTGGTTCTCCACAGGCTCAAAGAATAATGATTGCTCGTCAAGGAAACCTTGAATCTAAGAAAGAGATGGCAAGAAAAATTGCACAATTAGATATAAGTAAGGATAAATAATAAGTTAATGAAATAATCTAGTGGAGGGTTGGCTTTGAGTGATATGTTGTTAAAGGAGATAGAAGATGTGGTGGAAAATTTTATCAGACCACAGCTTAAACTACATGGGGGAGATATAAGGGTTAATTCTGTTATTGGAAAAACAGTAAGAATAACATTGACTGGTAATTGCCACGGCTGTCCCTCTGCTCAGATTACTACTGAAGAGATTGTAGAAAGTATATTGAAGGAGAAACTGGGGGATTCAATAGATAAAGTTATTTTGGTGAATCAAGTTGATGATGAATTATTAGCCTTTGCTAAAAAACTTTTAAATGGTGGTGAATAGGTGAAGGTGGGTATAAAATATTGCGGTGGCTGCAACTCAAGATTTGAACGTACTACTATTGCAGAAAAAATAAAATCGGATTATAAAAACTTTGAAATTAGTTATGCTAAGGAAAACGAGGAATATGATTTCATTATTGTAATTAATGGATGTCATATAGCCTGTGCGGGATTACATGACTTAAAGTCTAAAAAAGGCTTTATAATCATTAGAGATGATGATTATAAGAATATAAGAGCAAGGATAGATAAAATACTATAATAGAATACCTTATGGTAAACAAGACTAGTTAGGAATACATATGATTCTAGCTGGTCTTGTTTTGCATTTACCATAGGCGTAAACTAGTCATTCATTCATTAATTTTTACTTTTATAAGGAGAAATAGGAAACGCAATACAAGCTTATACTATGAAAGTTAAACTTTTATCAACCTTATCCGATATATTATAATAAGGGAATATATCTTGAATGAAAGGAGGGAGCATAAAAGTGAAACTAAATTTTAATAATATTGGACAAAACAATTTTTTAAATATCCATAGAGTTAATCAGAGTATCTCAAGGCAAAATGGTAAAGATGATTCTCAGCAATCTTTAAAAGTTGAACTTAAGGATAGTGTTACAATTTCTCCACAGGGAAAAGCTAAAAAATTCTTAGAAAATCTTATGAAACAAAAGATGAATATTACAGAACAAAGGAAATCTTTGATTAGTAGAACTCTTGAAAAAGGTGATACACTTGATTCTATAAAGTCTGAATTAGATTCTTATGATGATCAGATAAGAAATATTGATAATCAAATTGCTGAAATGATGACAAAGGAAATGGAAAAACAGGCACAAAAAGTCAAGGAACAATATGATAATAATAAACCAAAGACAGAGGAAGAAGTAGAAAATCAACGTCTTGCAACTGTTACAGGTTTATCCATTGATTTGCGTCAAGCTAAAGCAGTCAATGCTGTAAAGACAAGAATTGGTGGAGAGTCCCGTGTACTTAAATCAGAAATAGAAATGGATAGAGATCGTGGAGTATCAGTAAAAGCTAAAGAAGATAAACTTGCAGATATGAAACAAAAATCATCAAATCTAATTTCTAAAATAACAGATGAGTTAGCTGATATTTCCGAGAAGGCAGATAATATTAGTAAACCTCAAGAAATTATATCTGAAAAAGAGAATGAAAGAATCGATGATGACAAAGATTCGATGATAGAGCCAACTTATGAAGAAATTTATAGAAATTCTGAGGATAGCCATAAGGTCAAAGAATAAATCACTTTAACTAAATATTAGGTATGAATTATGACCACCAGTAAAAAGTGTGGTCATAATTCATATTTCAGGCTTATATTTAACCTTTTATTTTATTCAGCTTTTTATCTCTTATTTCATAAATAGTATCTGCTACATTATCTATTAATCTTATATCATGAGAGACAAATAGAATAGTCCCTTGATATGCTATCATCATGGTTTCCAATGCTTCAACACTCTGTGTATCAAGAAATGTGGAAGGCTCATCCATTAAAAGTATATTGTATTGTCCAGATAACAACTTAACAAGCATTACCTTAGTAAGCTCACCACCACTAAGTTGATTTAATGATTTTCTGATATCCTGAACTTCAAATCCAATTTGTACTAACATCGCAATTAACTCATGGGACTTATAATCGGAGTCCTTAGATAAAAATTGGAGTAAAGATTCATTGCTAGTTGACTTATAACTTTGTTGTTTAAAATATCCGATTTTGGCCTTTTTAGAAATTGTTAAACCTTCATCATTAGATAAAATCATTTTAAGAAGAGTTGTTTTACCTGCACCATTATCACCAGTAATAGCTATCTTTTTTCCTAAGGGAATGATAAATGATGCTTCATCAAATAGATGTGTACTTCCAAGGCTTTTACAAATATCTCCGCCCATAATTGGAAAGTCATTATATAATTTAACGGATTCACTTTGTTTGAAGAATATTTTACTTTGTACTGACGGAGCATTTACTTCTTCCAGGGTTTCTAGCCTTTTTTTTATACTTTTTGCTATCCTATTCATACTTTTTTCTTTACTTCCAATAGGTCTCTGGCCGCTTATTCTACTGTCTTGTTGAGTATTGTTTTTTATTGGCTTTCCAACTTGTTTAGTTTGCAGCTTGCTTGCTTTATTCTCTATAGTTTCTATAGAGTGTCTTAACCTTTCACTTTCATTTACATATATATTATATTGTTTTTCTTGTTGCTTACGTTCAAACTCAATCTGATTCAAATAATCAGAATAGTTACCATAATATTCTAAGACACCATTATCTTTAATTTCCCAAATCTTATGGACAATGGAATCTAAGAAGTAACGATCATGACTTACAACAACAAGTGCACCTGTATAGTAATTAAGCTGTTGAATCAAAAGTTGGACCCCTTCTTGATCTAATTGGGAAGTAGGTTCATCTGCCAAGATACACACTGCCTGCTCTGAAAAAGCTTTTGAAATTCTATAGCGTGTTTCTTCTCCGCCACTCATAACAGTTGTATTTTTGGCGTTGATTTGCCACAAAGAAGTCCAATAATCAGACTTACTAACCTCTTGACTTTGTTCTGAGGGGATTTGAGGAATTATTACAACATTTCCATTATGAATAATTTCACAGCCAGCTGGTCTTAAATCACCTGCAAGGATTCTAAGAAGAGATGTCTTTCCTGAACCATTTTTTCCAATAAGTCCAATTCTTTCTCCTTCAAAAATAGTCAGCTCGGTAATATCAAGAATGTTTTTACCATTATATTCAAGGTCAATATTTTTAACAAGAATTGATTCGTACATAGTCTTTGTCCCCTTTATATATGATTTGGAATAGCCAATTCAAATAATATTTATTGGGGAGCTAAATTAGCCTCCTGTTTGGATTACTAGCAACAGAAAGAGGCCATTCGATTTTCTTTCTATCGCTAGTGGATAGAAGTTCTTAATCTATTACACATGTCGATTCTCCTTTATCTCATATATTTATTATAAATATAATATAACTCATACTATTGATAAATTCAAGTTAAGAAAACATTTTTAATTATGTAGAGATAAGTCTGAAACTAAATAAAAAGCCAAAGGGACTGATATGCTCCCCTTATGGTAGACAGATTTAAAAAATAAAAATCTGATACTAAGAAGGGAGCATTTTTATGTCTAAAAGATCAAAATATACTAAAGAAGAAAAGTATACTATTTTAAAGGAAATTGAATCATCTGAAATATCTATAGAAGATACATGTAGAAAATTTAAGATTAGTTATAATACTTATGATAACTGGAAGTTTACATATGAAAAATATGGAATACAAGCATTAGAAGAAAGTAAAACATGGAAAAGATATTCTAAAGAATTAAAAGAAATGGCAGTTTTAGAATATTTAAATGGAGAAGATACACAATTAAATATTTGTAGAAAATATGAAATATCTTCTCGATCTGTTTTAATGAAATGGGTTAAAAGGTATAATAGTCATAACGAATTAAACACTACGAAAGGTAGGAATGGTGCTGTTATGACAAAAGGTAGAAAAGACCAATTTAGAAGAAAGAATAGAAATTGTTAAATATTGTATAGAACAAAATAAAGACTATAATAATGCTTCTGAAATTTATGAGGTTTCATATCAACAAGTCTATCAATGGGTTAAAAAATATGAAGAATCCGGTGAAAATGGACTTGTAGATCGTAGAGGAAAAATAGAACTTACATCAAAAGATAAAGATCAAATTGAGATGAGAAAACTTAAAAAAGATAACGAAAGATTAAGAATGGAAAATGATTTTTTAAAAAAGCTACAGGAGCTGGAAAGGGGAGGATTTTAAGCTCATCTAGTCTTAAATATGAAGCAATACAGCAATTGCATAAAGAAAAGAAGTACTCCATAACTTCCCTATGTGAAGTGGCAGAGATTTCCAGAGCTTCATATTACAAATGGCTTAAACGAGTTGATGCAGTTAATGATAAAATTAATGATAATTTAATGGAAGAAATTATAAAGTTATATGAAAGAGTAGATGGAATCTATGGTTACCGAAGAATTACTATGAATATTAATCGTAAATTAAACAGTAAATATAATCATAAAAGAATATATAGACTTATGAGAATTTTAGGGTTGAAATCAGTAATTAGAATTAAAAAGAAAAGATATTTAAAAGTATCTGCTGAGGAGATTGCAAAGAATAAGTTGAATAGAAACTTTTTAGCGTTTAAACCAAATGAGAAATGGCTAACTGATGTAACAGAACTTAAATACAGCATTGGTCAAAAGGCATACTTAAGTGCAATTTTAGACCTTTATGATAATAGTATCATAGCTTATAAAATAGGACACAGCAATAATAATTCCTTAGTATTTAAAACCTTTGATAAAGCTATCAAATCTAATCCCAATGCAAGACCACTTCTTCATAGTGATAGGGGCTACCAATATACGTCCCATGGGTTTAAAAAGCGATTAGAAATTTATGGTATGGAACAAAGTATGTCAAGAGCTGGTAGATGCATTGATAATGGTCCAATGGAAAACTTTTGGGGAATATTAAAAGCAGAAAAGTATTATCTAAAAGACAAATATGAAACTTTTGAAGAGTTGGAAACTGATATTAAAAATTATATAACTTTTTATAATAATAAAAGATTACAAAAAAGATTAAACAGCATGAGTCCACTTGAATATAGAGCTCATGCTGCTTAAAGTATTTTATTTATTTACATTGTCTACTTGACAGGGGGCACTTCAGACTATCCCTTGGCTTTTTTATTCTTCTAATAAAGCAACTGCTCTAATTGGTGAACCTGTACCATCTCTTATCTTTAGCGGCAATCCAATATATAAAAATCTTTTATTTATCAATTTGTCTAAATTACACAAATTCTCTGTATTAGTTATATTATATTCTCCACAAATTAGATGAGCCGAAAAGTCAATATCATCTGGAGTTTGGTCTATGGCTGGAGCATCTACTCCAATATTTACTACTCCTTTTTCAGCCAACCACTTAGCCCCTTCATAGCTAAGACCTGCATATTCTTTTTGAAACAAATCTGTCCCAAATGCTCTATCATGGTGGCCGGTATGAAGTAGGACAATATCACCTTGCCTTATTTCTTGACCAGACCGATTTAATGCTTCTTCTAAATCCCTTGGTTCAAAATAATTAGGATATCTTATATGAGATAGGTCTATACATATGGCTGAGCCCCAGAAGTATTCTAAAGGCATTTTATCAATAGTAGGGCCATTTGGGTTGTACTCCCATACTCCATCACTGTGAGTTCCACCATGTTCACTAATAAGTAAATTTCTAGCAGAAAATCCTAATTTCTTACTTCCTGTTTTTTGCATATTTTCCTTATGGGTCATATTGGTCATTATGAAAGTTTGTTGATGCATTGGAAAAACGTCCATGCCTTGATAAATTTCTTGAGATAGGTCAATTAATTTCAACGTCACAAAATCTCCTCCCCAATAATATTTAAATAATTTACTACATCATATATAGATATGTATATTATTTAGTCCTTATTATAGCTAATTGTTTATTTAAATCATATATAGAAGATATACAAAAAGTTTATAAGAAACTAACAAAAGATTTAGCATAAAATTTAATTCTTTAGTATATTTTTATAGTAAACTAACAAGGTTTATTTTATATTAATGTGTTATTATTAATACAAAATTATTTAAGAAGGGGGAAAAAATATGTATGATGTAGTAATAAAAAATGCAAGAATTCCTCAGCATGATGATACTGTACTTACTAATATCCTAGTAAAGGATGAAAAGATAGCGGGATTTCTAGACAATATTGATGGAATAGATGCAAAGGAAATAATAGATGCAGAAGGCAATCTAACTCTACCTGGATGTATAGATTCCCACACTCATTTTATGTATCAAGGATTTCCTCACAGAGAAAACTTCCTAACAGGTACAGCTGCTGCTGCACGTGGTGGAGTAACTACAGTTATTGATATGCCTTGTTGTTCTGTACCATCTGCAAGAAGTGTAGAACAACTAGAATTAAAATTAGATTTAGTAAGACCTCAAGCCTTAGTAGATTTTGCTATGTGGGGTGGTGTAACAGGAGAAGATGTAAGAGAAGGCTGGTTAGACCATGTACAAGAGCAGGCAGACTACGGAGTAGTTGCATTTAAAGCTTATATGACACCTTCAGTACCAACTTTTCCTAGAGTTACAGATCCAGAGATGTATGAAGCTTTTAAAGCTGTGGCAAAAACAGGACTTCCAATAGGAATTCATGCTGAAAACTATTCTATGTGTGATTACTATGTAAATAAATTCCGTGAAGAAGGAAGAATGGATGGGCCGGCTTGGGCAGAGGCAAGAATGGAATTAGCAGAGAAGGTTGCCATAGAATTGGGCATAAGCTTTGCCGAAGATGCGGGAGCAAGACTTCATATAGTCCATATGAGTACAGGAATAGGCGCTAAATTAGTAGGAGAAGCAAAGAAAAGAGGATTAAATGTAACATCAGAATCTTGCCCTCACTATTTAACTCTAAACTATCAAGAAGCTATGACAAAACACGGTGCTTGTGCAAAGATAGCCCCTCCTCTTAGAACTAAAAGAGATAATGAAGAACAATGGGAAGGAATAAATAATGGAAGTATCGACTTTATTGCAACAGACCATGCTCCTTATGAAATAGAGAGTGAAAAGGCGAAGGAAGGAATGAATATTTGGACAGCATTCCCAGGAATACCTGGAGTAGAAACTATGGTTCCTATTATTGTAAGCGAAGGCTACAATAAAGGAAGAATATCTTTAAGCAAACTAGTTGATATATTAAGTAAGAATGCTGCAATCCACTATGGATTATATCCAAAGAAAGGTGCAATGCATATAGGCTCAGATGCTGACTTTACTATAATAGATTTAGAAAAGAAATGGACTATAGATCCTAAGACTGAAGCTTCAATGTGTGGATATACTCCGCTGGAAGGAATGGAGCTAACAGGAAAGGTAGCTCAAACCATAGTTCGTGGACATTTAGTATTTAAAGATGTAGAAGAAAGTACATTAAGAGATTTAACAGATGATGAACTTCAAGAAATAGTTCATAATTATCCAAAGGGAATAGAGGAAAGATATAATAAAATATTTGAAAACTATCCTCATGCCCATAGTGCAGAGTATGAAAAGAGTTATAGAAAAGAACATCCTGAAGTAATAGATAAACATATAAGAGCTATTGATGGAATCATGATTAAACCAGGATTTGGACAGTTCATAAAGAGACAGAGTATACAGATATTACCAAGACAAATAACATTTTAAAAAAATACAAGGGGGAATATAAATGGCTAGACATGCAATTTTAGTGATAGATATGTTAAATGATTTTATACATGATGATGGTGCTCTATTATGTAAAGGTGGGCAAACAATAATTCCAGATTTACAGAGATTGTTCAAATGGGTTAGAGGAAGAAAGAATGATGATATTCATATAGTTCATATTCAAGAAGCTCATAGAAAAAATGATGCTGACTTCAGAGTGAGACCAGTACATTCTGTAGCAGGAACATGGGGTTCCCAAATAATAGATGAGCTTGCACCAGAAGGAGATGAATATGTAGTACCAAAGAGAAGACATAGTGGGTTTGCTCATACGGATTTAGATTTATATCTAAGAGAAGAAAATATAGATACAGTAGTAGTTACAGGGGTTTGGACTAATGTTTGTGTAAGAAGTACAGCAACTGATGCTCTAGCTCGTGCATATAAGGTAATTACCCTAAGCGATGGATGTGCATCTAAGACAGAAGAAATGCATGAATATGGATTAAATGATTTAAGTATATTTACAAAGGTAATGACTATTGACGAATATGTGGATGACTGGGAAAAAGGCATAGATGCATGGGCAGGCGGTGGAGACAGAGAAAACAAAGTGGAATAATATTAGGCGGTCTTTGACCGCCTAATTAGTACATAGAAAGAGAGGAAAAAAGATGAAAATAGTAGTTGGAGTATCTGGCGGTAGTGGATCCATTTATGCTATTTCTCTTCTAAAGGCATTAAAAGAACTAAATATAGAGACTCACCTTGTGGTTTCCACCATGGGAGAATATGTAACAGAGCATGAATGTGGTGTGAGTTTAGAAGAATTAAAATCCTTAGCCACATATTACCATGACAACAAAAACTTTGCAGCTCCCATAGCCAGTGGATCTTTTAAGGTAGATAAAATGATAGTATTACCTTGTTCCATGAAGACTTTATCATCTGTTGCCTATGGTTTTTCTGATTCATTAATAGCTCGTGCTTGTGATGTTACCATCAAGGAAGGAAGAAAATTAATCTTAGTACCTAGGGAAACTCCATTAAGTTCAATTCACCTAGAGAATATGCTAAAACTCTCAAAGATGAATGTAACTATATTTCCACTGAGTCCAGGATTTTATAACCATCCAGAAACCATAGAAGATATTGTATTTAATATGACAGGAAGAATATTAGATGCATTAGAAATAGACAATAATTTAGTCAATAGATGGACAGGACAATAAGTATAAGGAGGGAGAATGTGGAGAATCAAATGTTAAGATATACCTTAGAAAAACTAAGGGCTAACAATTCCCTTTTAGAAACAAATAAAGAAGTAGATTATATATATGAAATGGGAGCAGTATTAAAATATTGTAACAATAGAGTACCTATGTTGTTTAACAATATAAAGGGAAATCCGTTGTCCTCCATAGGAGGATTGTATGGAGATAGAATGATAATATATGACTTACTGGGAATAGACCACAACAATAGAATGGAAAGATTTATGGATGGGATAGTTAATCCACAACCATATAAAGTAGTTAGTAATGGTCCAGTGAAGGAAAATATAATAAAAAGAAATATAGATCTACAAAGAATACTACCTATAAACAAGTTTCAAGAAAAAGATTCATCAAGCTTTATAACGGCAGGAGTAATGGTAGTAAAAGATCCTGATACGGGTAAATTTTTTACTTCCATAAGAAGACTACAGGTAAATGGTGGAAATCAGCTTTCAGCATTGATCGCATCACCAAAACTTACTAATGATTTTCTAGAACTAGAAAGACAAGGAAAGCCCTTAGAAGTTGCCATAGTTTTAGGATATGATGCACCATTTCTAATGGCCAGTCAAATAAGTTCTGCAACTTATGGAGTAGACAAATATATGGTAGATAGTAGTTTAAGAGGAGAACCTTTAGAACTTGTACCCTGTGAAACAGTAGATCTTTTAGTGCCAGCATATGCAGAAATAGTTTTAGAAGGGCGTATTGTTCCAGGTAAAAGAGAATTAGAAGGACCATTTGGAGAACTAATGGGATACTATGGAGCACAAGCACCACACCCAATAATAGAAGTAGATTGTATTCTTCATAGAAATAATCCTATATATCAAACTGCTTTTCCATGTAGAGAAGAACATGTATCAAATGGTTTAATAAGAGAAATAGAACTATACTACCATCTAAAGAATCAAGTAGATGTAGTAGATGTATATGTAACAGAAGGCGGGGGGTACAGATTTAATGCCTTTATTGCCATTAGAAAACATAAAAAGGGTGATGCTAAAACTGCAATATTAGCTGCATTAGGACTAAACAAGGACTTAAAGCAAGTTGTCATAGTAGACGAAGACGTAAACATATTTGACCTTCAAGAAGTTGAATGGGCAATAACTACAAGATCACAAGCATCAATGGACTATACCATAGTGGAAGGGGCCTTAGGTTCATCCTTGGAGCCATCCCATGATATAAGAGGAGTAACAGATAAGGTTGGAATAGATGCTACTAGACCTTTAGAAGATAATTGTGGAAAATTTAGTAGAGCCATTATACCAGAGTATGGTAATATAGATATAAATAAATACTTTCCAAATATTTAGAAAGTTGGTGAGGTAAGTGAGAGAAGCTATAGGAATGGTTGAGACGAGGTCTTTTGTTGCGGCTCTTGAAGTGGCAGATGCAATGACAAAGGCTGCCAGTGTAAAGATTATGGATTTTCAAATAGTTGGATCAGGACTAGTTTCAGTTACAGTAACAGGAGACGTGGCTGCAGTAACTGCAGCAGTAGAGACAGGGAAAGAACGAGGGGCACAAGTGGCGGAAGTAGTATCAGCTAATGTAATTCCAAGACCTCATGATGAAGTAGATAAAATATTTGACTTTGATGGTGGTGAATAATTATGGCAAATCCCTTATCTAGAATCGCCATGGGGAACCTTATAAAGGATAATAGACCAATAATAAGCAATAGAGTAGAAAATAAAATCTGTAACCTTGGCAATGGAGAAAGTAAAATAATCTCAGATATAATAAATAGAGAGAGACAAGTAGTAGAAGAAATAAGAGGAGTAAAAGCAATAACCCTAGAAGAAGCAGCGGAAAGAGTAAAAAATAACCGTTAGCAACGGGAGGTGTGAAATGAATAAAGCATTGGGACTTATAGAAGCCTTAGGTTTAACTACAGCAGTTACAGCTTTAGATGCTGCCAGTAAAGCTGCTGACATAACCTTAGTTGGATTTGAAAAAATTATAGGAGTAGGTAAGGCAGTGGGAGTAAATATCCAGATAGCAGGAGAAGTAGCTGCAGTTCAAGCAGCAGTAGAGGCAGCGGTAAGTGCTGGAAATAAAGTAGGAGTAATATTTGCATCCCATGTAATACCAAGACCCCATGATGAAGTAGATGCTCTAATAGCAAAATTTGCTAAGAATATAGGGAGCAAGGAAGAAAAAAAAGAAGTAAAAAAATCAGCAAAACAAGAAAATAAAAAAGAAGAAAATAAAAAATAAATAAGAATAGAATAAAAAATCCATAAGGAGGAATAAAACATGAGTCAAGCATTAGGATTAGTTGAAACTAAAGGATTAGTAGGTAGTATAGAGGCAGCAGATGCCATGGTAAAAGCTGCAAATGTTACTTTAGTGGGATATGAGAAAATAGGATTTGGTCTTGTAACAGTAATGGTTAGAGGAGACGTAGGAGCAGTAAAAGCAGCAGTAGATGCAGGAGCAGAAGCAGCAAGAAACGTAGGAGAACTTCATTCCGTTCACGTAATCCCAAGACCTCATGCAGAAGTCGAAAGAGTTGTCTTAAAACAATACGAATAATATTGGAGTGTTTTAGATGAAAACAAAGATAACTTCAAATATATTGGAGGATATATCTAAGAGGCTTTTAGGGGGAAATAATCAAGGAAATGGTGAAAGAGTATTAGTAGTCTTTACTGGCTCTGATATTTACCTAGATAATAAAATAGAAGAAATAAGAGGACTAAAAAATAAAGGGATGAAAATATCTCTAGGGTTTTCCTTTATGGCAGAACAAATATTAGATACTGAAAAAATCATTAATACCTTGACTCCAGCAAAGATATATAGAGAACAAGATATTCTAAAACTAAAGGAAATACCAAGAAATTATTCAGCCTTAATTAGTCCAAATATAACTATAAATACAATTTCTAAAATATCTCTAGGAATGATAGATTCCTTTATACCCAATTTAATATGGACATTTATGTATCAAGGTAAAAATGTGTATATGGATTTTGAAGGAATCAGGAACTATTTAGGAGAAAAAACAAATAATAAAGAAATACTAAATCAAATCAATATCCATATAGAAACTGTTAAAAAAATGGGAGCAATAGAAATAGAAGATAATAAATACACAGACAATATAGTAATAGGGGTAAAGGATGAAAATATAAAATTAAATCCAAGATTACAAGAAAATACAGATAAAAAAGTAATAACAGAAAAGGATATATTAAATATATCTTCAAATAGTAATTTAATCTTACCTAAAGGAACAATAATAACCCACTTAGCCAGAGATAAGGCTTTAGCTAAGAACATAAAAATAGAAATAAAATAAGGAGGCTTAGTATGAGAATCGGTAGAGTAATTGGAACAGTCGTAGCCACAAGAAAAGACGAGAAACTAATAGGAACTAAGTTAATGATTACACAGCCTCTAGATTTAGATTTGAAACCAAAAGGAGAATCACTAATTGCTGTGGACACTGTAGGTGCAGGTATAGGGGAGCTAATAGTATTTGTAACAGGAACAGCCTCTAGAATTGCCGCGAGAAAAATGGACTCACCTATAGATGCTTCCATAGTAGGTATAATAGATGAAGTAGATATAAATAAGAGCCTATTAGGCAATGAGTAGAAGGGAGAGGATAGGCTTTATGGATACTAAGTATTTGAAAATGGCAATGGAATATAGATCCTCCATTGATGCTTTAATGGGTAGTAAAGAATATGCAGATACAGTTCTTGTGGGAGGAGAAGTAATAAATGTAATTACTAGAGAAATATATAAAGCTGATATCGCCATTAAGCATAAATACATTTTATTAGTGGGAGATTGCAAAGAGTTAATAGGACCTGAAACTACAGTTATAGATGTAAGTGGAAGATACTTATCTCCTGGATTTATAGATTCTCATATGCATTTTGAATCCAGTATGCTTACAGTAACAGAATTTTCAAGACTTTCTATACCTTCAGGAACAACAACTTTAGTAGCAGACCCCCATGAAATAGGAAATGCACTAGGTACTATTGGAATGAAGGCAATGGCAGATGAAATAGATCATGTTCCATCTAATGTATATCTGGTAGTGCCTGCACTTACTCCAGATTGCCCAGACTTAGAAACAGCAGGATATGATGTAAATTCTAAAGATATGAAAGAATTGCTAAACTATAAAAATATAATAGGTATAGGGGAATTACAAGGATTTAGTAATGCAAAACATGTATATAGAAATACACCGGAAATAATAACAGATTTATTAGCATCAACCATATATGCAAGGTCTAAAAATATGGTGGTAGATGGAAATGCTCCAGAGCTATTTGGCAAGGAACTGGCAGCTCACATAATATCAACAGGTGGAAAATGTTCATGCCATGAGACAACTACAAAAAAAGAAGCAGTAGAGAAACTTCGTCAAGGAGTATATCTATTTATGAGAGAAGGATCTACTCAAAAGAATATGGCAGAATGTATAAGGGCAGTAACAGAAGAAGGAATGGATTCAAGACGATGCATATTGGCTACAGATGATATGGTAGCAGCAGACTTAGAGACAATAGGACATATGAATGAAATAGTAAGAAGAACTATAAAAGAAGGAGTCAGTCCAGCAGAAGCCATTCAAATGGTGACAATAAATCCAGCTACATACTTTGGACTTGACCATGTAGGGGTATTATCTCCTGGGAAACAGGCAGATATAGCCATAATAGATGATTTGGAAGAAATGGTAATAGCAGGAGTATTTCTAAAAGGAAATTTAGTTTCTTTAAAGAAAGAGCTTCTCATAGATTTACCAAGATATACTTATCCAGAAGTTGTAAAGACTTCTGTTAAAATAGGACCAATCTCTGAAAATGATTTAGAAATAGAAGCAGAAGGACAATCAGCCCGTGTAAGATGTATAGAAGTAATACCAGATCAAAACCTAACAGGAAAATCAGAGGAAACATTAAGGGTAAATAGAGGCTTAGTAGAAGCAGACACAGGGAAAGACACTTTATATATAGCCTGTGTAGAGAGATATAATAGAACAAATAATATAGGAAAAGCTTTTGTAAAAGGCTTTGGTATGCAAGAAGGAGCTTTTGCAGAATCGGTAGCTCATGACACTCATAATATAATGGTTGTTGGAAGTAATATAAAAGATATGACCATAGCAGTAAACAAAGTAATAGAAATGGGCGGAGGAATAGCAATTGCAAACAGGGGCAGAGTATTATCTGAAATGAGATTACCAGTTGGGGGACTTATAACAGATGAACTAGACGGACATGAAGTGAGTAGAAAAATAGCTGAACTAGAAAATGTAATAACAAAAGACTTAGGATGTAAAATTCATGCACCATTGATGCACTTATCTTTTTTAGCATTATCTACTAGCCCAGCTTGGAAAATAACAGATAAAGGACTTATAGATGTAAACAACTTTAAAATTCTTCCTCCAGTTATAAAATAAGAATTAACTACAGTTATGTACGAAAATTTAGTATAATACTAAATAGATATAGAAAGGAAAGGAGGGTAGTTTCTAAAATCAAATAAAAGGAGGAGTATTATGTCTAGTCAAGGAGCTTCAAATGTTAGTTTTCTTGAAAAGCAGTTTAAGCTAAAGGAACACAATACTGACGTAAAGACAGAAGTTTTAGCAGGTATCACTACTTTCATGACCATGGCTTATATTTTAGCGGTAAACCCTAGTATACTATCAGAATCAGGTATGGATTGGGGTGGAGTATTTACAGCTACTGCACTTTCAGCTGTAATAGCATGTGTGATGATGGCGTTCATGGCGAATTATCCATTTGCATTGGCACCAGGAATGGGACTTAATGCGTATTTTACTTATACAGTAGTATTTGGTATGGGAAAATCATGGCAATTTGCTTTGACAGCTGTACTTTTAGAAGGGATTATATTTATTTTACTATCATTCTTTAATGTTAGAGAAGCAATTTTTAATTCAATTCCATTTAATCTTAAAAAAGCGGTATCTGTAGGCATAGGTTTATTTATTGCTTTAATCGGACTAATAAATGCAGAAATAGTATCTACAGGTAAGACAATGGTAGTAGATGGAGTAAATGTATTAAATGAAGGTGGACTAATAATAACTCTTGGAAACCTAAAATCAGCAACTCCAATATTAGCAATAATAGGAATAATAATAACAGGATTTTTATTAGCTAAAAAGGTTAAGGGAGCATTATTCTTTGGTATTTTAATTACAACAGTTGTTGGTATACCAATGGGAGTTACTCAATTACCACAAGGTGCATTATTCTCATTACCACCATCCCTTAAAGAAGTAGCATTTAAATTAGAATGGACTAATATATTTAGTTGGGAAATGCTTATAGTAGTATTCTCTTTCCTATTCGTTGATGTATTTGATACTATAGGAACTTTAATAGGAGTATCTTCAAAGGCTAATATGCTTGATGAAAACGGTCAGTTACCTAAAGTTAAAGAAGCTTTACTGGCAGATGCCATAGGTACCACAGCTGGAGCTCTACTAGGTACATCTACAGTAACTACCTTTGTTGAATCATCTGCGGGAGTAGCTGAAGGTGGTAGAACAGGACTTACTACTTTAACAACGGCAGGAATGTTTGCTTTAGCATTAGTATTTGCTCCAATATTTGGAATGGTTCCAGGAGCTGCAACTGCCCCAGCATTAATCTTAGTTGGACTTTTCATGATGAGCCCAATTAAAGAGATTGATTTAGATGATTTCACAGAAGCAATACCAGCATTTTTAACAATTGTTATGATGCCATTTGCATATAGTATAGCTGAAGGTATAGTATTTGGAATGGTTTCATACGTAGTATTAAAAGTTATAACTGGAAAACACAAAGATGTATCACCAGTTATGTATGTACTGGCATTATTATTTATAGCTAAAATAATATTTATGTAAAGTAATACTTACTTGAATAGCCGCCTCTCTCGGGGGCGGCTTTTTAAAACAAAAAATCCTATGAGGGGTGAAAATATGACCTTAAAAGAAGTTTACAATGGTAGGAGTGTTGAGGAAGTAGTAGGATTATTGGGGGAATATGGAAATGGGGCAAAGCTCATTTCTGGAGGAACAGATATAGTAATTGAACTTAAAAACAAGAAAATAACACCTAAGATTTTGATAGACATAAGTAAAATAGAAGAATTAAAAGAAATAAGAGAAGATGAAAACTATATTACATTGGGGTCAGGAGTTACATTCACTGAAATAATTGAAAATCCATTATTTAGTGGAAATTTACATGGATTATATAAAGCCTGTAGAATGGTTGGTTCTCCCCAAATAAGGAATAAGGGAACCATAGGTGGAAATATAGCCAATGGCTCATCTGCAGCAGATGGAGTGCCGCCTTTAATAGCTTTAGGAGCTACAATAAAAACCCTTAGTATAGAAGGAACTAGAGAAATACCTTTAGAGGATTATTATATAGATAAACTAAAATCAAATGAAATTATAATAGAAGTAAAATTTAAAAAACCTAATAACAACCAAATTCTAACTTTTGCAAAGCTTGGACTAAGAAAAGCTTTAGCCATATCAAGACTATCAATCGCATCTTTAATCGGATTAAATGAAGAAGGAATAATAGAATCTGTCACAATTGCCAGTGGAGCACTGGGAAAGTATCCCATGAGAGAAGAAGAAGTAGAAGAATATTTAATTAATAAGAAAATAGATGAAAAAATCATAGAAGAAGCCATAACTACATTACAAAACTCTATGGATGAAAGGTTAAAAGGAAGGTCCACTTTACCATATAAAAGAGTTGCTGTATCTAGTATTCTTAGAGAGAATCTTGAGGAATTAATAAAAAGTAGAATTGAGGTGGAAGCATGGTGAATATAAGTTTAACAGTAAATGAAGAATTATTTGAAGTTTCTGTAAGGGAAGATTTAAGGCTCATAGATTTACTTAGAGACGAATTAGGACTAATAGGAACTAAGGAAGGTTGTGGAGAAGGTGAATGCGGAGCTTGTACCATAATCATGGATGGAGAAACTGTTAACTCATGTTTGGTCATGGCATTTCAGGCAAATGGGAGCAATATTTTGACAATAGAAGGAATGGAGAAGGAAGGAAATATTCATCCGATACAACAGGCATATATAGATGTTGGGGCAGTACAATGTGGTTTCTGTATTCCAGGAATGGTCTTATCTACTAAGGCTCTATTAGATAAAAATCCCCATCCTTCAAAGGAGGAAATTAGGGAAGGAATATCAGGAAATCTATGTAGATGTACAGGGTATAATAAGATGATTCATGCAACAGAAAAAGCTATGGAATATATGGAGGAGGGGAAGTAATGGAGCTAAATGTAGTGGGCAAAAACATCATTAGGGTAGATGCCTATTCAAAGGTTACAGGAAGGGCTTTATATCCTCAAGATATATATCTAGAAGACATGGTTTATGGAAAAACACTAAGATCAACAAAACCTCATGCAAAGATAAAAGTAGATACTACAGAGGCAGAAAAAATAGAAGGGGTACTAAAAGTATTTACATATAAAGATATACCAAATGAAAATAAACATGGAGTAGTTTTAAAGGACCATGAAGTATTTGCCAGTGAGAAGGTTATTAGAATAGGAGAACCTATAGCGTTCATAGTAGGTGAGACACAAGAAGCTTGTGAAGAAGGTTATGAAAAAATCATAGTGGACTATGAGGAGTTAGATGCAGTTTTTGATCCAGTAGAAGCAATGAAAGAAGATTCTCCCAAGGTTCATGGAGATTCCAATATTATTCTTTATTATAAGTTAAGGCATGGGGATATTGAAGAGGGAAAGAAAAAATGTAAGTATATAGTGGAAAACACATATAAATCTCCAATGGTCGAGCATGCTTTTTTACAACCAGAAGCGGGTTTGGGATATTTAGAAGAAGACGGTACAGTAGTCGTAGCAGTAGCTACCCAATATCCTCATTATGATAGAGAAGAAATAGCTATTAACTTAGGATTGCCAGAGGAAAAGGTAAAGGTAATAAACACAAATATAGGCGGAGCCTTTGGAGCAAGGGAAGATATATCTATTCAAATCCATTTGGCACTAGCTGCTAAAGTCTTAAAAAGACCAGTAAAGGTCATATTTTCTAGAGAAGAATCCTTCTTAGCCCACTCAAAGCGTCACCCTATGATTATGAAATATAAAACAGGAGCAGATGAAAATGGCTTTTTGCAGTATATGGAGGCAGAAATAGTTGGAGATTCTGGAGCTCATGCTTCTTGGGCAATAAACGTACTTAGAAAGTCAGGAGTACATGCAACAGGACCTTATGTTATACCAAATGTAAAGGTGGATAGCTATGCAGTATATACAAATAATCCTTTCACAGGTGCCATGAGAGGATTTGGTGCAACTCAAGTATCTATTGCCTATGAACAACAAATGGATGAATTAGCGGAGAAATTGGGGATAAGTCCTATTGAAATTAGAATGAAAAATATATTTAGAAAAGGATCTATGACAGCAACAGGTCAAATATTAACGGATAGTGTACCTTTAGATAAATGTATAGAAGAAGTTAATAGAGATTTTCAGTTCTTAGAGGAATCGGAGGAGGGAGCCATATGAAAAAAATAGGTAGAGGTATAGGAGTTTCATTTTATGGAACAGGCTATGGTAATGGATTTCCAGATATATCAAGGGCAATAATTAGGCTTCTTCCAGAAGGGAGAATTGGAATATATTGTGGAGTTACAGAGGTGGGACAGGGGGCCAAAACTGCGATGATACAAATTGGGGCTGAAGTCCTAGATTTAGAGGTAAAATATATAGATTTGATTCATGAAAATACATCTTTAATGCCGGACTCGGGAACAGCTGCTGCAACTAGACAAACCTATAACACTGGAAATGCCATAAAAGTAGCTTGCGAAAATATGAAAAAGGAATTATTTGAGAAAGCAAAAGTAGAATTAAATCTTAATTCTACTTCAGGATTAATTTTAGAAAAAGGTGAAGTGATCTTGAAGTTCTTTCCAGAAAGGAGAATATCTTACAAAAAACTATCTGAAATATATTATAATGATGATATAATAGAGGCAAAGGGAGAATTTACTGCTCAAACAACAGAAATGGATATAGAGACAGGTCAAGGAGCACCTTATTGGCCTTATACATTTAATGCTTGTGCAGTAGAAGTAGAAGTAAATGCTGAAACGGGTGTAGTCAATATTTTAAGATCTACCTTTGCTCAAGATGCAGGTCGTGCAGTAAATCCGAGAATATTAGAAGGACAAATGGATGGTGGATTTGCCATGGGACTAGGGTACACATTATTCGAGGATTTGAATCTTGATAAAGGAATAATGAAGAATAATAGATTTTCAAAGTACTTAATACCAACAGCTATGGATATGGTAGATATAAATAATATCATAGTAGAGGACCCTGAACCGACTGCACCCTATGGTGCTAAAGGTATAGGGGAGCCAGTTATGATTCCCATAGCTCCTGCCATATTAAATGCTATCTATGATGCAGTAGGTATTAGAATAAAAGAGTTACCTGTGACACCAGAAAAACTTATAAGGCATCTAAGGGAGGGGGAAGAAAAAATAGGATAAGATACAAGGAGGGTAATTGTGGGGAAAAGAATTAGAGATTTTTTAAAATTATTTATTTTTTCAACTATATTTATGGTGGCTAGTTATTTTACTAGCCTATATTTTGAATCGCAGATTATGCAAATTGTATTAACTGTATTGTTTTCACTAGGATTATCCTTAGTTCTATTAAAAGTAAAAGGTAATGGGGGAATGAAAGAAATCATAAATCATTTATCTAATATTAATAATTTAGATTTTGACCTTACAGAGAACATAGATATATCCCATGAGGCTAGGGAAAAGATTCATCAAGTATATAGACAGGTAAGGGATAATTTAAAAACACAAGTGGAAATATCTACAGAGATATTTAATATATGTGAAGACCTAACTACTTTGGCTGTGGAATCTTTAGGAAGTGCAGAGCTAATAGCTACATCAGTAGAAATAGCTGATTCCAATGCAGTGGAGCAAAGCCAAATGCTTAATGAAACCAATAATCTTGCAGACAAAATTCACTTGTCTATGAAAAATATAGATAATGATGTAATAGATAAGATTCAATTTATATCAAGTTCTATTACTACAGCTCAAGAAGGAATAGAGGAAATAACCGCCATAGAAGATAGAATAATAAACTCTAAATCCATGTTAGAAAATAATGCTAAAAAGGTAGTAGAATTAAGAAACTATTTAGATGAAGTAGTAAATTTAGTGGATTTAATAAATAAAATATCTAATCAGACAAAGATGCTTTCCCTAAATGCATCTATAGAAGCAGCTAGGGCAGGAGAGGAAGGAAAAGGATTTTCCGTTGTAGCCAATGAAGTAGGAAAGTTGGCAAATGAAACAGAAACTGTATCTAAGAAAATAGAGGAAGTAATCCATAGGCTAAAGGATGATATAGTCTTTATCTCTAATTCCATGGAAAGTGAAATGGATTATATGGATGAAAACTGTGGAGTAATGGAAAAGACAAATCAAGAATTTATAGGAATTATAGAAACACTAAATCTAGGTAAAGAAAGCTTAGAAGGTATAAAGGAATCCACAGGGGAAAATAATTCTATGATTGAAGAAATTGTAACTAACGTAACTAGAATACATGAGTTTTCAGAAGAAACAACGGCTCAAATAGTACAGACTACAGAAGAAACAATATCACAACATAATAGATCAAAGAATCTAAATGATGTAGTGGAAAAAATCAAAACCTATGTCTATGCTATGCAGCAATTTGTAGTAGGTAGAGTTATGGAAGAAAAGATGGTAAAACAAGCCCATAAAGTAAAAGAGTATTTTCTAAGTAATAAAAATATAAATGATAATATGATAAAAGAATTAATGAAGGATACAGGAGTAGATGCCATATATATTACAGACTCAAAGGGAGCTGTAGAATATACTAATGAAAAATCTGCCATAGGATTAAATCTATATGAAGCAGATCCAAGTTTTAATGAATTTAAGAGAGGCAATAAGGAATACATAGTAACCCCAATTAAAAAAAGAGTAGAAGATGGAAAATTATTTAAGTTTCTAACCCTTACAGATGAAAAAGGCAGGCTTTACGAAATTGGACTTGCCTTAGACTCACTGATTAAGACTATAAAGTAGGATAGGAAAATGATTACAGGAATTATTTTAGCATCAGGTTTTTCAAGGAGAATGAAAAAAGATAAGCTGCTTATAGATATAGGGGGAGAAAAAATAATAGAAAGAGTTATTAAAGCATGTATAGAATCAAATCTAGATGAAATAATTTTAGTCTACAGGACGGAAGAAGTAAAAAGAATAGGCGAAAAATATAATATAAAAACTTGTTACAACGAAAATGCTCATTTGGGTCAGTCACAGGGACTGAAATTAGGAGTAATGAATTCTTCACATACTGAGTATATGTTTTTAGTAGGAGATCAGCCATTTATTACATCAGAATTAATAAATCAATTAATCTACCAATATAAAGAATCAGATCTACCTATATTAGTGCCTTATTATAATGGAAATCGAGGTATGCCAATGATTATTTCATCCATATATAAGGAAGAAATTCTAAAGATAGTGGGAGATAAAGGGGCTAGAGACATTGTAAAAGGGAACATGGATAAGGTAAAAATAGTAGATATAGAAGAAGAAAAGCCAGGCATGGATATAGATGATGAAGAAGATTTAAGGAAATTTAAAAAATAAAAAATTGAGGGAATCACTGTGATTTCCTCAATTTTTTAAATTATATTGATTTAATTTATTGTAAAGATGTCTTTCACTCATACCTAACATTTGGGCAGTTTTCCTTTTATTATTATCACAATATTCCAAAGTGGCAAGAATAAGTTTTTGTTCTGCAGATTCTATGGTGTCACCAATATAAATAGGGACATTTTCACTCAAGGCAACTCTATGGGTATTAGGTATGATTTCATTTGGTAAATCTTGAACTTGAATGATATTTTTATCTGTCAATGCAACAGCTCTTTCAATAATATTTTGAAGTTCACGTACATTTCCTGGATAATCGTGGTTTTCCAATACTTCTATGGCAGTACGACTTATACCGGTCACGTCTTTATTAAAGGCTTTGCTATATTTATTTATAAAATGTTTTGTTAGAGCTGGAATATCGTCTCTTCTATTTCTTAGAGGAGGAGTTTCAATATTTACTACATTTAGTCTAAAAAATAAATCTTCTCTAAAATTACCCTTCTTTACCTCTGCGATTAAATTTAAGTTAGTCGCAGCCACTAGTCTAAAATCAACAGGTATAGATTTTTCACTTCCAAGGGGAGTAATGGTTTTCTCTTGAATAACCCTTAATAGTTTTGCCTGAAGTTGTAAATCCATATCTCCAATTTCATCTAAGAATAAAGTTCCCTTATCTGCCAGTTCAAATTTTCCTTTGTATTTATTATTAGCTCCAGTAAAAGCTCCTTTTTCATATCCAAATAATTCGGATTCCAGAAGGTTATGTGGAATGGCAGCACAGTTTATAATTTCCATATTTTGATTTTTTCGTCTGCTGGTTTCGTGAATAGCCCTAGCAATAAGTTCTTTTCCAGTGCCTGATTCTCCAGATATTAGAACATTAATATCTACATTTTTGACTCTATCGATCATTTTAAATACTTCATTCATGGCATGGCTGGAAGATACCATTTTAAGATCAAATTTATCTTCATTGATTTTTCGTGTTAAATCCTGAACTTCATCAGATAGAGATTGGTATTCTAAAGCTTTATTTATTAAAGATATTAAACCATTTATATCCAATGGCTTAGTAATATAATAATAAGCCCCCCTTTGAATAGCTTCAATGGAATCTTCAATGGAGCCATAGGCAGTCATGGCAATTACAATAACCCTATTATTTTGAGATTTAATAGTATTTAATACTTCTATTCCCTTATAGTCACCTAAATATTGATCAAGCAAAACCAAGTCTATATCCTTGTTATTAATAATATCTAGACCTTCAGGTACGTCTGTAGTCGTATATACATTAAAATGATCTTCCAGTGCAAATCTTAAGGCAGTAAGAATTGACACCTCATCATCTATTACCAAGATATTATACATTGTTATCATCTCCAATTTGTAAAACTCTAGGCATATAAAGAATAACCTCAGTTCCTTTACTAAGTTCACTATTTAATTTTATTTCCCCATTATTTTCATTGACTAGCCTATGGGTTACTGAAAGACCTATACCATAGCCGGTTTTTTTAGAAGTAATAAAGGGATCAAATAATTTATTTAACATTTCATCAGGTACTCCAATTCCATTGTCCTTAATTTTTATGACAGCCTTAGAATTTTCCACAGATCCTGATATTTCTATTTTACCATTATCTTCTATAGCATCAATACTATTGAGAATAATATTAATAAGAATTTGCTTCATTTGAGGTATATCTGCATAAAAACAAATATCCGTACTCTTAGTAAATATTTGAATATTTTTTTCTCTAATTTTTTGTTTGAGTAATGTTAAAATTTCAGACAAAATATTATCCAATATGATTTTAGATGGCTTTGGGCTTTTGGGCTTTGAATAATCTAATAAAGAACTAACTAGCTCATCTAATCTTTTAACTTCATTTGGAACTACTTTAATCAACTCGTCTCTAAATCTTTCATCCTCATATTTTAAGGGAATTAAATCAACGAAAGCTTTTATAGAAGTCAATGGATTTCTAAGTTCATGAGCAATACTGGCAGATAACTTTCCCAATGATTGCATTTTATCATTTTGCATTGCAATATTATTTAAGGCAATTACTTCTTTAGTTCTAATGTCTACTTCTTCCTTTAGCCTTCTATTCCAATAATATATAACATATATGAAGATACTAGAAAGAAGAAGAGCTACTAAAGCAGTGGAGAAAAGATTTTTCCATTTCTGACTTACATCAAAAATATTCTCACCAAACCATTTGGTATAGATTTTATCATAGGTTCCATTATCTTTGATGGCTTTCAAACCAGTATTTAGAATATTTAAAAGTTCAGTATCTCCCTTTTTTACTGCAATGCTATATTTAGTAGTATAAAGGGGTTCTCCTACTATTTTAACGGTTTCTGTTAAATCAAAGGTTTGAACATAAAAAATTCCAGTGAGTCTATTTCCTATAAAGGCATCTACTTCCCCAGATAATAAGGATTCTAGGGCCTCTAATTGATTTACTTTTTCTATAATATCTAGATTAGGAATGGATCTAATGATTTCATTAGTAACATCGTTTGCTTGGATAGCTACTCTTTTCCCATCTAAGTCTCTAATATCTTTTATATAGCTAGTATCTTTCAGAACAAAAATATTTTGAGAGTTTATAACTATTTCTTCAGTAAAATCATAGGTTCTGCTACGTTCGGGAGTTATTGTCATACCTTGAATACCATCTATCTCTCCATTTTTTAAAGAAATCATAGTATTATCCCAATCATTAGGTATTAACTCAATTTCCAATCCCAATTCTATGGCTATAGCTCTTATTATATCTACATTAAATCCTCTGAAGTTTTGGTTATTGTCTATGAATTCATAAGGTGGATAATTATTATCTCCGCCTATTTTAAGAGGTTTCATTTTAATATCCTGTATATCATTAGTAAATCCAAGGGTAAATATGGAAAATATAATTATCAATATAATTAAACTTTGTCTCTTGTACATTTCACACCTCAAACTATTAGAATAGATTTAATATTATTATACCTTTATATGAAAAAATTTCATAGTATGAATTAATTACATAGTTATTATTTCATATATCTATTATTTCCATAGCTAAATCCCTTATTATAATAAAAATAACAGTATAAAAATTTGGCACAGAATTTGCTATATATAGTGGCATAGAAAAATATAGAGTCTATAAAGATTTCTAAAAAATAAGGAGGATTAATAATGAAAAAAAACGCTTTTATAGCAATTATGTTGATCTTAGTAGTTTCACTATCTGCATGTAGTGGTGGGGGTGGAGGAAACAGCAACTCTACAGAATTATATATAGCATCAGCTAACCCTATGACAGGTGACTCAGCTCAATTTGGTGATATGAAAGTTAAAGCAATAGAATTAGCATTAGATGAAGTAAATAAAGCAGGTGGTATTGATGGTAAACAAGTAAAATTAATTGTTGGTGACGATACAGGAAATCCTAAAGAAGCACCAAACGTAGCTCAAAAGTTTGCAGGAGATAATAAAGTTTTAGCAGTAATTGGTCACTGGAACAGTTCTTGTACATTAGCAGCAAGGGGAATTTATGAGGCTGCTGGTATACCAGTTATTACAGACTCAGTTAATAAACAAATAACTGATGGAAGTACACCTCATTTATATCGTATATCATTAACAGATACTACACAGGCGAAAAACTTAGCACAATATGCTTACAATGTATTAGGTAAGAAAAAGGCTGCAATATTGTTTACAGCCAACGATTTTGGTACAGGACTTAAAAATGACTTTACAGAAGAGTTTGAAGGTCTAGGCGGAAAAGTTGTAGCATCAGAAACATATTTTGAAGGACAATCAAAAGACTTCAGCCCTCAGCTTACAAAAATTAAAGGTGAAAATCCAGATATAATGTTTGTTGCAGGATATTATGTAGAGACAGCTTTAATAGCACAACAGGCAGGACCAGCAGGATTAAATGTTCCAATGATAGGAACAGAGGGAATCAGTTCAGATGAATTAATTAAATTAGGTGGAGATGCAGTTGAAGGAATAAGATTCGCAGCTTTCTTCCACAAAGATGTAGAGTTCCCAGGAACAAAGGAATTTGTAGAATCATTTAGAGCTAAATATAATAAAGAACCTGATAACTATGCAGCATTAGCTTATGACTCAGCAAAACTTATTCTTGAAGGTATGAAACAAAATGGAGCAACAAGAGATGGTATAACTAAATATTTACAAGAAGTTAAGGAGTTCCCTGGAGTAGCAGGACCAATATCCTTTGAAAATAATGATGTAACAAGAAGTATTTTAATATTAGAAGTTAAAGATGGACAAATTGTTTTATCAGAGGATCAATTAAACTAAAACTATGGAGGCCTAAAGGCCTCCTATGCACACAAAGGAGAGTGAAAAGATATGTTTATGGAGCATTTAAGTAATGGTATAGCTTTAGGTAGTATTTATGCCCTAACTGCTATAGGATTTACTATGGTCTATGGTATCATCAGACTTATAAACTTTGCCCATGGTGATGTTTATATGATTGGTGCTTTCTTAACATATACAGGATTGACACTATTTAATATGCCAATAGCCCTTGCTTTCTTATTTGGAATGGCTGGCGCATCTATATTTGGTATAGCCATAGCAAAATTTGCTTATAGTCCTGTATTTAAGGCACCTAAGATAAATCTATTTTTATCTGCAGTAGGAATGGGAATATTCTTGGAGAACTTTGCCATGCTTATATGGGGTCCAGAGACTCAATCATTTCCAAATGTAATCAACAATAAGGTATTTAGTTTTTTAGGAATAAGAGTTAATACTATTCAGTTAATAATTTTAGGTACAACAATTGTTTTAGTTGCAATATTAACTTATATAGTACAATATACAAGAATAGGACGTGCCATGAGATGTGTATCTCAAGATATGGATGTTTCAAGGCTTATGGGAATCAATACAAATAAAATAGTATACTTTACTTTCGGACTTGGTTCAGCCCTTGGAGCTGCTGCAGGTACTTTAGTTGCAATATACTATAAGGCAGCATATCCTATGATGGGTTATGTACCAGGATTAAAGGCGTTTATTGCAGCTGTAATAGGCGGTATAGGTAGTATTCCAGGTGCAATGCTTGGAGGTATTATAATGGGAGTATCAGAGAGTTTAGGTGCAGGATATATCTCTTCAGGATATAGAGATGCCATAGCTTTTATAATCTTAATAATTATCCTTATTCTAAAACCTGAAGGCTTATTAGGTAAGGGCATTAAAGAAAAGGTATAGGAGGTGGAGAAGAATGGGTAATATTTCGAGAGTTTTATTAAATTTAATACTATATTCAGGAATATTATATTTAGGAATAATCGTACTTTCAAAAGTATTTGACCTAGGTACAAAGAAGTTTATGAATTTAAATAATAAGAATAGAAAAGTTGCAAGTTTAGGATTTTTAGTATTAGGAGCATTATTACCTTTAGTTTTGGCCAACAATACCTATGCACTAAGGACAAGTGTATTGGTACTTATATATATAGTATTGGCACTAAGCTTAAACTTTGTTCTCGGATTTGCAGGCCAGCTTTCAATGGGACACTCAGCATTTTATGCTGTAGGAGCTTATACTACTGCTATTCTTACAGTAACGTATAATGTACCATTTTGGATTGCATTAGTTTGCAGTGGAATAGTTTCTGCAATATTTGGATTACTCTTAGGTATTCCTACTTTAAGGTTAAAAGGAGACTATTTAGCTATTACTACCATAGGGTTTAGTGAAATCCTAAGATTAGTTTTAATCAACTGGGCATCCTTTACAAGAGGACCAGCCGGTATACCAGGAATTCCATCACCTAAGATATTTGGTTATACCATAAGTAGTAATACAGGATATTATTATATATTATATATACTAGCTCTTTTAACTATATTTATATCCTATAGATTATTAAATTCAAGACTTGGAAGAGGGTTAGTAGCAGTAAAAGATGATGAAGTAGCAGCTGAAGCAATGGGAATAAATCCAACATTTCTAAAAATCTTAGCATTCGTTTTAGGGGCAGCAATAGCAGGACTTGCAGGAGGAGTATTTGCTTCATTCATCCACTATGTAAATCCAGATAACTTCACATATATGGAATCTGTAGTAATGCTTACTATGGTAGTATTAGGAGGAGTAGGAAGTATTCCAGGAATCATTGTAGGTGCAACAATACTTACAATATTACCTGAGGCACTTAGAGGTATATCCACTTATAGATATGCAATATACGGAATACTTTTAGTAATGATGATGATAGTAAGACCTCAAGGAATGATCAGCATGTCTAGTCTAAAGGGAGGTGCAAAGCATGAGAATTCTCGAAGCTAAAGGAATTACAATGCGTTTTGGTGGATTAACTGCTGTAAATAATGTAGATTTCCATATAGATAAAGGTGAAATAGTAAGTCTAATAGGACCAAATGGAGCGGGAAAAACTACTTTTTTCAATGCTATTACTGGAATATATGAGCCAACAGCAGGGGAAGTTGCATTTTTAGGAGAAAAGGTAAAGAAGTCTAAACCTTATGAAATAACAAAAATGGGTATAGGCAGAACGTTTCAAAATATAAGACTCTTTAGCACTATGACAGTTCTTGAAAATGTAATGGTAGGTCAATATTGTAGAACATCTTCAAATCTGCTGGCTACTATATTGAAATCTCCTAAACTTATAAAAGAGGAGAAAGAAGTTGAAGAGAAAGTAATGGATATTTTAGAATTCTTAGAGCTGACTCATTTGAAAGATGAAATAGCTGTAAGCCTTCCCTATGGTTATCAAAGAAGAGTAGAGATCGCCCGAGCGTTGGCGACAGAGCCTAAGCTAATCTTACTTGATGAACCGGCAGCAGGTATGAACTCAGGTGAAAAAGTTGAAATGACAAACCTTATAAAGAAAATTAGAGATAGAGGAAATACTATTTTAGTTATAGAACATGATATGAAACTTGTAATGGGTATATCCGATAGAATCTCTGTACTAGAATATGGAAATAAAATAGCAGAAGGATTACCACATGAAATACAAAGTAATGATAGAGTAATCGAAGCTTATCTAGGTAAAGGAGGTGCTAAGTAATGTTAAAGGTTGAAGATTTAAACGTATATTATGGTGGGATACATGCCTTACAAGGATTAAACTTTGAAATAAAAAAGGGAGAAATAATTACTTTAATTGGAAGTAATGGTGCAGGAAAGACCAGCACCCTAAGAGCCATATCTAACCTAATAAAGTCTCAAGGTAGTATAAAATATAAAGATGAAGAAATAAGTAATTTAAGTGCAGAAAAAATAGTAGCTAAAAAACTTATTCATGTTCCAGAGGGAAGAAGAATATTTACTGCCCTAACAGTAGAAGAAAACCTTTTAATGGGTGCTTATTTAAGAAATGATAAGGACAAAATAAAGGAAGACCTTGAGTTTGTATATAATATGTTCCCTAGATTAAGAGAAAGAACAAAACAATATGGTGGAACTCTAAGTGGTGGAGAACAGCAGATGTTAGCTATTGGAAGAGCATTGCTATCAGCTCCGGAACTACTAATGCTAGATGAACCTTCCATGGGATTAGCACCAATAGTTATTGAAGAGATATTTGAATCTATCAAAGAAATAAATCAAAAAACAGGACTAACATTTTTATTTGTGGAGCAAAATGCTAATGTTGCATTACAAACAGCAGATAGAGGCTATGTAATAGAAACAGGAAAAATTCTATTTACAGGAGATGCTAAGGATTTATTACATGATGACAGAGTAAGAAAAGCTTATTTAGGTGAAGCATAGAAAAGGCGACCATAGTCGCCTTTTTAAAATTTATTATAATGTATTTTGGCATAAGGAAGAGCTTCGTTATTATGAGGACTTTTTTCTTCTGAAGGATAACCTAGGGAAATCATACATTCAACATTATATTTTTCAGGAATATTTAATACATTTTTTACATAATCCTCTACACTTTCATCTTGCGGAGTAAGTCGATTTCTTACTTGAATCCAACAAGAACCAATACCTAAGGACTCTGCCATTAGTTGAATAACAGTAGCTATAATGGAGGAATCCTCTATCCAAATCTCACTAATTTGAGAGTCAGCAGCTATAACAATTGCTAAAGGTGCATTTTTTATAGGAGCTGAAGCATGACCTCTTGAGTCACCTAGTTTTGTTAAGTTCTCCTTATTGTCAACTACTATAAGTTCCCAAGGTCTTCTATTCTTAGAAGAAGGAGAGGTGAGCGCTCCTTGCAAAATTTTATCTAGTGCTTCTTTTTCTATTTCTCTATCCTCATATTTTCTAATACTTCTTCTTTTCATAAGTAAATCTAACATGGTATCACTCCTTATTTTGGTATTGTAAGAATATTATAACATAGATTATTTATAACGAATAGGAAAGTTCTACTTTGGTATTTTTCTAATTAAGAACTCAATCTGACCTAAACAAGTTTCAAAAAACACTTCCTTTATTATGTTTTTTTAGAAGTCTTTTTTATAATATGGTATTATAGGGTATAAGATAAAGATACATATAAGTATAAATAGATATATAAGGAGAAAATATGGAAATTAAAAGATGCCCTTGGGCAAAAAAAGATATAGATATTGAATATCATGATAATGAATGGGGAAAAGCTGTTCATGATGATAATAAATTATTTGAAATGATTATATTGGAAGGTATGCAGGCAGGACTCAGTTGGAATACAATTCTGAACAAGAGAGAGGATATGAGATTAGCCTTTGACAACTTTAATCCTGAAATAATCGCTAAATATGATATAGCGAAAAAGGAACAATTATTACTCAACCCAAATATTATTCGCAATAAAGCTAAGATAAATGCATTAGTTACCAATGCACAAGCATTCTTACGCATTCAGGAAGATTATGGCTCTTTTGATAGTTATATTTGGAGATTTGTTGATGACCAGCCAATAATAAATTCATGGACAGAAATATCTCAGGTGCCTATAAGTACAGAGATTTCTGATGCTATAAGTAAGGATTTATATGCTCGTGGATTTAAGTTTGTGGGTTCAATAATCTGCTATTCTTTTATGCAGGCCATAGGCATGGTTAATGATCATATGGTATGGTGTGAACAATATAAAATGAATTTGGGTTAGAAGAAGGAAGCAAAATACCTTATCAATAGATAGGATGCTTGTCAGAGGATTGGAAATGTCCTATAGTCTATATAAATTAATAAACTACCTAATTTAGGTAGTTTATTAATTTATTGATATTATTCGAAGTCTTTAGCAAATTCTTCTAATGAATTCTTTAATAAGGTTACAGTATAAGCAAGGGATGGACCGCCACCAAATGCAATTGCAACCATTGCAGCTTCCATTATTTCTTCCTTAGTTAAACCTGTTTTTAAAGCGTTGTAAGCATGTCCAACTATGCAATATTCACATCTACTATATACGGAAATACCAATAGCTACTAATTCTTTTTTCTTTAAATCAATAGTACCATCTTTAAATACAGTATTTGTAAAGTTGCCAAAGGCAGACAATTGTTCTGGATTTGTTGTTGCAACACTTGACATACCATTATTGAAATCAGCTAAATATTCTCTAGGACTTTTCATCTTAAATTCCTCCAATTTAAATTTATAAATATATAAAACAAAAGTTATAATCTACAAATTAATTATACTAGAGTTTAAAATAGCTGACTAATAGAAAAAAATAATAAGCTGACATATAGAATAGAATAAATTTATAGAAGAAATTTAAAAAATCATGTAAAATATATATATGGACATAAAACAATAATTTAGCGGAGGTAGCAACATGAAATATTCAATAGAAGGAGATTATCCAGTACTTAGATGTGTACTTAATAGAGGAGAAACTATAAAAACTAGTGCAGGGGCTATGTCTTGGATGACAGATGGGTTTGATATTGAAACTGCATCAGGTGGTATCATGAAAGGTATAGCTAGAATGTTTTCTGGAGAGAGCATGTTTTTTAATCTTTATACGGCAAAAACTGATAATCAAGAAATTGTATTTGCTTCATCATTGCCAGGAACAATAAGACATATAAAAATGGAAGGTCAAACTTTAATAGGACAGAAATCAGCATATCTAGCTTCAGAAACTAGTGTTGAATTCCAGACTGTATTTACTAAAAAGTTTTCCTCAGGTTTGCTAGGAGGAGAAGGATTTATTTTACAAAGATTTTCAGGATATGGAGATTTATTCCTAGAAGCAGATGGATCTTTAACTGAATACAACTTAAACCCAGGTGAAGCAATGCTAGTAGATCAAGGACATGTATTCTTATTTGAAGAAAGTGTAAAGTATGAAATAGAAACAATTAAGGGAATGAAAAATGTTTTATTTGGAGGGGAAGGATTATTTCTTGTAAGATTAATAGGTCCCGGTAAAGTAGTTCTCCAATCAATGCCTATATCAAATTTAGCTGCAAGGATAGTGCCATTTGTACCTTCAAAGGGATAACAGAGGATGGCTTAGCCCATCCTTTTTAATATTTCATTAGTAACCTTTTAAGGTATTCCAATAGATTACACTATTATTTCTCCTATATTCCCATCTAATCTAGAGGGAATGTCAACTGAAAGAATATTATTTGAATAAACGTTGATTAAAGAAATCACTTCTCTAAATATACCTTCAATTTTTCGTGTTAATCCAATTCCAAATATTGAATCTATAATAAGCTCCTAAGATCTTTGATTTTTTCCAGATAGTGAAGTTAAAGCACCTTGTAATATCTTGTCCTATACTTCTTTTTCTATTTACTGATCCTTATATTTTCTAATGCTTCTTCTTTTCATAAATAAATCTAACATTAAATTTTATCCTAGTTTAATTTTATAAATATATTATATTATAGCTAATTTTAAAAAAGAGAATCTTACTCCTTATATCAATTTTTATATCTGTTTTACTGAATAATGACTTGGTTCTCACTATAGATATAATCTATGTGTAAAGGAAGCCATATAGCTATTTACAATTTGACTTGGATTAATAAATACAATAAAATTGTATCGGTAATTTGAAATATTAGTACCATATAGTTGCATTGGGAGGGTTGATTATGCATGACATTACAGTTGAAAATATTAGGTTTTCATATGGCAAGGAACCTATTCTTGAAAATATAAATATGAAAATAGAAGCCGGAGACTTTGTTTGTCTGTTAGGTCAATCTGGTTGCGGTAAAAGCACTTTTCTTAGATTGATGGCAGGATTATCAGAACCCGATTTAGGTACTATTTATATTGGAGACAAGCCATTACAAGGGGCAAGTCTGGATAGGGGTGTAGTTTTTCAAGATTATAGTTTATTTCCATGGCTAACTACAGGAAAAAATATTGTGCTTTCTTTACAGCAAAAGTTTAAGAATGATAGTAAGAAGGAATTAAAAAAACGTGCTCTCTATTATTTGAAAAAGGTAGGATTGGAAGGATCTGCATTTGATAAATATCCAAATGAACTTTCTGGAGGTATGCGTCAACGTTCTGCTATATGTAGATCCTTTGCCTTAGATCCTCCAATCTTACTTATGGACGAACCCTTTGGTGCTTTAGATGCCGTTACCCGTGCTAAATTACAGGACTTGGTATTAGATCTTTGGCGGAAGGACAAGGAGAACAGAAAAACTGTTTTATTTGTTACCCATGATGTTGATGAAGCCTTACTTCTATCTACAAAAATATTTGTTTTCGGTTCAAGTCCTAGCAAAATCATTTACACACATTCCTTTAAGGAAGGAGAAAAAATTGACCGAGACTCTTTGTTTAAAAATAAGGAAATCTTAGAATTACGAAACAGGCTTATCCACATTATAAATAAAGATATCGAAGAGAAATTAACTGAAGGGAGATCATAAGATGGGACAGAGGAAAATACGTTTTATTACATTAACACTTGCTATACTTATATTAGCAGGAGTTTTGGCTGGCTGCGGCAGTAGAGGAAAAGATATAGGAGAAGATGATACACAAGTATCAGAAACACTTGGAGAAAAAGAGTTGAGCAAGATAAAAGTTGCTTATAATCCTGGAACAGGAAATATCTTAGGATTTATTGCTATTGATAAGGGTATTGCTGCAGAGGAAGGCATTGAAATGGAGCTTGTTCCATTTTCTAACTCAACAGATGCATTAACAGCTCTACAATCAAAAAAGATTGATATGGCTGTTTCCTTTGGAACTGCTGCACCTCTTACATATGTTACAAATGGTGCAGATTTTACAATATTTGGAGGATATTTATCTGGAGGTATGCCTGTTTATGCCGTATCTGATTTAGAGTATAAGGGATTAGAATCATTTGTAGGTAAAAAAGTTGCTACAGCAAGAATGTATACCCCTGATATAGTATGGCGTGGTGCTATGAAAGAAGCAGGCTATGATTTGGAAAATGATGTAACTATACTTGAATTTAAAAAGCCAAGTGAAGTATTGGAAGCTGTTAAATCTGGTAATGCAGATATTGGTATAGGTACAAACTCAACATATTTACAATCTCTTGAAGCAGGTCTTAAAACAATAGCTTGGAGTAATGAGTTCTGGGATCCAGTTCATGTATGTTGTCGACCAGTTGCAAATACAACATGGATTAATGAAAATAGAGATACTGTAAAAGCATTTTTACGTTCATATATACGTGCTGAGAAAGTATTAAATGAAGATCCTGAATATGCAGTTAAATTAAATATGGAGTACCTTGAACTAGACGAAGAAAATGCAAGAACTATGCTTCTTGAAACAAATCAAGTTTTTGATACAGATCCTAAGAGTAATGGAATCCGCTATATGTGGAATCGTTTAATTGATATGGAATACATTGATCCAGCTGATATAGATGTAAATGACCATATTAATATTGAAATATATAAAGAAGCTTTAGATGAACTTACAGCTGAAAATCCAGAGGAGTCATTCTATAAGGAACTTCAAGACAAATTTGTAAATTATAATTCTGAAGCTTTAGATTAGTTTTAAGAACTAGATATTATTATCTATAATAGGTGAGATTAAATGTTAAAAGACGAAAGAAATATTAAAAATTATATGGGAACTATTATAATTATAATTGCAGCATTTTTAATTTATACACTTGCTACTGATGTTTATAATATTCTTGACCCAGTATTATTTCCTGGTTTCTTAAAAATTGGGCCTAAATTTTATGATTCTATGCCTAAATTATTGGAAAGCCTCATTAGTTCTTCAAAACTTCTGATACCGGGATATTTTGGTGCTGCTTTTTCTGGCATCTTATTAGGAATTTTAATAGGTACTAATCCAAGGCTGAACAAGACTCTAAAGCCAATCATATTTGCTCTTAATCCAATTCCACCATCTATGATGACTCCATATCTTATTGCTATTATGCCAACATTTTATTTGTCATCTGTGGCAGTTATATTTATAGGATGCTTTTGGCCCTTTTTAAATGGTACTATAAATGGAATAGTTCTAATAGATCAAAAATATTTGGATAATGCTAAAGTATTAGAATTAAGGGGATATAAAAAGCTATTTAATGTGATCTTGCCTGCCGCTGCCCCATCTATTTTAGCTGGAGCAGGAACAGCTTTAAACTTTGCATTTATTTTACTTGCAATAGCTGAAATGTTTGCAACGAATTCTGGACTTGGATATTTTATCCAATATTATGCAGATTTCTCAGATTATGCAAGGGTAATTGCTGGATTATTATTTATGGGATGCTTTATTGTCATCGTTATGCTTTTATTTGAGAAGTTAAAAAAGAGGATATTGTTTTGGACTCTTAACGAAAATAAATAAGAAATATAAGTGCGGCCACAGTGGATTTGTTCTACTGTGGCTACATTTAAAGGAAGGAGTTTAAGTATGAAAAAGATCAGAATAGGTTGTGGAGCAGGATGTTCCTTTGATAGACTGGAACCGGCAATAGAATTGGTGGAAAAGGGAGATATAGATTATATTGTATTTGAATGTCTTGCAGAAAGGACAATTGCAAATAATCAGCAACAAAAACTAAAGGATCCATCAAAGGGATATACTCCTATGCTTGAACCAAGAATGAGAGGGATTTTAAAGCAAGCAAAGGAAAATGAAGTAAAGATAGTTACTAATATGGGTGCGGCAAATCCTAGTGCCGCTGTTGATATTATATTAAAAGTCGCAAAAGAGTTGAATATTACTAATATTAAGGTTGCCATGGTTTCAGGAGATGATTTGACCCATAATTTAGAGAAGTACAAATCTATGGTCATGTGGCAAAGTACAAAAACTCTTGGTGAACTTGACGCTGAAATAATATCTGCAAACGTATATTTAGGAGCAGAAGCAATAAAAGAAGCACTTGATAATGGAGCGGATATTGTAATTACAGGACGTGTTGCAGATGTGGCATTATTTGTAGGACCTATGATGCATGAATTTGGCTGGACTGAAAATGATTTACATAAAATAGGACAAGCCACTTTACTAGGACATCTTTTAGAATGTGGAGGACAAGTTACAGGTGGATATTTTGCAGATCCAGGATATAAAGATGTGGAAAATCTTCATATTTTAGGCCATCCAATTGCTGAAATCGATGAAACTGGAGATTTTATAGTTACTAAGGTGAAGGGGTCAGGTGGAGAGGTATCTCCCCGTACATGTAAAGAGCAGTTGTTATATGAAATAACAGATCCAGCCTGCTATATTACTCCCAATGCCATGGTGGACTTTACTAATGTTAATTTTAAACAGGTTGAGAAGGATGTTGTACTTGTAACAGGAGCTGTGTCTAAAGGAGTGCCTGATACTTATAAAGTAAATATAGGATATTGTGATTGTTATATTGGAGAAGGGGAAGTAAGTTTTGGTGGTTTAAATTCACTTTCTCGTGCAAAATTGTGTGCCGATATAATTGAAAAACGATTAGAAATAGTAAAAGCAAATATAGATGAGTACAGAGTCGATTATATAGGTTATAACTCTTTGTATAAAACAAATATTTCAGATAGATTTGCACCGGAGGAACATAGCGAGATAAGACTTAGGATAAGTGGAAGAACAAAGACTTATGAAGATGCAATGCTTATATCCCAAGAATTAGATTATCTTTATACAAATGGGCCTGCAGGCTCTTCAGGAGTAGAATCTAGGGTGAGACAGGTATTATCCATTGGCGCAATGATTATTCCGAAGGAAGATATAGCTACTGATATAACTTATTGGGAGGTATAAAAATGAAACTTAAAGAAATAGCACATACTAGAACTGGAGATAAAGGCAATATGTCAAATATTGCAGTTATTCCTTATGATGAAAAGGACTATCCTATGCTTAAAGAGTTTTTAACTGCAGAAAAGGTAGAAGAATTCTTTTCTCAAATATGTTTTGGCGGAGTCAAAAGATATGAACTTGATAATATATGTGCATTTAACTTTGTACTTGAAGATTCTTTAGGCGGAGGTGTCACAAGAAGCCTTGCTGTTGATAAACATGGAAAATCTCTTGGGATGGCACTTTTAGAAATGGAAATAAAAGAATAGATATACAATTTAAAATAGGAATCCTTGGGAACTGATTATGTTATTGCATAGATGAATTTGAAAATGGGAATATTAGGATGGGATAAAATAAATAGTGAACAAATATTGTTGTTTTATTTATTATAACTAGAATATTATTATGTTCATATTAGTCATAAGATAACTTATATAATTAATTTTCAGAAACATTCAAGGAGGATATAGATATGTTGAGAGAGTATGTATTTGTTAATGAATTTACTAATGGAATATTAGATCCAAATAAAGAAATGTTAGGACCAGTAAAAGATGGTGGATTAATAGTTGCGAATACTGCACCAGGATGCTGGGGACCAATGATAACACCAGCACTAAGAGGAGGACATGAGGTAACAAAACCAGTATATGTTGAAAATGCAGAAGTAGGAGACGCTATTGCAATATATATTAAATCCGTTACAGTAACATCTACTGTAGCATCATCAGGTAATGAATCTACAGTTCCAGAAAACTTTGTAGGAGACCCCTTTGTTGCAGGAAGATGCCCAAAATGTGAAAGACTTTATCCAGAAACTAAACTAGTAGGTATTGGATATACAGCAGTACATTGTGCAAATTGTGGTGAGGAAATCGCACCTTTTCAATTCACTAATGGATATACAATGGCATTTAATGAAGATAAAACAGTAGGAGTTACATTAACTAAAGAGATGGCAGAAGAAGTTGCCGGAGAGGCAAAATCATACATGGCAACTCCAGATAATTCTATTCAAAACCCTATACTTACTTTTGCTCCACACGATATAGCAGGAAGTATTTCTAGATTAAAGCCATTTATAGGGCAACTTGGTACAACACCATCTAAAGCTATGCCAGACTCTCATAACGCAGGTGATTTTGGATCATTCTTAATAGATGCTCCCCATGAATATGCATTGACAGAGGAAGAATTGGCTAAACATAAAACTGATGGACATATGGACGTTAATAGAGTAAGAGAAGGTGCAGTTGTAATATGTCCTGTTAAAGTAAAAGGTGGGGGAGTATATGTAGGAGATGTCCACGCTATGCAAGGAGATGGTGAAATAGCTGGTCATACTTGCGATGTATCATCAGTGGTTACATTGAAAGTAAAAGTAATCAAAAATTTAAATATAGATGGCCCAATTATATTACCTGTAAAAGAGGATTTACCTTATCTAGCTAGACCAATTACTCCAGAAGAAATGAAAAAGGCAGAAAGAATGGCAGATATGTGGAAAATAAAAACTCTAGAAAAGACTGCACCTATTAGTTTTGTAGGTACAGGTACAAACTTAAACGAAGCTATTGACAATGGACTTAGCAGAGCTGCTGATCTTTTAGAGATAAGTGTACCTGAAGTTAAAAATAGAGCTACAATAACAGGTGGATTAGAAATTGGCAGATATCCAGGAACGGCAACAGTTACATTTTTAGCTCCGATGGAATTATTAGAAAAAGTAGGATTGTCTGACTTGGTTAAAGAACAATATAATCTATAGAATAAGTTCAATATGAAATAATATTAAAATTTATGGAATAACAACCATAAGAAAAAATACTCTTTTCTGGTAAAAGCAAAATATAGCTAAACTCAGAGAGGAGTATTTTTTAGTATTCTAAAGAGACAACCCTATCGTCTATTTAAGATCTCATTAGTAGCGTGTTTGGGTATGCCAATAGGTTCCACTATTATTTCTCCAGTATATTCTTTGCCTTTTAGTAATCCTTTTTTAATTAGATGAAAGGTAATAGTCTTATTTGCTTTAATAGATATGCCAAGAATTTCTCCTGTATTCCCATCTAATCCAGAGGGAATGTCAACTGAAAGAATATTATTTGAATAATCGTTGATTAAAGAAATCACTTCTCTAAATATACCTTCAATTTTTCGTGTTAATCCAATTCCAAATATTGAGTCTATAGTTAAATAATTCTTCATTAGAGAATTTTTAAGAGTTTCTAGTTCCATTTCTCCAGTTACATGAGTAAATTTTACCTCCATATTTTTAAGTATATTTAAATTAATATTAAAGTCCTTGGTACCTTTATCTAAATTACCAATAATAAATAAATTTACATTTTTTCCATTTACCATAAGATGACGAGCTATGGCTAGACCATCCCCACCATTATTTCCCACTCCACATATTACATTGAAACTATTTATCTTCTGTAAATCAATATTATCCATTACTTTAAGAGCAGCATTTTCCATTAGAACTATACTGGGAATGCCAATCTTTTCTATAGCATATGAGTCCATAGCTTTCATTTCTTCACAACTAATAGTAGACATAAGAAACACTCCTTTCAAAATTATTATATATCTTATGGGAGAGAGTGACAATGATACATAATCAATATAGAATATTTTATTTTCTACTAATATACAATTTATAAAGCAGCAAGGAACTATATTAAAAATTAAAATAATAGATAGTATTCATTGACAATATTTTGTAATATTAGTAATATTTAGTCAACTAAAACTTTAGGGAGGGATTAGATGTATATTTTTCCAGAGAGCCTTTATACAGATGTAAGATTAGAAGATGTTTCTATCAGTGAAATTACCTATGAGAATAAACAACTAAGACAAAATTTAAAAAGAAACCATAAGGGTGGATTCATTAGAATATTTGACGGAGAAAGGTGGTACTACAGTTCAACTACAGATATAGATAATATTCAAGAAGAAATAGATAAACTTGCCCTTATGGCTAAGAAAAATGAGAAAATCAATGAAGACCCTGTAGTTAGAAAATTCGAAATCAATACTGGAGAATTTCTATATTTTCAAGATAATGATATATTAAATATTAGTCAAGGGGAAAAGCTTGATCTTTTGAAATCATACTTTCCAATTATAAGTGAAATGGAAGAAATAAAAATGTGGAGAGCAATATATGTTGACCGTAAAATAACAAAACAGTTTTTTTCCAGCAAAGGTGCAGGTTTGAGATTTGATTATCAGACCTGTGCTATCGGCTTTAGATATTCTATAAATGTAGACGGCAAGACTTTAGATAGTATCTATGATGAGACTACCATAGACTTTAATGAACTTAAATTATTACATGAAAAACTTAGAGATAAAATAGATAAAGATATTATTTATACTAGGGATGCCAAACCTGTTAAGCCTGGAAAATACACAATCATATTCTCACCTATAGCAACGGGAGTATTCACCCATGAAAGTTTTGGTCATAAATCTGAAGCAGATTTCATGGTTGGAGATGAAACCATGATGAAAGAATGGACTATTGGTAAAAAAGTAGGCGTAGATAATCTATCTATAGTTGATAGGGGAGATATTTTAGGAAGTGGATTTGTTCCCTTTGATGATGAGGGTACTAAATATAATGAAACTTATCTTATTAAAGATGGAATCCTTTCAGGGAGACTTCATAGTAGTTTGACAGCTGCATCTCTTAAAGAGAATGTAACAGGTAATGCAAGAGCCTTAAGTTTTGAGTTTGAGCCAATAGTGAGAATGACTACCACTTATATTGAAGCTGGAGATAAGACTAAAGAAGAACTAATCTCAGAGGTAGAAGAAGGTATATTAGTTGAAGATATAAGACATGGTTCAGGTATGTCAACATTTACCATAGCACCTAGTATTTCTTATATGATAAGAGATGGAAAAATTGCAGAACCTGTAAATATTGCAGTTATTAGTGGTAATGTAATGGAGGCTTTATATGAAATAGATGGAATCTCAAAGGAAATAGAAATTCTTTTCTCTTCATTATCAGGTTGTGGGAAAATGGGGCAATTTCCACTTCTAGTAGGTATGGGTGGTCCTTATATTAGAGTAAAAAATATTACGGTACAGTAAGGAGGGGTTTCTATGATTAAGGAAAAATATATTAATAATTTCAAAGAAATAAGTATAAATATTCTTCAATCAAATATAAAATCTGTAAGAAAAAAGGATATTACTAAAATAGGTTTTAGAGTGTATGAAAATGGATTTATTGGTATTGCAGGAGCTGTGGGAAAAGTAGATGAATCTGAGTTGGAAAAAAGAGCAATTGAAAATTTAAAGCTTGAAATACCTTATCCCTATGAGCCGTCTGCTAATCTTGTAAAAAAGGTTGACTATAGGAAAGAAGCATTATCCCATGAAGAGTTGGTAAAAGAAGTAGAGGAGTTACTTAAATTATTAAGGGAAGAGTTTCCAGATTTTATTTTTTCAAATAATGTCTATATCCAAGACTTTGAAACTAAGTTAATAAATAATAAGGGAATTAATCTAACTCATATAGATAGAGTAGTTGGAGCAGGAATTATAATAAAAGAAAAAAATTCTGTGAATGTATTTGATGCTTTTTTAAGATATGTAGATAGGGAATATAGCGGAGAGAAGATTTTAAACAATATAAGGGAAACTTTAACAGCTTATAGAAACAAGGTAGAACTACCTATTAAAGGAAAACAGCCTGTAGTCTTTTTAGTAGATGATGGGTTACCTTTAATGAAAATAATAGAGGAAATGAACGGATACAAGGTAGGAACAGGTGCTTCATTGTTTAAAGATTTCATAGGAGAGAAAAAGTTTAGTGATAAATTTACATTATATCAAAGTGCAGAGGAAGAAGAATTAACAAGAATTGAATTTTTCGATGCAGAAGGTGTAGTAAATCCTGATTACAGATACACCTTAATTGAAAATGGTAAGATAATAACTCCATATACAGATAAAAAAACTGCATCACAATTTAATTTACCCCTTACAGGAAGTGCTTCATCAGAATATGATAAGCTTCCATCCTTAGCACCTAGGAATCTTGTTGTAAAATCTAGTGATAAGACTTTAAAGGAATTATTAGATGGACAGTTAGGTGTATTAGTTATCATAGGTTCAGGAGGAGATTTTACACAGGAAGGAGTATTTGGAACACCTGTGCAATTAGCATTCTTAACTGATGGAGAAAAGCTATTGGGACGACTGCCTGAACTTACAATATCAGGTGAACTATATTCAATGTTTGGTGATGATTTTGTTGGAAAGTCTCAAGATAAGGGACTATTAGACAACAAGACTATGGTATTTAATTTAGACGTGGATTATATTTAAAAGGATATAAAAATAGCATTGGAGTCTATTTTGTAATAAATATAGACTCCTTAAATTAGCTATAAATTAGGATTAAACTACTTTCCGTTTTGCCGATATATAATATAAGGTAGATAATATATGGGAAAGGGTGAGAATGTGAAAATAACAGGGAATCAATTTAATATTAATAACTTTATGCAAAATAATAAAAAAAACATAGGATTTAAGCTTTGGAATAGTAAAATTATCATGTCAGGACAGAATATATTTACAACAAGTATAAAACAAGACAAAAATGAAAAATTAGAAGGACCCCAAGAACCTGAAGGTAATATGTATAAAGGAATCTATGAATCCATAGTATTAGATAAAATAGCCAGAAAAATTGCAAGGGGAGAAGATATTACAGCAGAAGAAAGAGCTATGATTATGGAAAAAGCCCCCGATAGGCTAGAGAAAGCTGTACAAGCAAATAAAAGACGTAAAGAAATAGAAAGCAGGATAAAAGTTGCTAAAAGTGAAAGAGAAGCTAGAGATATAATATTGGAATCTAAGGTAGAGGCAAAAGCAGCTTTTGACAGAGGTGACCAAATCTATGGAGAATATCTTATGGAAGCAGCAAATAAAGTTGAATCAGAGTATAATAAAAATGGTGGCAAAAATAAAGAAAAGATTGATAAAGATATAAATGAGAAAGAAAAGGGAAATGGTATTGATATTAGACTGTAAAATGAAAATCTTCTTATCTTAGATAAGGAGATTTAGAAATATATATGAAAATTTATAATAAATGGGTATATAAAATATTAGTTGAGAGGGAGGTTGAAATGGATTTCAAAGATTATGATACTACTAAGAACAATAAATTTCAAGATAATCCTTCTGGATATTCCAGCTTTCGTGATACTGAAGATGTAATGACTGTTATGGAATGGGTAGGGGTAATAAC